>JBJMGQ010000332.1:0-11333 GCA_045807845.1 Pyrinomonadaceae bacterium | reverse complement strand
CTTGCGTCCCCATCGCTGGGAGCGCAAGCCGAAGCCTTGGTCACAGTAAGGCTTTGAGTTCTTCGCCGCGGAGCGGCGTGTGACGCAGACCCTTCAAATAGTATGAGTGAAACACTACCCCTCAGACCCATGCGCCGCGCGTCGGTGGCGCTTCTCTTTCTCTTCCTGCTTTCACTATCCGCGCTCGCGCAGGATAACCCTCCGAGAGAAGAGGGCACGTTCCGCGAGCCCGACCTTGTCGAGTTGCGGAAGCTCGACCACTCAATCAAGCTCGACGTGCGTTATGCGACGGCGAACAACTTCACGGGCCGTGCCGTCTACAAGGAGGCGCGCGTGTTTCTACAGCGCCCGGCCGCGGAAGCGCTCGTGCGTGTGAGCCTTGGATTGAAGAAGAAGGGCTACGGGCTCGCGGTCTTCGACGGATACCGGCCGTGGTCGGTGACGAAGCTCTTCTGGGAGATCACGCCCGCCGACAAGAAGCAGTTCGTCGCCGACCCTTCGAAGGGCTCGCGCCACAACCGCGGCTGCGCCGTTGACCTGACGCTCTACGATTTGAAGACCGGCCGACAGGTCTCGATGCCCGGCGAGTACGACGAGATGTCGGAGCGCTCGCACATCAACTACGCGGGCGGCACTGCTGAACAGCACCGCCTCCGCGACCTTCTCCGCGCCGCGTTGGAGGCCGAAGGCTTCACCCCTTACGAGCCCGAGTGGTGGCACTACGACTTCAAAGACTGGCGCTCGTATCCAATTCTCAACCTCAGCTTCGCAGAGATCGGAAAGACCAAAGCAAAAGCCGCTCACGCTTCTCACACCAAATAGTGCTCGGCCTGCACCATCTGGCATAGGTGCGTCCGTGTGGGCTCGCGTTTTTCTATGAGATTGTCCTGACAAGCCTCTACCTGCCATCATCTTTCGGCCACGGGCACATGCTTTGCACCGGCCGCTGACAAAGGACGAAAGCCCCCGCGAGTTCTCTTCCCTGCCGGGGAAGCAAGGCTTCGTCTGTTTGATTCTGCCCCCAAAGCAGAGCCCGTCCGAATCGCCAACGAAGGAGCGTCCAGTATGCGTTCTCGTCTCTCTGCGCCAAGCGCTCTCCTCTTTCTGCTCTCCACACTCTTACTCTTCAGCACGGCGGCGCGCGCCGCCGACGACACCAACGACGATACGGACGAGTACGAGGAGCACGCGCGCGTCCTGCGCATCAGCCTCCTCAAAGGCGAGGTCAGCCTCAAGCGCGCAGGCAACGACGAATGGGAGGACGCGCGCCTGAACGCGCCGCTCGTCGAGGGCGACGTGCTCGCCACGGGTCGCGACTCGCGTCTTGAGATACAGGCCGACGCGCACAACTTCGTCCGCCTCGGCCCCGACTCCTCCCTCCGCGTCGTCACGCTGCGCGACGAAGGCATCGCGCTCAGTCTCTCCGAAGGCACCGTGAGCTTCCGGCTCGCGCAGTTCGACAAGGACAAGGGCTACTTCGAGCTTGACGCGCCGGGGACGACCATCGCCGCCGAGCGGATGGGCCAGTACCGCGTCGATGTCGAGCGCGACGGCGCCGTGCGCGTCACCGTGCGCGAAGACGGGCGCGCGCGCATCTACTCGCAGAACTCGGGCTTCGTCCTGCGCAGCAACCGCACGGCGCGGCTGGCGCCCGACGGCTCGGGCGAGAGCGACTGGGATTTCATGGCGGCCGCAGACTTTGACGAGTGGGACACTTGGAACGACGAGCGCGAGCGCTACCTCGCCTCGCGCCTTAACTTCGAGGGGCGCGACCGCTACTACGACTCCGACGTGTACGGCGCCGAGGAGTTGGACTCCTACGGCGACTGGGTCTACACGAAAGACTACGGCTACATCTGGCGCCCGCACACGGCCTCCGTCAACGTCTACAACGACTGGGCGCCTTATCGCTACGGGCGCTGGGTCTGGTGCTCGCCTTACGGTTGGACTTGGGTGGCGGACGAGCCTTGGGGCTGGGCGCCTTACCACTACGGCCGCTGGGTCAACGTCAATAACGACTGGTGCTGGGCGCCGCGCGGCTACGGCTATCGCTACCGGCGCGCGTGGTGGCGACCGGCACTCGTCGCCTTCGTCACGCTCGACTTCGGGCGCGACCGGCACGTCTGCTGGTATCCGCTCACCTACGGCCAGCGCGACCCGCGCGGGCGCCGTTGGTCGCGTGACTACGACCGCCTGTCGCCGCTACGCGGGCGCGACCTCGAACACATACGACGCTCGAACCCGTATCTGCTGCGCGCCGTCTCGACGGTGCCTGCGCGAGAGTTCGGCGACAGAGCCTTGCGTGCCAGACCAGCGGCGGGCGACCTCGCCGGGCGTGCTCTCGCGAGCGAGCCCGTGCGCGGTCAACTGCCCATCTCACGCGCAGACTCTATGCGCGGTGCGCCCCGCGTGGGCGCGAGGGGCGAGAGGGTCACGGGCGCGAACGGACGCGACACGCTGACCATCAACCGCCCGACTCCCGTCATGCCTCCGCGCGCCATCGCCGACCGCCCGACCGGAGCGGCCGAGCGCACGCCCGGTGTCCCGCTCGAAGGCGAGCTGCGTCGCACGCGCGTCTTCAACAACCGCGAGCCGCGCATGCCTTCGGCGCCCGACGCAAACGTCGGCAACAGCTCGCAGGGCTCGGGCTCCTCCGGTCGTGACTCCGGCGCGGGCACAGGCGCGGTCGAGCGTCCGCGCAACTACGGCACTCCGAACACGAACCCGGGCGGCGACTCTGCACAGCCCGCGCGCGTGCGACCCACGCGACCCAACGTGCCCGTCGAGCCTTCGCCAAGCTACCCGACCGGCGACGACGCCGTCTCGCCCAAGCGGCGCGAGCGCGACACCGGTGGAGGCGGCGACTCCGGCGAGCCGCGCGTCCGCCCCACGCGCCCGTCTTCAGACCAACCGACAGACCAACCGCCCACAGAAGCGCCACGCGAAGCACGCCCGCGCGACGACAGCTCAAGCCCCGTCTACCGCCCACGTCACGAGCCGCGCACACGGCCCCGTGACGACGAAGGCACCCCGCCTTCTGCTCCGACGCGCCGCGAGGAACAACCTTCGCCGCGCCGCGAGGCGCCGCCCTCCTACACACCCGAGCCACGGCACGAGGCACCTCGCGAATCGCCAAGCTCCGAGCCACGCTCTGAACCGCGACACGAACAGCCGCGACAGGAGCCACGACAAGAAGCTCCGCGCTCCGAGCCGCCGCGTCAGGAAGCTCCACGTCAGGAGGCACCTCGTCATGAAGCGCCTCGGCAAGAGGCTCCGCGTCAGGAGGCTCCGCGTCAGCGCGACCCTGACGCGCCGCGCCCGCGCGAGAGGCCGGACAACCGTTAACGTGAGAGTCGGAGGCGCGAGACGGGGCCTCGCGCCTCCGCTTGGCGGCGGCGGCAGCGCCGTGCGAACACGACCGACGCAACTCGTCGCACGACGTTGCCGCCGCCGCAGACTCAACAACAGCAGGCAGTAGGCAGATGGCAGTAGGCAGTTGAAAGCCCCACCATTGGCAATCCTGAATTAACCCTGCAACGCCCGAAGCTCGGGGCGACGGCCTACTGCCATCTGCCTACTGCCTACTGCCTGCTGCTCTCCTCTCTCCGGACTACAGCCGAAAGGATTTCAGATGCGCGCCCGCTCACACCTCGTCGCACTCGTCTCTGCCCTGTTGCTCTTCGCCGTCGCAGTGCCCCTCCCACGCGCGGGCCGTGCGCAGGCTCCGTCGGCAAAGAACTACAGACCCGACCGCCGCCACGCGCTCGCCGCGCGCACGCACGCCGCCGCGACGCCGACACGCCTCAACGCCTACTCGCCTCAACGCAAACGCATCGACAAACAGACGCGCACGCGGCCTCTGAATCAGAACGCAGGCTCAAGAGAACGCTGCCCCGCGCGCCCCGCGCCCGTCGCAAGGAGCGTCGAGAAAGACAGAGCACTCGCTTCAACTCAAGCGACACGTCCAACCCCCTCGGCCGCCATCGCGCCGGGTACGCCGCTCAGCCGCGTGCTGCACGTCTCGCAACTGAGCCTCGTCAGCAACGACGGCACACACGAAGAGTTCGTTGATCGCGACGGCGACCTACAGGCCGACGACCGCGCCACCTTCGACGCGCGCGGCGGTTCCTACGACATCGCCGTCGGCCGCAGCGGCGCGCGCTACGAAGTCTTCACAGGCATCGACGACCGCGGCACCTCGAACACCTCCGACGACGTTTCGACCGGCGTCCTCGTCCTCGCTTCAGACACCAACGGCGACTACGTGCGCGACACCTCCTCGACCTACGACCTCGGCCACGACTTCGGCCTGCCCTCGGCCGTCGCAGTCGTCGCGGGAACTTCAAAGACGGGACGCGAGTTCGTCGTCGTCTCCTCCAGCGGCTACTTCAACAGTGAAGAACCCGCAGACCCCAACAACGAAGACTCACCCGGGGTCGTCCTGCTCGTGCGCGATTCTTCGAGCGGCGGCTTCGACTCTTCACGCTCGCGCGCGCTCGTCACGGTCGGCGACAATCGTCTCTTCAACGCCAACGGCCTCGCGCTCCTGCCCAACGGTAATCTCTTGATTGCCGACTTCCAGTCGAATGAGCTGCGCATCGTCCGCGACACGAACGACGACGGCATGCCCGACACGCTCGACGCGACGCCCTTCTACTCCTTCAACTACGACACCGACGCGCCGCTCGACGTGGCGGCCAACTCGCGCGGCGTCGTCTTCACGCACTCCGCGGGGAACGACACGTACATGCTCGCCGTCTACGACACGGACGGCGACGGCGACGGCGACACGGACGAGGTCTGCGTCGAGGGACTTTCGATTGACAACAACTTCGTGCTCCACGGCCTGACGGTCGCGCGCGAAGGCACGGTCTACGTCATACAGGACTCGACCGGCGAGAGCGACCTCGCGGCCGACGGCGGCAACGGCGGCATCCCGCACGTCTACGCCTTCCCAGACCCGGCCTTGAACGGCGTGCTGCGCGACGGCGACGCCTTCGTCCTCGCCGACGACGAGTTCACGCAAAGCTACTCGGGGCTCTCCTTCGGCGTGGAGACCGTGCTCCCTTCCGTCGCGCATCTCTCCGTCAACAACAGCGCGAGCCTGCAAGGCAACGCGCCGACGGGCGGGCTCGCGACCATCACGGGCGCGGGACTGACGCGCGGCCTGAGCGGCGCGACGCAAGCCGAAGCGACTGCGCGCGGCGTCCACGTGACCATCGAGGGGCTGGACGTTCCCGTCCTCTCCTTCGACGACTCGAAGATTCACATCCACGTCCCGCAGGCGCTCGGCACGGGCTTGGCTTCGGTCGTCGTCAACGTCAACGGTAACGTGACGGCCGCGGACGACGCCGGCTTCGTGGGCGCCAACCCCGGCCTCTTCACCCTCCCGCAGACGGGCACGGGCGAATCGGTCGCGCTGCTCGTCTCCGGCATGCTCTACACGCACGCGCCCTTCCCCGCGCGCACCGGCACGTCGGCGTCCGAGGTCGCGCTCTTCGGCACGGGCTGGCGCAACTCTCTGCCCGTCACGGTGCAGATCGGCGGCAAGTCCGCGCGAGTCAACTACGCAGGCCCCTCCGGCGGCTTTAACGGCCTCGACCAAATCAACGCCGTGATACCCGACGGCGTCAACGGCCCGGCCGCCGTCGTCGTCACCACCGCCAACGGCGCGACGAGCCGCAGCGGCGTCTTCATCACCGTGCAGCCATGAAGTGAAATGGTGTTATAGTCATCCTCACTTCAAACACACATGGACTTGCACAACATCAAGACGCCATCGCTCGTCCTCGACGTGGAGCGCGTGCGGCGGAACGCGGAGCTGATGTCGGAGCGCATCAAGGGGCTCGGCGCATCCTTACGCCCGCACGTCAAGACGCACAAGTGCGTGGAGGTGGCGCGCATTCAGACCAGCGGGCACGCGGGCGGCATCACCGTCTCGACGCTTGCCGAAGCGCGCGCGTTCGCCGCGCACGGTTTTAAGGACATCACCTACGCGGTTCCGATTGAGCCGGGGAAGTTCGACGAGGCGATAGAGCTTTCAAAGCTCTGTGAACGCTTCGCGCTCATCACGGACGACGTGAGTATCCCCGCGAGCCTCGACGAGTCCGCGCGGCGCCGAGGGTTAACGCTCGACCTATTCCTGAAGGTCGATTGCGGCTATCACCGCTGCGGCGTCGAGCCCGGACAGCCCGAGGCGCTCGAAATCCCGCGCCGCATCGAGGCCGCCACGCACCTGCGCTTCGCAGGCGTACTCACGCACGCAGGCCACTCCTACCACGCGCGCTCGCACGCAGAGCTGCTCGCAATCGCGCGGCACGAGCGCGACCTGATGACGGAGTTCGCCGCGCGCCTGCGCTCCGACGGCATCGAAGTGCCGACGGTCAGCGTCGGCTCGACCCCGACCGCGACGCAGTACGAACACCTCGAAGGCGTGGACGAGGCGCGGCCGGGCAACTACATCTTCTTCGACGCCTTTCAGGCCACGCTCGGCAGTTGCACGTTCGCCGACTGTGCGCTGACGGTGCTCGCCGCGGTTGTCCACCGCGACCGCGCGCGCCGCAAGGTCGTGCTCGACGCGGGCGCCATCGCGCTCTCGAAAGATAGAGGCGCCGTCAAGCTTGACCCTTCGTGTGGCTACGGCCACGTGCTCGACCTCGAAGGCGCGGAGACGGGGCTGCGCGTCCGAGCGCTCTCGCAGGAGCACGGCGAGGTGCTGGTTGAGGATGACGGACAGCTCGACGCGCTCCACGTCGGCGCGCGCGTCCGCGTGCTCGTCAATCACTCATGCCTCTCCGCCGCGCAGCACACGCACTATCATGTGCTCGAAGGCACGCGCGTCGTTGACCGTTGGGAGATCAAGCAGGGCTGGTGAGTCTGTGATGTCAGGAAAGAATCTTTTCGACTTAGCGGCGTTCGACGAAGACGAAGAGTTGAACGTCATCATCGAGACGCCGAAGGGCAGCCGCAACAAGTACAACTACGACGAGAAGCTCGGGCTCTTTAAGCTGGGCGGCGTGTTGACCTCGGGGGCTTCGTTCCCCTTCGACTTCGGCTTTGTGCCTTCGACGTTGGGCGGCGACGGCGACCCGCTCGACGTGCTGGTGCTGATGGACGAGCCGGCGTTCGCGGGCTGTCTCGTCCGCACACGCCTCGTCGGCGTCATCGAGGCCGAGCAGACCGAGCGCGACGGCGAGACGACGCGCAACGACCGCCTCATCGGGGTCGCCGCCAACGCGCGCCTGCACAAGGGCATCCGCACGCTCGAATCTTTAGGCGCCACTCTCCTCGAAGAGATAGAGCACTTCTTCGTCTCCTACAACCACATCAAGGGCAAAGGGTTCAACCCGCTCGGCCGCTTCGGCCCCGAGCGCGCGCGGAAGTTGGTTGAAGAAGGGATGAAGAGTTTTCGCCAGTCGAAGAGGAAGCGGGCTTCATCGAAGAAGAGCAAAAAGTAGCGCGGCTCACTGCTTCGGATATAGGAACCTGAGTATCGGCGCGACGCGTTGCGCCCAAGCCGACTCGGTGTGTCGCGCGCCGTGTGCTTCGAGATAGTGAAGGTCGCGTTCGAGATGCCAGCCCTTGGCGACGAGCGCGTCGCGCAGCAGGCGCGCGTCCCGCAAGGCGCGCGAGCCCTCCTCCGTCCCCATGTCAAGCCAGATGCGCGCGTCCGTCCGAGACTGTAGAGACTTCACATCACGCAGGATGCGCTGGCCGTCCCACCAGATTGAAGGCGAGACGACGGCCAGCTTGCCGAAGACGCACGGGTGTCGAAGGCCCAAGTACGCCGTCACTAAGCCCCCCAGACTCGACCCGCCGAGCCCCGTGTCGCACACGCCCGCGCGCGTGCGATAGTGCGCGTCGATGAAGGGCTTCAACTCCTCGACAATCAGGCGCCCGTAGAGGTCTGCCTTGCCGCCGACCTTGAGCCGCGCGTCTGCGCTCGGCGTGTACTCCTCGACGCGCTCGCGGCCGGTGTTGTAGATGCCGACGACGATGACGGGCTCGATGGCCTGCTCGCGGATGAGCGTGCCGGCCGTCTGCCCGACGCGCCAGTCCTGACCGTAGATGAAAGAGGTCGCGCCGTCGAAGAGGTTCTGCCCGTCGTGCAGGTAGAGCACGGGGTAGCGCCGCGTTGTTTCCCGTTCGTAACCGGGTGGCAGGTAGACGAGCACGTCGCGCGCGGTCGGCAGGAACTTCGAGCGAAACCCTGCGTGTTTGCGGAACTCGGCCCCGGTCATCGGCGGGGCGACATTAAGAGGTTGTGGCGTCGTCGAAGTAGCGTGCATGCGTTGTCGGGATGGATAGGCACACGGCTTTGGCCGGGATGGGCCGCGGCGGCGCGCTCGTTTGAAATGGTTTCGGTTAGGGGTGAATCGGCTTAGCCCTCGGCCTCGCGATTGATGGCGGCATCGCCGCCGATGCGTGCCGCCGCGTTGCCGAGAATGAGGAGCACGACGATGGCGATGGCCGTCGCTAAGATGGCGTAGGTGAAGAGCCCGACGAGGCTGTCGTTCTCGCCCAGCACACTCTTGATGAGGGCCTTGATGGCCTCGTTCCAAGCGAGCGCCGCCACCAGCCCGAGCGAGGCGGCGGCGAGCGTGATCATCGTCTGAAGGATGACGCGCGTTCTGTTCATCGGATTCTCCTTGGAAGGATGGCGGCCGGCCGTGGCCGTGCATACGACGGAATGCACTTCTACGCGAAAGCGCGCCCCGCGTCAACCGAAAAATTTTTCTTAACTATGCGGCTCAGAGAGCGCGGCACATCTCGGCGCCCCAAGGGGTCGAGACGGCGCGTTGGATGGAGGCGCGCACCTCTGCGTAGTTCCAGTCTTTGCGCTGCCAGATGGTGCCGTCGGCATACTCGATGCGGTTGATCACGACGCGCTCGGTGAAGGGATTGGCCGTCTTGTTGGCGAGGCTCTCGGCGCTGATGGCGCCGGACGGGCCCGAGCCGCCGAAGGCTTGCAGCTCCTTCTCCTTGCCGCCCTTAAGCTGGACGCCGCAGAGGAACTGCCGGCGCGTGAGGTTCGCAGGGTTCGCCGTCTCCTCGAACTGATATTCCCAGAAGAGGACTTCGACAGCCTTCGGCGTCGGGTTCAGGACTTTGACGCGATAGGCATAGCCCTCGACCGTCTCGCTCTTCGGCGCGCGCGCTTCGCGCACGGCCTTCTCCAGCGCCGCGGCGCGGCCGTCGATGGTGTCGGCGTTCGGGTCGCGCACGCCGGCCGGGTCGTTCATGCGCCGGTTGCGCTCGAAGTTCTTGTTGGCCGGAATCATGGCCGGTGCAGGGGCGGGGTCTTGCGTGTCGGCGTGCTCGACCTTCTGCTGGCTCTTCGTCCACTTTGAGCCGACGACCGTGATGGGCGCGCCGTCGCCCGCGCCACTCTGAAAGGGGAAGACCGGCGCCAACAGGAGCGGCAGGAGCAGGAGTGTCCTCATGATTCATCTCCAACGCGAAGGGTGCGCGCTTCTCTCTCTGCGGAGAAGATAGTTTTCCGCGCCGCGCCTGTCAATAAACTCCTGCTCATGGTCGCACTCAACGGCTCAAGCGCCGCCGGCCTTGAGCCGTCGCTTGTGTTCGGCGAGCATGTTGCAGAAGAGCGCGCCCTGCGAGATGGCGTCGTCGAGCGCCTTGTGCGTGTAGGGCAGGTCGTCGAACCAGTTGCGGGGCATGTTGCGCTTGACCGTGCTGAGAAAGTCGCGCCCCGTGAGCGCCATCGCGAAGGTCTTGATGTCGAGGGCGTGCCAGCCGAAAGGGTTCTCGCCCGCGAAGCGGTTGAGATACCAGCAGACGAACATGAAGTCGAAGGCCGCCGGGTAGGCGACGAAGACGGGCTCGCCCGGAAGCCGTTTCAGCCAATCGAGGTAGCGGCGCATCGCCTCCTCCGGCGACTGCACGTCCTGCCGGCACGCGGCCCAAGCGTCGGGCTGTGTCTTCCACCACTTCATCGTCTCGGGGTGCTGCGACGCGCCGGGGAGCGTCTCAAGGTTCGCGCTGAATCCGCTGTGCAGCGTCTTGTCCGGCAGGTAGGCCGCCGACCCGATGCTCAACATCGAGTAGACGCCGGGAATCGGCCCGTCCGTCTCTACGTCCGTGCTGACGTAAATTTCCAACTCGGTTCCCTCCTCTGGCTCGTCGGGCAGAGCACACGTACGAACGCCGTCAACGAGGCGCGCGACGGCGGTCGTTGCCGCCCCGAGGGGCGACGTGCTAAAAGGTCAAACATGATGAAGTGCGGAGTGCGGCGCCTCGCCAGCATACTACTTTTGACCGCGCTCGCGGCACAACTCACCGCGAGGGCGCAGGCACCCGCAACGCACTTCCGCGCCTTCGACGCAAAGGGCAACGCCGTCACGCTTCAGGCGATTGTCGATTCGCTCGAACATGCGGACGTGCTCTTCGTCGGCGAGACACACGACAACACGGTCGCGCACCTTTTAGAGGCTGAGCTTCTGCGCCGCACCGACGAGACATACGGCCCGACCTCGCCGAAGCGACGCGCCCTCGCGCTCTCTTTGGAGATGTTCGAGCGCGACGTGCAGACGGTTTTGGACGAGTACCTCGCGGGGCTCATCACGGAGCGCCACTTCCTTCTGAGCAGCCGCCCTTGGAAGAACTACGAGACGGACTACAAGCCGCTCGTCGAGTATGCGCGCGCGCACCAACTGCCCGTCATCGCGGCCAACGCACCCGCGCGCTACGTCTCGCGTGTGTCGAGCGAGGGGGCGAACTCTCTGCGCGCGCTCCCGCAGCTCGCCGTCAAGTCTTGGCTGCCGCCGCTGCCCTTCCCAACGGCGTCGGAAGGGTACGCGGCGAAGTT
This sequence comes from Pyrinomonadaceae bacterium, assembly GCA_045807845.1. Taxonomy (GTDB): domain Bacteria; phylum Acidobacteriota; class Blastocatellia; order Pyrinomonadales; family Pyrinomonadaceae; genus QHXN01. The sequence goes on along the minus strand of JBJMGQ010000332.1, from coordinate 508 downwards.
CAACCGCTTCATGCAGGGCGACGCGGGCACGACGACGCAGGCGAGCCCGCACGGTGGTCTTCACCTGCTCGAAGCGCAGACGCTGCGCGACGCCTCGATGGCCTATGCCATCTCGGAGTACCTGAAGCGCGGGCGCGACCCGCTGGTCGTGCAGGTCAACGGCACCTTCCACAGCGAGGAGCGCATGGGCGTGCCCGAACAACTCGCTCACTACCGCTCGAAGACGCGCGCCATCGTCGTCACCATCGTCCCCGCCGACAACTTCACCAACTTCTCTTCCGACCTCGGCCGCCTCGGCGACTTCGTCATCATCACTGATTCAACAGTAGGCAGTAGGCGGTAGACAGTAGGCAGTAGAAAGACAATGCGGCGCGTCCGACCTAAAGGTTAAGACGCGCCGCCTCCCTTTCTACTGCCTACTGTCTACTGCCTACTGCCTACTGTTGAATCAGTGATGATGACGAAGTCGCCGAGGCGGCCGAGGTCGGAAGAGAAGTTGGGGAAGTTG
>JBJMGQ010000331.1:0-11301 GCA_045807845.1 Pyrinomonadaceae bacterium | reverse complement strand
TTCTTCGTGGACGTGCCGAACGAGGCCGGGCTCTACTTCCGCCTCGGCAATCTCTATCAGAAACTGCGCGGCCGTGACTGGGTCGTCAACATCGCGCCGACCTTCGAGCCCTTCCACGTCTTCGGCTTCTCGCCCCGCGCCCTGCGCGCGCTGCTCGGCAAGCACGGGCTCGAAGTGCGCGACTGGCGCGTCTACGGCGGGCGCGCGATGGTGCCAAGTCGCGGCGGTGCTCTGGGCGCGCTCGAACATCTCGCGGCGCGCGCCGTCACGGCCGCGAGCAACCTCGGCGAGCTGGGCACATACATCGAGACGTGGGCCGTCAAGTCGAGCCGCCGGAACTCAAAGGGCGAGAGCGGAGGAGAGTCGCGTTGAAAGGCATCGTTCTGGCCGGAGGCTTAGCGACGCGCCTGCGCCCGCTCACGGCCATCACCAACAAGCACCTGCTGCCCGTCTACGACAAGCCGATGGTCTTCTACCCCATCCAGACGCTCGTTGACGCCGACATCCGCGACATCATGGTCGTCACGGGCGGCAACTCGGCCGGCGACTTCCTCCGGCTGCTGAAGAACGGGAAGGACTTCGGCCTCACGCACCTCAACTACACCTATCAAGAGGGCGAGGGCGGCATCGCCGCCGCGCTCGACTTGTGCGAAGCATTCGCCGACGGCGAGCCGGTCTGCGTCGTCTTAGGCGACAACATCATCGAGCGCAACATCTGCAAGGCCGTCCGCGCCTACCGGCATCAAGGCGGCGGCGCCAAGATACTTTTAAAGAAGGTGCACGACCCGCAGCGCTTCGGCGTGCCCGAGCTTGACGGCCGCCGCGTCCTCCGCATCGAGGAGAAGCCCGAGCTGCCGAAGTCCGACTACGCCGTCATCGGCGTCTACATGTACGACTCGGATGTCTTCCGCATCATCAAGACCTTGCAGCCCTCGGGGCGCGGCGAGCTTGAGATCACAGACGTGAACAACGCCTACATCGAACGCGGCGAGATGACGTGGGACGAGCTCGAAGGCTGGTGGACGGACGCCGGAACGTTTGAATCGCTGCTCCGTGCGTCGAACCTCGTCGCCGAGACGGGCGCGAACAGGCTGGATGAAGAGAGTAGGCAGTAGGCAGATGGTAGTAGGCAGTAAGAGAAGAAACACAGTCCTTGTGCTGTTAAGTATTAAGAGCCTTCTTGCCGAAGGGCGGAGCCTGCTGCCATCTGCCATCTGCCATCTGCCTACTGTTTTATGAAAGTCGTTCGCATCATCGCGCGGCTGAACGTGGGGGGGCCGGCGCGGCACGTGGCGTGGCTGGAGGCGGGGTTGCGCGGGCGGGGCGTGGAGTCTCTGCTGGTGGCGGGCGTGGTGCCGCCGGGTGAGGACGACATGGGCTACTTCGCCGAGCGTCTGGGTGTGCGACCGCACGTCATCCCGGAGATGAGCCGCGAAGTCTCGCCGAAGGATTTGGTGACGGTCTGGAAGCTCTACCGCCTCTTTCTGCGCGAGCGCCCCGAAGTGGTGCACACGCACACGGCGAAGGCGGGCACGGTGGGGCGCGCGGCCGGGCTGCTCTATCGTTGGCTGACGCCTGCGGCGCTCTGGGGCAGGCCGCGCGCGTGCCGCTTCGTCCACACGTACCACGGCCACATCTTCCACAGCTACTACGGCCGCTGGAAGACGCGCTTCTTTATCGCCGTCGAGCAGGCGCTGGCGCGGCTCGCGACCGACCGCATCGTCGTCATCAGCCCGCAGCAGCTCGAAGAGATACACGAGCGCTTCCGGGTCGGGCGCCGCGAGCAGTTCGAGGTCATCCCGCTGGGCCTAGACACGCGCGCCTTCGACGAATGGCCCGCGCGGCGCCACGCGCTGCGGCGCGAGTGGGGCGCGGGCGAACGGGACGTGCTCGTCGGCATCGTCGGTCGTTTGACTGAAGTGAAGAACCACAGGCTCTTTCTCGAAGCCGCCGCGCTCTTCAAGAAGCGGCGCGCGTTCGAGGTCGAGTCGGGCGTCTTGACGCATGAAGGCGCGGGGCGCGTCCGCTTCGTCGTCATCGGCGACGGCCACCTGCGCGCCGATTTGGAGCTGCACGCGCAGGCGCTCGGGCTCCTCGATGATGTAAAATTCGTGGGGCTCAGGGACGACCCCGAAAACTTCTACCCGGCGCTCGACGTGGTGACGCTCACCTCGCGCAACGAGGGGACGCCGCTCACGCTCATCGAGGCGATGGCGAACGCACGCGCCTGCGTCGCAACGGCCGTCGGCGGCGTGGTTGATCTGCTCGGCGGCGTGGCCGCGGGTGAGTTGCGGCGGCTGCACCCTTGGCAGGTCTGCGAGCGCGGAATTCAAGTGCGCCCCGGCGACGCGGAAGCGTTCGCCGACGCGCTCACACATATCATCGCCGACCCTGTGCTGCGCGGGGCCTTGGGCGAGCGCGGGCGCGAGTACGTCGAGCGCGACTACTCGGTCGAGCGTCTCGTCGCCGACGTGCAAAGGCTCTACGGGCGTTTGGCGGGCGGCGCTGACGAAGCGCCCGCAGCGTCGGCGCTGCTGAAGTTCTGAAGGAGGGACAGACTAGTTTGCGAGTTCTTATCACGGGCGGTGCCGGCTTCATCGGTTCGCACCTCTCCGACCTGTACATCTCGCGCGGCGACGAGGTCTTCTGCATTGACGACCTCTCGACGGGCTCTTTCGACAACATCGCGCACCTGAAGGGCAACCCCAAGTTTCGCTACACGATTGACTCGGTGCACAACCAGCCGGTGATGGCTGAGCTGGTTGACCAGTGCGACGTGGTCTTTCATCTCGCCGCGGCCGTCGGCGTCAAGCTCATAGTCGAGTCGCCCGTCCGCACCATCGAGACGAACGTGCGCGGCACGGAGGTCGTCTTGGCGCAGGCGAACAAGAAGAAGAAGAAGGTGCTCGTGGCCTCCACGTCCGAAGTCTACGGGCTCTCCTCGGAGGTGCCGTTCAAAGAGGACGGGAATCTCGTGATGGGCGCGACGACGAAGGGGCGCTGGTCGTACGCCTGCTCGAAGGCCATCGACGAGTTCTTAGCGCTCGCCTACTGGCGCGAGAAGAAGCTGCCGACGGTCGTCGTTCGTCTCTTCAACACGGTGGGCCCTCGGCAGACCGGCCAGTACGGGATGGTCATCCCGACGTTCGTCAAGCAGGCGCTCTCGGGTCGCCCCTTAACGGTCTACGGCGACGGCAGCCAGACGCGCTGCTTCGGCTACGTGGGCGACGTGGTCGGCGCGCTCGTCGCGCTGATGGACGAAGAGGCGGCGGTGGGCGAGGTCTTCAACATCGGCTCGACGGAAGAGGTCAGCATCATGCAGCTCGCCGAGCGCGTGAAGAAGCTGACCGGGTCGAAGTCGGAGATCGTCACCGTGCCCTACGACGAGGCATACGAGGAGGGCTTCGAAGACATGCCCCGCCGCGTGCCCGACACCTCGAAGGTCTCGGCGCTGACCGGCTTCCGTGCCACCGTGAGCTTGGACGAGATTTTGCAGACCGTCATCGAGTACTACAGCGGCCGGCAGAATGGCGCCGTCGCGTGACGGAAGTGGCGCCGTGTGGCTTGATTTCTCGGCGCACATTTAATAGGTTCATAGGTTCCGACGCACGCCCGAAGTCTCGTTCCACGGAACCGAAGTAAGGTAATGCCCTTCAGCAGTAGCCACCTCTTGCCCGCCGTGGCGGCGCTTGCCCTCTCGCTCGCGCTCACGCCGGTGGTGCGCGCGTTCGCGCGCCGCAAAGGGGTCATCGCGCGGCCGCGCGGCGACCGCTGGAGCAAGAATCCGACGGCGATGATGGGCGGCGTCGCCATCTATCTCTCGGTGCTCGCGGCCTTCCTGCTCTTCGTGCCGCACACGCGCGAGGGGTGGGTCGTGATCGGCGCGAGCACGGCGCTCTTCGTCGTCGGGCTGGTGGACGACTTCCTCCACATCAAGCCTTATCAAAAACTGATCGGGCAGGTCTTGGGCGCAAGCGCGGTCGTCTACTTCGGGCTGCTGCTGCCGTGGGGGTGGGGCGCGTCCGTTGCGATGGCGGTGACCATCTTCTGGCTCATCGGCATCACGAACGCCATCAACCTGCTCGACAACATGGACGGCCTCGCCGCGGGCATCTCGGCCATCGCGGCCGTCTTCATCGCCGCCAGCTTCGCCGATAACGGGCAGACGACCGAGGCCGTGATGCTCTCGGTCTTCGCGGCGGCGCTCGTCGGCTTCCTCGTCTACAACTCGAACCCGGCGACGATCTTCATGGGCGACTGCGGCTCGATGTTCGTCGGCTTCTTCCTCGCCAGCTCAGCTCTGCTCTCGGCCTCGGGCGAGCGCGGCCGGAGCTTCATCGTCGTCATCGCCGTCCCCGTCCTCATCCTCTTCATCCCCATCTTCGACACGACGCTCGTGACGGTCGTGCGCAAGCTCTCGGGGCGTGCGGCGTCGCAGGGCGGGCGCGACCACGCCTCGCACCGTCTGGTCGCGCTCGGCCTCTCGGAGCGGCGCGCGGTCTGGATGCTCTACGCGTTTGCGGGCGCGTCGGGCGTGCTGGCGATGCTCGTCCGCCGGTTCGAGTATCACACCGGCATCGCGATGGTGCTCGGCTTCGCCGTCGTGCTCACGCTCGTCGGCGTCTATCTCGCGGGCGTCAAGGTCTACGACGAGGCGGAGGTGCAGGCCGCGCGCGAGAAGCCGCTCGTCTCGTTCCTCGTTGACCTCTCGTACAAGCGGCGCATCTTCGAGGTGCTGCTCGACGTGCTGCTCGTCATCCTCGCCTACTACTTCTCCTACGTCCTGCTCTTCGGCTCTGAACTCGGCGCGGAGGTGTGGCTGCTCTTTCTCTCGACGGTGCCCGTGCTCATCTTCGTGAAGATGACGGCGCTGTTGGCGGCGGGCGTCTACCGCGGCCTGTGGCGCTACATCAGTCTCGACAACCTCATCGTCTATGCGAAGGCGGTCGGGGCGGGGTCTGTGTTGAGCGTGCTGGCGCTGCTCTTCGCCTTCCGCTTCGCGGGCTTCTCGCGCGCCGTCTTCGTCCTCGACGCGATGATCTTCTTCCTGATGTTGGCGGGGAGCCGCGTCGCGTTCCGGCTCTTCCGGCAACTGCTGCCGGCGCCGCGTGCGGGCGGAAGGCGGGTGCTCATCTACGGCGCGGGCGACGCGGGCGAACTGCTGCTGCGCGAGATGCGCAACAACCTGCGGCTTCAGTACACGCCCGTCGGCTTCGTGGACGACGACCCCTTCAAGAAGGGCAAGGTGATTCACGGCCTGCGCGTCTTCGGCGGCAACGGCCACCTCCGCCGCATCTGCGAGGAGCAGCACGTCGAGGAGGTGCTCATCTCCAGCTCGCGCATCGACGAAGAGCGCGTCGCCGCGATTCGTCGCGACTGCGAAGACGCACAGGTCACGCTTCGCCGGATGAGAATCGAAATCGAGTTAGTCGGCCATGAGTTTTAAGAAGTAGACAGTAAGCAGTAGACAGTAGCGCTCCGTGCCGCCGTCGTTGACTCTGATACCCTGACGATTCGCTTATGACTGTATTTCCTACTGGCTACTGTCTACTGACTACTGTCTACTTATGCAAGAGCAGTTAGCACTCATCAACGTTCGTCCCGTGTTGGCACGCGTGCCGCTCATGCTCTTGGCGCTCGCGGCGCTCTACGGCGCGTGGTTCGGGGTGCGTTGGGGCATCGGGAACACGATGGCGGAGACGGCGCCGGTCACTTACGCGAAAGACCCGGCGGCGGCCTTCGAGTCGGCCGAGGCCGCGGCGCGGCTCGCGCCCCGCGACCCGCTCACGCACCTGATGCTGGCGCGGCTCAATCAGATCAGCTTCGAGCCCGCGGGTGTGCCCCGCGCGCTGGCCGAGTACGGGCAGGCGGCCGAGCTGGCGCCGAACGACTTCCTGATCTGGATGGAGGCCGGGCGCGCGCGCGCCGCGCTCGGTGACACAGAGGGGGGCGTGGCCGCGCTCCGCCGCGCCGCCGAACTCGCGCCCAACTACACGCAGCCGCGCTGGCACCTCGGCAACGCACTGCTGCGCGCCGGTCGCGCCGAAGAGGCTTTCGCGGAGCTGCGGCGCGCGGCCGACGCAGACCCCAGCTTGCGCCCGCAGGTCTTCAACCTCGCGTGGCAGGTCTACGCGCCCGACCTCGCGCGCGTCGTGGACGCGGTCGGCAAGACGGCCGAGTCGCGCGCGCAACTGGTCGGCGTGCTCGCGGGGCGCGGCAACCTCGAAGAGGCGCAGAGCGTCTGGGCCGGACTCGGGCCGGAAGGGCAGCGCGGGCAGCAGTGGGCGGCCGACGCGCTCGCGCGCGCTATCTACGCGAAGGGTCAGTATCGTCGCGCGCTCGCGGTGCTCTCGGAGGGCGGCTTCCAAGGGCTGGCCGTGGGGCAGTTCAACGACGGCGGCTTCGAGTCGGAGATCGCACCGGGCGCGCGCTCGCTCTTCGGATGGAACGTGACGCAGGGCGGCGGGCAGATCGTCGTCGACGCGCGCAACGCGCACGGCGGCCGTCGCTCGCTGCGCATCGCCTTCAATGCGCCCGGGCAGGTGGACTTCCGCAACGTCTCGCAGACGCTCGCCGTCGAGCCCGGTGCGCGCTACCGCCTGAGCTTCTTCGTGAAGACGGACGACCTGCGGAGCACGGCCACGCTCTCGGTGCTGATCTCGGAGCCGGCCGCGCCGGAGACTCTGCTCGCGGGGTCTGTGCCCGTGCCGCAGGGGACGCAGGACTGGCAACAGGTCGCTTTCGAGTTCACCGCGGGGCCGAAGACGGAGGCCGTGCTCGTCCGTGTAGTCCGCGTGCCCTGTGCCGAGGGCGTCTGCCCCATCTACGGAAAAATCTGGTATGACGACTTCAACATCGAACGCGCAGGCGGGCGAGCTCCTGCGCGCTGACCTCGCCGCGCCCTCTCTGCCGCCGGCCTCGTCGGCGCCGCCCTCGATTCCTCCGGGCGCGGCGTCGGCCTCCGCGCGCGAGCTGCCGCGGACGATCTGGAGCCGCTTCATCATCCTCATGCTCTGCCTCGCGGTCGTGACGACGACGCTCGCCTTCGGCACCGTCCACGCATGGTCGCTCGCTGCCTTCCAGTTGAGCGCGGCGATTGTCTTCATGCTCTGGATGTTCGACGCGTCGCGCACGCGCGTGTTGAGGGTGAGCCTTAATCCTTTGCAGCTCCCGCTCGTCGGGCTCTTCGTCGTCGGGCTCATCCAACTCCTGCCGCTCGGCGGCGCCGCGCTCTCGTTCGACCCGCAGGCGACGCGCGTGTCGCTTATCCAGCTCGCGGGGCTGCTCGTCTACTTCGCCGCGGCGCTCGCGTTCGTGGACAGCCCGCGCCGTCTGAAGTTGATGGCGCGGCTCGTCGTCATCTTCGGCTTTCTGCTCGCCGTCTACGGGCTGATGCAGCACTTCATCAACCCGCGCACCATCTTCTGGGTGAGAGAGCCGAAGCAGGCCGAGCCGTTCGGCCCGTACGTCAACCGCCACCACTTCGCGGGCTACATGGAGCTGGTGCTGGCGATGCCGCTCGGGCTCATGTTCGCGGGCGCCGTGGCGCGCGAGCGGATGCTGCTCTATGCCTTCGCCTCGGCGATGATGGCGATTGCGCTGGTGATGACGAACTCGCGCGGCGGGCTCGTCGCCATGGTCTGTGAGGTGCTGTTTCTCGCCGCCGTCTCTTCGCTGGCGCGGGGGCGCAGGCGCGAGGGCGAGACGCTGAGCGGCGCCGAGCGAATGCGCGCGGCGGCCGTGCGCGTGGGGCTCGGCTTCGCGATGGTTCTGGCCGTCTTCGTCGGCGTGCTCTACTTCGGCGGCGAAGACGCGCTGAGTCGCATGCTCGGCACCGTCAACAGCGCCGACCCGACGACGGGGCGCGCGCACTTCTGGAGCGGCACGCTCGGCATCATCCGGGATCATCCGTGGCTCGGGACGGGGCTCGGCTCCTTCGGGTCGGCCTACACGCGTTACGACACGGCCAACGGCCAGTATCGGCTTGAGCAGGCGCACAACGACTACTTGCAGATATTTTCGGACGCGGGTGTGGTCGGCGGGCTGCTCGCGCTCGCGTTCGTCATCCTGCTCTTCCGCGCGGCGCTCAGGCGGATGCAGACGCAAGACCGCTTCCGTCGAGGGGTCGCGCTCGGCGCGCTCGCGGGCTGCGCGGGCGTGCTCGTCCACAGCTTCTTCGACTTCACTCTGCACACGACGGCCAACGCGCTCCTCTTCCTCGTGCTGGCGGCGCTGGCGACGACCGATGGCCGCGTCGAGGAGCGCAGCGAGGGCTCACGCCGTCATCGACGCCGACGACGCCGGAGCCACGAGGGCTCGGACGCGCGCGACGACGTTGATGCGCACGCCGCCGCCTTGCCGGAAAAAGAGGGCGCGGCCACCTGAGAATCACTGTTACAATGCCGGGGCTAAGACAAAACCCCTGCGGCTAAAAATTCAAGCTGGAGAAACGATGCGGATTCTTGTGACCGGCGGTGCGGGCTTCATCGGCTCGCACCTTTGCGAGAGGCTTTTGGCGGAGGGGCACGATGTCATCTGCCTCGATAACTTCTTCACGGGTCGGCGCGAGAACGTCTACCACCTGATGGACTCGAAGCGCTTCGACCTCGTGCGCCACGACATCATCGAGCCCATCCTTCTCGAAGTAGATCAGATTTATAATCTCGCCTGCCCGGCCTCGCCCGTCCACTACCAGTACAACCCCGTCAAGACGGTCAAGACCAACGTCCTCGGCACCATCAACATGCTCGGCCTCGCCAAGCGTGTGCGCGCGCGGATACTTCAAGCCTCGACCTCGGAAGTCTACGGCGACCCGGAAGTCCACCCGCAAACGGAGGACTACTGGGGCAGCGTCAACTGCATCGGCATCCGTTCGTGTTACGACGCGGAGACAGAGATTCTCACCGAGGACGGGTGGGTGCCTTTCCCGGAGCTGAGGCGGGGCGTTCGCGTCGCGACGCTGAACGGCGAGGGCCTGGTCGAGTATCACGTCCCCGACGAATACATAGCGCAGCCCTACGTCGGTGAGTTGTTAAGGTTCGCCAACGCTAAGTTCGATTTCTGCGTGACCCCGGATCATAAGATGTATGTGCGTGACCGGTGGGGCAGGACGAAATTCATGCGCGCCGATGAACAGGCCGGCTGGCGGCACTATGACGTGATGACGGGCGGCGAGTTCGCGGGCGAGGAGCGGGAGTGGTTCGAGTTGGGTGCTCCACCCGTGAACGCCAAGGTGAGTGTCGAGCGTGTCCCGATGGATGTCTGGCTGGAGTTCCTCGGGTACTACATCTCGGAGGGCTGCGTACATGTCCGGCACCGGGCACGCGCGGTTGGTGGGCGCGACTACGAGGTTGCCGACTACAATGTGCTCATCGCGCAGGAGAATCCGGTCGGCCGTGCGAAGATGGCTGCATGCCTTGGGCACCTTGGCTTCAAGTTCTTTCAGTCCGACGATCATCAATTTCGCATTTGCAGTAAACAGCTCGCCGCCATCCTCTCCCCGCTCGGCAAGTCGGGCGACAAGTACATCCCGCGTGAGTTCCTGGGCCTCTCGCGGCGGCAGTCGAAAATCCTGTTCGACGCCCTGATGCTCGGCGACGGCTCGCGGTGGGGGAATTGTTACGCCTACTACTCGAAGTCGAAGCAGCTTGCGGACGACGTGCAGGAATTGGCGCTGCGCTGCGGCTACGCCGCGTCCGTCGTCTCGCACGCTGTGGGGCGCGACCTTTACCGCGTCAACATCCGCCCGCCGGTGGAGGCGAGCATGGTGCCGCCCGAGCGGGTGCGCTACGCGGGCTACGTCTACTGTGTGGACGTTCCTAACCACGTGATTTGCGTGAGACGCAATGGGCGCGCGGCTTTCTGCGGCAATTGCTATGACGAAGGCAAGCGTCTGGCGGAGACGTTGATGATGGACTATCACCGGCAGAACCGTGTGGACACGCGCATCATCAGGATCTTCAACACGTACGGGCCGCGGATGCTTGAGCACGACGGGCGCGTGGTGTCGAACTTCATCGTGCAGGCTTTGCGGGGTGAGGAGCTGACGCTCTACGGGACGGGCGAGCAGACGCGCTCGTTCTGCTACGTGGACGATTTAGTCGAAGGCATGATTCGTCTGATGAACGTCGAAGAGGGCGCGGCCGAAGGCGTGGACGTGCATCAGCCCGTCAACGTCGGCAACCCCGGCGAGTTCACGATGAAGCAGCTCGCCGAAGAGGTGGGACGCGCCGCGGGCGTCGAGGTCAAGGTCAGTTACCGCCCGCTTCCGCAGGACGACCCGCGCCAGCGCCGTCCCGACATCACACGCGCGCAGAACCTTCTCGGCTGGGAGCCGACGATTCAACTGCGCGACGGGCTCAAGCGCACGGTCGCCTTCTTCTCGGAGAGAATCAAAAAGCAGTGACGAGTGACACGCACAACGGGGACGTGCCGGCGAGCGTGCCGGGGATGTGTCTGGAGGCGCTGGGGCGGCACGCGAAGGCGGACGCGCTGAGCCTGAAGAAGGGCGGGGCGTGGCTCTACATCCCGGGCGCGGCGATCATCCAGCGCGTGCGCGCCGTCGCGTTGGGTCTCTCCGCGCTCGGCGTGAAGAAGGGCGACCGCGTCGCTCTGCTCTCAGAGAATCGCCCCGACTGGTCGGTCGTGGACATCGCCATCCTCAGCCTCGGCGCCGTCAACGTTCCCATCTACACGACGCAGGCGCCCGAGCAGGTGCGCTACATCCTCGAAGACTCGGGCGCGCGCGTCCTCTTCGTCTCGGGCAAGAAGGTCTTCCGCCACGCGCGCCCCGGCATCGAGCCGGTCGAGACGCTTGAGCGCGTCGTCTTCTTCGACACCGACGCGGCCACAGGCGTTGAGGGCGCGCTCACGCTCTTCGAGCTTGAGCAGACAGGCGCGCAGTTGGACGAGGCCGAGCCCGAAGTCTTCAGCCGCGCCTTAAACGCCGTCTCGGCGGAAGACCTCGCGACCATCATCTACACCTCCGGGACGACGGGCGAGCCGAAGGGCGTGATGCTCACGCACGGCACCTTCGTCTCGAACGTGCTGGCCATCTCGTGCTCGCTCCCGATTCTTTCGACGGACGTGGCGCTGTCGGTGCTGCCGCTCTCGCACATCTTCGAGCGCGTGGTCTTCTACGTCTTCTGTTGGAACGGCGTCTCGGTCGCCTATGCGCCTTCGTTCGACGTGGTCGGCGAGTACCTGCGCGAGGTGCGCCCCACCATCATGACGGCCGTGCCCCGCCTCTTCGAAAAAGTCTTCCACAAGATCGTCAAGCGCGGCACAGCCGAGGGCGGCTGG
>JBJMGQ010000330.1:0-5105 GCA_045807845.1 Pyrinomonadaceae bacterium | reverse complement strand
GCGCTCTTTGGGGAGCGCGCGGTCGCCCTCGGCGAGGTATGCAATCGTGCCGTTCGACCCGTCGGCGAGCTTGAGCGTGATGAAGACCGAGTCGTCGTCAACGGCTTCGCGGTCGCCGGACGTGACCGGCTCGGCGTAGACGCGTTCGACGCGCGAGCCGGTGACGTACTGCATGAAGTCAACGAAGTGGCAGACCTCGCCGCGCACGCGCCCGCCGCCCTCGCGCGCGTCCTGCGTCCAGTGTGTGCGCGGCACGCGCCCCGAGTTGACGCGGTAGAGGATTGAGAGCGGCCCGCGGCGGTCTTTGAAGAACTCTTTGACCTGCTGCGCGTGCGGCGAGAAGCGCCGGTTGAAGCCGACCGTCAGACGACCGCGCGAGCGACTCGCCGCTTCGAGCAGTGCGTCCAGCTCCTCATCATTCAACGCGAGCGGCTTCTCGACGAACACGTCGAGGCCGCGCTCAAGTCCCTTGCGTGCAAGCTCCGCGTGCGTGTCGTGGCGCGTGGCGATGACGAGGAGGCTCAAGCCCTCCTCCTTCAAAACCTCGTCCGCGCCCGAGACGAAGCGCGCGAAGCCGTAGCGCCCGCCCACGTCGCGCGCCGTCACGCCCGAGGCGGTCGCGATTGACACGAACTCGACGCCCTCTTCACGGAAGTGCGGCAGAAGCATCCGCCGCGCGTAATCGCCCGCGCCGACCATCCCGACGCGCACACGGCCTTGAGGGTTTGAAGCTTGAAGCTTGAAGCTTGAAGCTTTGTTCTCGACATTGCGCTCAAGCTCACGCGCGGTGTCGTAGTTGATGAGGATGCCGAGGTATGGCTCGGTCGCTTTACCGGATATTAATTGATAAGCGCGCTCGCCCTGTTCGACGGGGAAGCGGTGTGTGACGAGCGGCGCGGTCTTCACGCTGCCGGCGGCGGCGAGGTCGAGGAAGGCTTCAAGGTTACGCCCCTCCGTCCAGCGCACGTACGGCAGAGGGTAGTCGTGCCCGCGCTCCTCATACTCAGGATCGTAGCGCCCCGGCCCGTAAGACATCGAGACCCGCAGCGTCAGCTCGCGCTGAAAGTAGACCGCGCGCGGCACGTTCATCCCCACGAGCCCGACGGCGACGACGCGCCCGCGCAGGCGTGAGATTTCACCCGCAAGCTCGATGGGCTCGTCCGACTGCGTCGCGGCCGTCAGCAGCACCGCGTCCGCGCCGCGCCCGCGCGACCACTTCGACACCGCTTGCTTGACATCAACGCCCGCGACGCAGCCGTCGTCGGCGCCGAGCCGCATCGCAAGCTCCACTCTCGCTTCGTCAAGGTCAACCCCGAAGACTCGACAGCCGTTGGCCTTCAGCAGTTGCGCCGCGAGCTGTCCGATGAGGCCGAGGCCGATGACGACGACCGATTCGCCCAGCGTCGGCTCCGCGAGCCGCACGCCCTGAAGCGCGATGGCGCCGAGCGTGGCGAACGCGCCGCTCTCAAAATCAACCTTGTCCGGCAGACGCACGCACAGATTCTTCGGCACGGAGAGCAGCTCGGCGTGCGCGGCGTAGCCCGTGCCCGCGCACGCCACGCGGTCGCCCGCGCGGAACTCCGTGACGCCCTCGCCGACCTCGACGACCACGCCCGCCGCGCTGTAGCCGAGCGCGTGCGACTCGTCCAGCTTCTCGCGCACAGACTGAAGCGTGCTGAGCAGTCCCTCGCTCTTCACCTTCTCGAAGACCTTGCCGACAAGGTCGGGCCGCTCCTTCGCCTTCCCCAACAGACTCTTGCGCCCCAATTCGACAAAGGCGCGCTCCGTGCCCGCGCTCACAAGCGAACTGGCGGCACGCACCAGCACGCGCCCCGCCTGCGCGACCGGCGCCGGCACGTCCGCCACCACGCCCTCGCCCGTCTTCAGGTTTTGGAGGAGCTGCTTCATCTTCTGAACTATGAACTATGAACGCTGAACGATGAACTGAAGGCAACGGCTTTTCAGTTCATCGTTCAGCGTTCATAGTTCATCCTTTATTCCTCAGCGCCTCTTCGATGAGGCCGCTCACCCACTCGGCGCGTGCGTCCCATGTGCCGCCCTCGACCGCGCGCTGTCGCTTGAGTGACGCTTCCGGGTCGGACTCTGCGAGCGCGTCTTCTACGAGGCGAAAGAAGTCTTCGCGGCTGCGCGCGATGCGCAGCACGTCGCTCATCGGCTCGTACTCGGGAAGCGGCGAGATGACGACGGGCTTGCCCGTGGCGAGGTACTCGCGCACCTTGATGGCCGACCCGTAGCTCGTGAACGCGCGCTCAGTTTCCCACGGCAGCACACACACATCAAACCCCGCGGCGTAGCGCGGCAGCTCGTCGTACGCAACGGGCGGCAGGAAGTGCGTGTTGGGCAGAGACTCGACTTCGACGCCGCGCGACTTGTTGCCGATGAAGACCCATTGCCAACGGGGGCGTTCGACCGCCGCGCGCTTAATTAACTCTTGATCTATCAGCCACGGCTCTATCGCGCCGAAGTAGCCGAGCCGCGGGCGCGGGATGCGCGCGACCGCTTCGGCGACTTCGAGTTCTCCGCTGCCGACCCGCGCCCAGTGCTCGAAGTCCACGGCCTGCTCCAACAGGTGCGAGCGCTCGCGGCCTACGGTGGCCTCTTCCAGCAGCTTGCGCCCCGAGTAGAAGATGAGGTCGGCGCGATCTAAAGCATGCTCGTGCAGGCGCCGGATTGCTCCGGGGTCGGTCGCGTGATCCATCGAGTTCTGGTCGTACTTGTCCGAGACGTGATAGACGACGAGCGACTCGTCGAGACGGCCGATCATCTCGGCCGCGGTCGGGATGGCGATCCAAAGGATGGGTCGCCTGAGTCCGCGCCTGCGCGCCAGCGCTCCCACCTGCGCCGCCAGCAGCCCGCGGTTGAGTGCGCGCGCCGCGCGGCTCCCGTAGAAAGGCAACGCCGCGGGCGATACGACCGTGATGCCCTCCGGCGTCGTGCGCGCCAGCTTGGCGTACGAACGCAGCTTCCGCACGACGCGCGGCACCAAATCCTTGTTCCCCAACCCCGGCAGCCCCATCGAAATCGAGTTCACAAACACCACTCGATTCCCCGCCCGCGCGAACCGCCGCATCAGGTGGTTCTTCGAGTGCGGGTGGTGATACCACCAGTCCTCGCCGCCGAAACAGACAATGGATTTTCCTGAGAAGATTGGCACCCATCCTTTGCTCTGCGCTACAAACGGCGGGCGGCAACATTGTGTGCCGCCCGCCGTTTGTGACAAACGCTTTGAGTTGTCTGCCGCGTCGAGTCGCTCTAGGCTTTGCCCCAGAACCAGACCTTCTTCGGCTTTGGGCGGTTACACCTGACGCCCGCCCGGTTCGTGTCGCAGTCCTGGCCTTCCTTAGCCTTCAGTTTCTCGGCCTTCGCCGCCGGCTGCGCATTGCTTCTCGGAGCTTGAGCCGACCCTGCATCCTGCGCGAGAGCCGACGGAACAATCAGCGTCGAAGCCAGCAAGGCCGCACAAAGGAATCTGTTCATGGACGCCCCTTTCATCCTGCTAATTTGGGTTTCAGCTTCGCGCATTCTACCAAATCGTTTCAAGCGGCGTAATCTCTCGGCGGCGCGGCCGGCGGAAAGTCTCAGGAGTCCTTGTCGAGCAGCTTGGTCGTGTTCTCGGTCACGCTCGGCGGCTGGTATATCTCGGCGGTGTTGGCGCGCTGCTGATTGAAGAGGGGCGCGGGGGTGAACTGCGGCCCACCGAGAGCCGGTCTGTCTCCAACGCCGCCGAGGTCTCTGCGCGCCGAGGGGCTATGAACAGGCAGAAGCTCGTCACCAAACAGACGCGCGTAGACGAGCATCGCGAACCCCGCCAGAAAGACTGTGAGCGGGACGAAGAGCGGGCCGGGGCCGTTGACGAGGAAGCAGAGCCCGAAGAAGACGGGGAACAGCACGACGCTGAAGAACATCAGCTTCGCCCCGCGGCGCGTCCCCCGACGCTTGGCCGTCAACTCCGCGCTCTGCGGCGCTTCAGCCCGAGCCGGCGCAAACTCGTTGCCGGCCACGTAGGCTGTGAGCCCCGCGAGCTGAAGCCCGCACCTCGGGCAGAAGCGCACCTCATCTGAAGACTGCTGACCGCACTTGGGACAGAACATCTCTTTCACCTGTGGCTTCGGCGGCGTTCGAACTTCTGCCGGGATTACGCCGCGCCGCGCCGATAAGTTCTGGCGCCGGGTGTCGGCGCCGACTTCAGCTTGTATAATAGCAGCCGCGACACCGACCCTGAACTCAACCGAAATCTCGGATGGCAACTCCCGAACAACGCCCGCCCGTTCCTGCAAAGCACGCACACGAGAGTCTCCGTCAAGACGTGAGGCGCAGGGCCGTCGCGTTCGGGCTCGTCTTCGTGGCGGCGTTCGGCGTGAGACTCCTCTGCTGGTGCGACGTGCGGTTCGAGGCGTACAAGGTTCAGACCTCAGTCACAGAGAACTACAGGCACATGGCGCGCCTGCTCATGGAGAACGGCGTCGTCTCATTTTACGACCCCGCCTCGACGACGAGCGAGCCAGACCTGCTCGGGCATCCGCCGGGATACCCGTTCGTGCTCGCGGCCGTCTACGGCCTCTTCGGCGAGTCGGACGCGGCGGCGCAGATTTTTCAGGCGGCGTGCGACGCGCTGGCGGCGGCGCTCGTCTTCCTCATCGCGGCGGAGCTGTTGACGTTCGGCGTCGGCGTCATCGCGGGCGCGCTCGCCGTCGTAGCGCCGCAGCTCTGCTGGAACTCTTTGATGCTTCTGCCGGACACGCTCGCGGTGCTCCCGCTGCTCTTGGCCGTGTGGCTGCTCGTGCGTGCGCGTGAGGGGCGCGGCGTGCTCAAGGCGCTCGGGGCGGGTGTGCTCGTCGGCCTCTCTTGCTGGCTGCGTGCGAACGCGCTGCTGCTCGCGCCGTTCATGGCTATCGGCGCCGTGCCCTTCCTCTTCGCGAGGGGCGCGCGCGTGCGGCCCGCGCTGGCGCTGGTCGCGGGGGCTCTGCTCGCGGTCGCGCCGTTGACGATTCGCAACGCGGTCGTCTACGGCCATTTCATCCCCGTCTCTCTAGGCGGGGGGCAGACGCTCATCGAGGGTATCGGCGACTACGACCCGGCGGGGC
>JBJMGQ010000329.1:0-8670 GCA_045807845.1 Pyrinomonadaceae bacterium | reverse complement strand
GGAGCTGACGCCCATCTACGGCGTGCGCGGCGAGGAGTCGAAGTTCATCAGCTTCCTCTCGCCCGAGTGGGTCGGGATGCTCGAACATACGTTGAAGGAAGCGAACCGTCTCGGCCTCGGCGTGGATATGTCCACGGGCACGGGCTGGCCCTTCGGCGGCCCCGAAGTCAACGCGGAGGACGCGTGCAAGGAGCTGGCCTCTAAGACTTGGGAGCTGCGCGGCGGCGCGCGCCTCGGCGAGCCCGTGCGTTTCATTCAGAAGCCTCTGGTGCGCGCGGTCGGGCGCCGCCCCGACATCAAAGACCTGCGCGAGCCCATCAGCGCTAACCCGAATTTGCAGGAGCTGGCGCTCGATCAGGTGCGCTTTGAGAAGCCGCTGCCGCTGCAAGCGTTGATGGCCTATTCAGACAAAGGCGAGACGCTCGACCTCACGGCGCGCGTCCGTTCGGACGGCACGCTCGACTGGGTCGCGCCCGCAGGTCGCTGGAAGCTCTACGCGCTCTTCCAAGGCTGGCACGGCAAGATGGTCGAGCGCGCCGCACCCGGCGGCGAGGGCAACGTCATCGACCACTTCTCGGCCGAGGCGCTCGGCCACTACCTCAACAGATTTGATAAAGCGTTCGCGGGCCGCAACGTGCGATCCTTGCGCGCCTTCTTCAACGACTCCTACGAGGTTGACGACTCCGAAGGGCAGTCGGACTGGACGCCGAAGTTCTTCGAAGAGTTCCGCGCGCGTCGCGGCTATGACCTGAGACAGGAACTGCCCGCGCTGCTCGGCGAAGGTGAGACGGACAGGCACGCGCGCGTGCTCCACGACTTCAGAGAGACTATCTCCGACCTTCTGCTCGACCGCTTCACAACGCCTTGGCGTGAGTGGGCGCACAGGCGCGGCGCCATCATTCGTAATCAGCCGCACGGCTCGCCCGCCAACATCCTCGACCTCTACGCCGCGAGCGACATCCCCGAAACGGAAGGCACGGACATCATCCGCATGAAGTTCGCTTCGTCGGCCGCGAACGTGACGGGCAAGACTTTGGCTTCGGCCGAGACCGTGACGTGGCTCGACGAGCACTTCACGTCCTCGCTCGGCGACGTGAAGCGCGCGGTTGATCTCAACTTCCTCGGCGGCATCAATCACGTCGTCTATCACGGCCTCGCCTTCTCGCCGCCCGCAGACCCCTGGCCGGGTTGGCTCTTCTACGCCGCCGTGCACTTCGGCCCGCAGTCGCCCGACTGGAAGGACTTTCCGGCGCTCAACCGTTACATCGCGCGCGTGCAGTCGTTCATGCAACAGGGTCACGCAGACAACGACGTGCTGCTCTACTATCCAGTGCACGACATGTGGATGGAGCAAGGCAAAGAGGGGCGCCTGATTCACGTCGGCGGCGGCCACGACGTAGGCATCACGCAGACGGACGCGCAGACGCTGCTCGACGCGGGCTACACCTTCGACCTCGTCTCGGATAGACAACTCGCCGCCGTCACGTTCGCGCGCGGAGCGCTACAGGCGGGCGGGCTGGGCTACAAAGTGATCGTGCTGCCCGAGACGCGCTACGTCCCGGCCGAGACATTCGAGAAGTTGACGGCGCTCGCGAGACAGGGCGCGACCGTCGTTATTCGCAAGAGCTTGCCCACGGACGTGCCCGGCTTCACCCAACTCGACGTGCGGCGCGCGGCCTTCAAACGTCTCGTCTCACAACTCAACTTCTCTGACACGAAGACCGCGGGCGTCCGCAGCGCGAGCGTCGGCGCGGGGCGTTTCCTGTTGGGCGACGATTTGACACGGCTGCTCGCGCACGCTGCCACGCGACGCGAGGCGATGGTTGACGAGGGGCTGCGCTTCACGCGTCGCGCGTACGCGGGCGGCGGGCTCTACTTCATCCTCAATCGCGGCGCGGCGACCTTCGACGGCTGGGTGCCGCTCGCTTCGCGTGCGCGCTCGGCCGCCGTCTTCGACGCGCTGACGGGCGAGGTAGGACTGACCTCCGTGCGCCCCGCGTCAGGCGGGGGGCAGGAGGTCTATCTACAACTCGCGCCGGGTGAGTCGTGCGTTGTGAAGACGTTCGACGCGACACAGCGCGGGGAGCCTTTCCCCTACTTCAAGCCGGCGGGGCAGACACAGCAGCTCGGCGGCGAATGGTCTGTGCAGTTCGTCGAAGGCGGGCCCGCACTTCCGCCCGCGCTTCAGTTGAGAGCGTTGGACTCTTGGACGAAGCTTGACGGCGACGGCTACAAGACCTTCTCCGGCACGGCGCGCTATGCGCTCACGTTCGACAGACCTCAAGGGCCGACCAGCGACTGGATGCTCGACCTCGGCCGCGTGGCCGAGACGGCGCGCGTCCGGCTCAACGGGCGCGACCTCGGCACGCTCATCACGTCGCCCTTCCGCGTCCGCGTGCCGGCGGCGCTGCTGCGCGAGCGGAACACGCTCGAAGTCGAAGTCTCGAATCTGGCAATTAACCGCGTCATCGACATGGAGCGACGCGGCGTCAGATACAAGAAGTTCTACAACACGAACTTCCCCGCGCGCCGTCCCGAAGACCGCGGCGCCGACGGCCTCTTCGACGCCACCAAACTTGCGCCGCGCGACTCCGGCCTGCTCGGCCCCGTGACGCTCACGCCCATCGAGCCGGTGAGGTTTTAGAGATGCAGGGACGACTCAAAATCACGACCGCTTTCGTGCTGCTCTTAACCCTGCTCGCCTTCGCGCAGGGTCAGACGCGCGGGGTGGGGCGCGTTACGGTCTCTTTCGACTCGGACTGGCGCTTCTTCAAAGGCGACGCGCAGGGCGCCGAGCGGCCCGAGTTTGACGACGCCGCGTGGCGCCGTCTGGACGTGCCGCATGACTGGAGCGTCGAGGGGCCTTTCGACGAGCAGAACCCGACGGGCAAGGACGGTGCCTACCTACCCGCGGGCGTCGGCTGGTACCGCAAGCACTTCAACGTCCCTGCCGCAGACTCGAAGCGCCGCCTCTTCGTCGAGTTCGACGGCGTGATGGCGAACAGCGACGTGTGGGTCAACGGCCAACACCTCGGCAAACGTCCTTACGGCTACATCGGCTTCCAGTATGAGTTGACCGGCCATCTCAACTTCGGCAAAGAGAACGTCATCGCCGTGCGCGCCGACAACACGGGGCAGCCCGCCTCGCGCTGGTACACGGGCGCGGGGCTGTATCGACACGTCCGTCTCGTCGCGACCGACCCCGTCCACATCGAACACTGGGCCACGTTCGTCACCACGCCTCAAGTCACAGACACGTCCGCGACCGTGAGCGTGCGCAGCACCGTCGTCAATCAGTCTTCGGGAGCGCGCAGCGTCGCGCTGCAAGTTCAACTAGTCAACCCTGTTGGTAAGGTCGTTGCAACCGCCGAGACGAAGCCGCGTCAACTTGCAGCCGGAGAGTCGGCCGACTTCACGCAGGAGCTTTCCGTCAAGAGCCCCGTGCGCTGGGACATCCGCGACCCCGCGCTCTATAAGGCCGTCGCGCGCGTGCGCACGGGCGGGCTTGTGCTTGACGACGAGACGGTCACCTTCGGCATCCGCGAGTTCAAGTTCGAGCCCGCGACCGGCTTCTGGCTCAACGGCCGCAACTTCAAACTCAAAGGCGTCTGCCTTCATCACGACGGAAGCGCCTTCGGCGCGGCCGTGCCCCTGCGCGTGTGGGAGCGTCGGCTCGAAGTGCTCCGCCGGTTCGGCGCCAACGCCATTCGCACCGCGCACAATCCGCCCGCGCCCGAGTTCCTCGACCTCGCAGACCGCATGGGCTTCATCGTCATGGACGAGAATTTCGACGTGTGGACGGTTGCCAAGCGACCCTTCGACTATCA
This sequence comes from Pyrinomonadaceae bacterium, assembly GCA_045807845.1. Lineage (GTDB taxonomy): Bacteria > Acidobacteriota > Blastocatellia > Pyrinomonadales > Pyrinomonadaceae > QHXN01. The sequence continues at coordinate 4,843 of JBJMGQ010000329.1, read as the reverse complement.
TCTCTACTTCGACGAGTGGTCGAAGACGGATACGCGCGACATGGTGCGGCGCGACCGCAACCATCCGTCCATCGTCATCTACAGCACCGGCAACGAGATTCACGACACGCCGCAGCCCGAGCTTGCCAAGCGAATACTGGGCGGGCTCGTCGAAGTCTTCCACGCGGAAGACCCGACGCGCCCCGTCACGCAGGCGCTCTTCCGTCCCAACGTCAGTCACGACTACGACAACGGCCTCGCCGACATGCTCGACGTGGTCGGGCAGAACTACCGCGAGAAGGAGATACTCGCCGCCTACCACCAGAAGCCTTCGCGCAAGATTCTGGGGACGGAGAACACGCACGTGCGCGAGCAGTGGTTGGCGCTCAGGGACAACCCGCCGTACGCGGGGCAGTTCCTTTGGACGGGCATCGACTATCTCGGCGAGTCGGCCGGCTGGCCGATGGTCGCTGAGAACTTCGGCCTGCTCGACCGCACGGCCACGCCGCGCCCGCTCGCCTTTCAACGTCTGAGCTGGTGGGGCACGGTGCCGACCGTCTACGCCGTCCGACGCGTCGCGCCGACGCCGCTTGCGCCGACCGACCCCGGCTACGGCAGCGACCGGCGCCCTACAGTCCTCCTCGCCGACTGGACGCCGCGCGAGACGGGGCCGCACGAGGAGAACGTCGAGGTCTACAGCAACGCCGAACAGGTCGAGCTGTTCCTCAACGGCCGCTCGCTCGGCTCGAAGGCGCGACCGTCCGACGACGCGCCGCGCAACTGGAAGGTGCCGTTTGAGCGAGGCACGCTCCGCGCCGTCGGCTCAAGCGGTGGCCGAGTAGTGGCGACTCATGAACTGAAGACGGCGGGCAAGCCCGCGCGCGTCGTGCTCTCGGTCGATAAAGCGACACTCGCGAACGCTTGGGACGATGTCGTCCACGTCGAGGCGACGGTCGTCGATGCAAACGGCACCGTCGTGCCGAACGCTTCCGACCTCATCACCTTCAAGGCTTCGGGCCCCGGCCGCGTCGTCGCCGTGGACAGCGGCGACAACGCGAGCCACGAGCCTTTCCAAACCTCGGAGCGGCGCGCGTATCAAGGGCGCTGCTTCGCCATGCTCAAAGCGTCCGCCCCGCGCGGCCGTATCAACGTGACGGCCGCCGCCGCGGGGCTCGCCCCCGGGACGGCCTCAGTCGAGGCCGTTCCCCAGACGGCCTTGCACATCGGCAGCAGACAGACGAACCGTTGAGGAGAGAGTCTAAAGATGCGCAGACAACCAAAGGCAATCGCGCTCACGCTCGCGGCGCTGATGCTCATGAGCCAGACCCCTGCGGCGCACGCCGCCGACTACTTTAAGAACTGGCCCGCCGGTGCCTCTCCCAAAGAGGTCGGCAAGCGCGTGGCCGAGAACTGGGTTGCGCGCTCGTTCGAGTTCAAGCAGATGGTCACGACGGACGGCGTAACGAAAGCCCGGCGGCAGTATGTCATCTACCCTGAAATCTGCGCGTGGTACGGCTCGCTCACGGTCGCGCGGCTCATGAAAGACCGCGACCTGTCGGCGAGGTTAGTCAAAGAGTTCGACCAGTTCTTAACTCCCGAGGGCGACAAGCACGTCTCTCGCCAGTCGCACGTTGACTACAGCGTCTTCGGCACCGTGCCGCTTGAGCTGTACATCCAGACGAAGGACAGGCGCTATCTCGACTTCGGGCGCGGCTTCGCCGACCGGCAGTGGGAGAAGACGACGCCGGACGGCATCACGACGGAGGCGCGCTACTGGGTGGACGACATGTACATGATGAACATCCTACAGGCGCAAGCCTTCCGCGCGACCGGCGACATCAAGTACCTCGACCGCGCGGCCCTAGCGACGGCCACCTATCTCGACCGCCTGCAACAGCCGAACGGCCTCTTCTTCCACGCCGCCGACTCGCCCTTCTACTGGGGGCGCGGCAACGGCTGGTACGCGGCCGGCATGGCCGAGCTGCTGCGCTCTCTGCCGAAGAACCACCCGCGCCGCGCGCGCATCATGCAAGGCTACAAGACGATGATGGCCTCGCTCCTGAAGTATCAGGCGGAGGACGGCCTCTGGCGCCAGCTCGTAGACCGCCCCGACGTGTGGGCCGAGACTTCGGGCACAGGGATGTTCGCCTTCGCGCTCGTCACGGGCGTCAAAGAGGGCTGGCTCGACGCAAAGACCTACGGCCCCGCGGCGCGCAAGGCTTGGCTCGGCCTCGTCAAGTATCTCGACGCCGAATCGAACGTCCGCGAGGTCTGCATCGGCACGAACAAGGCTTTTCAAGAGGTCGGCCCCGACCTCGATACGCAGCTCAAGTTCTACCTCGCGCGCCCGCGCAAGACCGGCGACCTCCACGGCCAGTCCCCGATTCTCTGGACGGCGACGGCGCTGCTGCGTTAGCCGCGAACCGAGGGAGAAACAAACGATGAAGCTTAGAAGACAGGTTCGTGCTTACGTCGCGCTGCTCGGGCTCGCGTCCTTACTTGCGCTCTCCTTCGTTCAAGACGACGCCTCCGCGCAACGGCGAGCGGCGAGGGCTCAACCCAACGACGCGACCGTCTACAGCGTGCGCGCATACGGCGCACGTGGAGACGGGAAGACGTTGGACACGCCGTCCGTCAACCGCGCCATCGAAGCTGCGGCGACGATGGGCGGCGGCACGGTGCACTTCCCCGCGGGCACGTACCTCTGCTTCTCGATTCGACTGAAGAGCAACGTCTCGCTCCATCTCGACGCGGGCGCGACCATCCTTGCCGCAGACCCCGGGAAGGACGGCGGCAGTTACGACCAGCCCGAGCCGAACGAGTGGGACATGTATCAGGACTTCGGCCACAGCCATTGGCAGAACAGTCTCATCTGGGGCATCGGTGTCGAGAACGTCTCCATCGACGGCCCCGGCCGCATCGACGGCCGCGGGCTGACGCGCCGCAGCCCGCGCCCCCGCCGACCCCTCCGGCCCGGCGACACACCCACCACCCTCGGCGGCGCACAGGCCGCGCGCCCGCAGTCGCCGCTCGGCGAAGACTTGCCGCACAGCGCGATGGCGGGCTTAGGCAACAAGGCCATCTCGCTCAAGCTCTCGCGCAACGTCACGCTGCGCGACTTCTCGATCTTGAACGGCGGCCACTTCGCGCTGCTGGCGACGGGCGTAGATAACCTGACCATCGACAACCTCAAGGTTGACACCAACCGCGACGGCTTCGACATCGACTCGTGCCGCAACGTGCGCGTCTCGAACTGCTCGGTCAATAGCCCAAACGACGATGCCATCGTGCTGAAAAGCTCGTACGGGTTGGGCTTTGCGCGCGCCACCGAGAACGTGACCATCACGAACTGCTTTGTGAGCGGCTACGACATCGGCTCGCTGCTCGACGCCACCTACAAGCGCAACGTCACAGAGGCGCCCGACCACGACGGCCCGACGGGGCGCGTCAAGCTCGGGACGGAGTCCAACGGCGGCTTCAAGAACATCACCATCTCAAATGTCGTCTTCGACCACTGCCGCGGCCTCGCCTTGGAGACCGTGGACGGCGGCCCAATCGAAGACGTGACCGTCTCCAACATCACGATGCGCGACGTGGTGACGGCGCCGATCTTCCTGCGCCTCGGCGCGCGCATGCGCGGGCCGGAGGGGGCGGCGGCGGGCGTGCTGCGCCGCGTTCAAATCAGTAACGTCGTCGTCTGGGGCGCTGACCCGCGCTACGCCTCCATCATCGCGGGGCTCCCCGGCCATCCCGTCGAAGATGTTCGTCTGAGCGACATACGCATTCTCTATCGCGGCGGCGGCACGAGCGCACAGGCCGCGCTTGAGCCGCCCGAGCGCGAGACGAACTACCCGGAGCCCTCCATGTTCGGCGAGCTGCCCGCCTACGGCTTCTTCATCCGCCACGCGCGCGGCGTCGAGCTGTCGAACGTCGAGGTCGGATTCATGACGGAAGAGCTGCGCCCCGCCTTCCATCTCGAAGACGTGCGCACGGCAACCTTCCTCGGCGTCTCGGCGCAGAAGACGGCCGACGTGCCGACCTTTGTCTTGAAGAACGTCGAAGACTTCAACGTCCGCAACTCGCGCCCCGTCCCCGACACGCGCGTCGAGCGGACGGAGTCGAAGAGGTTCTGAATTTGAGGTGATTTCAGCGGCCACGCGGGAGGATTTCACTTCTCCCGCGTAGAATCGAGCGACTACGGCGTGAGATTTAACTTTTTCAATATAACGTCGAACTTCTACGGAGTGAGACTGAACTTCTACAACGTCATACTGAGCTTCTACAGAGTGAAACCGTACTTCCTCACAGTGAGATTGAACTTCTACAGTGAAATTTTTCACTTCAACATCTTCACTTCGAGCTTTTACAGAATGATTTCGAGCTTCTGCGGCCTGTAATTTCACATAAACAAGGCTGACACGGCGGGACGGGAGGCGAATTGATGTTAAAGAGAGTTGCGATGCTGTTCTTCATCTTCTCCGCGGCGTTTTACACTGAGATTTCCGCGCAGACGACGGCGAAGGGTGCGGATGCCGGGTTGCCCGCGTGGGTGAAGACCGTGGGCGCGCGGAAGAAGCCGACGCAGAAGAAGGTCTACGCGGCGGACGCGTACGGCGCCATCGGCGACGGCGTGACGAACTCGACGAAGGCGATTCAGAAGGCCATCGACGCGTGCGCGCAGTCGGGCGGGGGCGTCGTGAGCTTCAAGCCGGGACAGTACGTGACGGGCGCGCTCTTCATCAAGTCGGGCGTCAACTTCATGGTCGGCGAGGGCGTCACACTGCTCGGGAGTCAGGAGGACGCGGACTATCCTTCCATCAACACGCGCGTCGCAGGGATAGAGATGAAGTGGCCGGCGGCGCTC
>JBJMGQ010000328.1:0-7993 GCA_045807845.1 Pyrinomonadaceae bacterium | reverse complement strand
GATCTACGCCGTCGGGCGCGCAGAGTTAACGCAATAGTGAGGAGACGCTGCTGAAAGGAAGATGACTAAGGCGGCCCGGCGTGAAGCACGCGGGGCCGCCTTAGCGTAGGGGCTCGAACTCGGGCTCGGCGTGGTCGCCGGTGAACTCTTCGAGCGTGACGCGGCCGCTGGGGAGGAGTTCCAGGACGCGGTAGGTGCGCTCGGAGCGGCTGCGGCCGGGCATCAGCTCGGCGCGGAAGGTGACTGGCATGCCGGGGCGCGCCCAGCGGTCTGTGTCGCGGCGATTGTACTCAGGGTAGATCGACTTCGACTTCTCCGTCTCGCCGCTGCGCCGCAGAAGCAGCGCCGCCCCGACCGCCCCCGCGGTCAGCCCCGCGAGGCCGGCCAGAGCGCCGAGCCAACGTCTACCTCGTCTCCTCTTCACGACTCCCTTTTAGCAGAGCGGGTCAAGCTTCTCGCTGATGATGGGCAGGCCGCTCAGCGACTTCTCGGCGTTGATGGCCGTGTAGTGCGCCCACTCCTCGGGCACCTTGTCCTCGGCGAAGATGGCCTCGACGGGGCACTCGGGGACGCATGCGTCGCAGTCGATGCAGGTCTCGGGGTTGATCCACACTGCGTTGTCGTCCAAGTGAAACGCCTCGACGGGGCAGACAACCACGCAGTCCGTGTAGCGACAGTTCACACACGGTTCACACACGGTGTAGGTCATTAACAGAAGCCTCCTCAGGAATTTTGGATGACGGCGGCGGCGCGGACGTTAACGAAACTCTCCGCGGGTGCGGCTCCGGCCGGCTATCAAGGAATGCTCACCTCGTCCGACATATTAACCATGAATCCGCGAGATTTGAAAGTCGAAACTTGGAGTTTTCAGTTTTTAGTTTTCAGTTTTCAGTTTCGCCCTCCCGCCGAGGCCGCCCACTGTTACAAATCGGTTCTGACTGAAGACTGAAAACCGAAAACTGAAAACTTATTCCCCCCAATTCTCGTGGGGCACGCCGCCGGAGAAGCTGTAAAAGACGAGGTCTTCGTCGGCGAGCAGCTTCGTGAGGAGGATGATCTGCCCCGTGTGCATGGAGAAGTGTTCGACGGCGTGGAAGACGACCGTGAGCAGTGTCACGTCGCGCCCCTGCACGCGCCGCGTCTCAAGCAGTAACGCGGGGTCGAGCCGCGCGAGCGCGTCGTCGGCCTCTTCGACCGCGGCGCGCAGGGCTCTCAGCAACTCTTCGCGCGGCAGACTGCGGCGCTCGGCGAACTCTCGGTCGCGCACGCGCGTGTCCGCGGCTCCGCCCGCGCCCGAGACGATCCACTGCCGCAGGTTGCCTTCGAGATGTAAGAGAAGATTGCCGATGCTGTTCGAGCGCTCGGACGTGCGCCACCAGACCTGCTCGTCCGTGAGGCGCTCAAGGCAACGCTCGATCTTCGGCAGGTAGTCCTCGCGCAGATGGCGGCGCGCCTCTGCGAGGAAGGCGTCGCCCGTCTCCGCCGTCACTCGCCTTCACCCGCGGGCCGCCGCTTGTGCTTGGCCTTGCGCTCGGCCGGGTGCGCGCGGTCTTCGGGCTTGGCGCGTGAGAGAGGGTGTCCGTGCGGGGCGACGGGCTTACGTACCGTGTCGAAGAGCGGGCGCTCGTCGCGCTTGCCCGCACGCTTCGTTCCTGTCTTCTTCATCGGGAGCCTCCGAGTCTTCGGCCGTTGACGCGCATGCTATGCGCGCCCGTGCTCCCGTGTCAACGCCCGCACGCGCGGAGCGAGGCGGCCGGGGCTTGAGCCTTACGCCCCGGGCGCCTCGCTGGTTGTCGAGCCTTCGAACTGTTTGCTTGAGCGCTTCCCGTGTGCTGAAGTCTTGAGGAGAGACGGGAGCGTCTGGAAGTGTCTATGCCTTGCTCGTCTGCGGGGTCTGGTCGGTGAACAGCGTCTTGATGGCCTGCGCCGTTTCGGAGCGGCGCTTCTGCTGAAACTCGTTGACCCACTGTGAGACGGTCGCGACCATCTCGCGCGCGGTCTCCTGCGCAGTCTTGCGTTCGACGACCGGTTCGGCCGCCGGTTGTTGCTGGCGAATTCTCTCGCCGCGCTTGATGACTTTGATCGGGGTTTTCTTCTGCATGATGATTATTCCGTTTTATGAATCGATGTTCGTGTCAGTGTAAGACGAACAAGCGTGCCGTAAAGTTCCCTTTTGTTCGGTTAACGCCTGCCCGTCGGGCTCGCTGCGAATAAAAGCAAATCAAAGGCCACGACCTCCCGTTTAAGTCACGGGCACGCCTCTGCTCGCTCGTCGTGAGACCGTCGCAATAAAACTTTGACATCTCCGGCCGGACGGCCACGCCTGCGCGAGGTTTTTGCAGGAAGGTTTCGCGGGAGCATCATAACAGATGCTCGACTCAAGCCATCTGTTGCCCGCCCCATTCCGAACCCGCCGCGCCCTTTTTCGTCCACGTTCCGCAACGGCCTCGGACAGACGCCGCGCACGCGTGGCCTCTTTGCGAACAGCTCCGGCATAAACGCCACACCGTTCGCAGAATGCCAAGCCGAGTCCGCGCCCGCGCTCTTTGCCAAAACTGAGCGGCCCACCTCCGACCATTCGGACACGACCGGGGGCCGCTCGACCCGCCGAAAACCCTTGCGACTCGCACACAACTTCAAACAACTCACACGCGCTCCGCGCCGCGCATCAGTTGGCATGTGCGTTGCCCTTCGGCGTGGTGCGATGATCGTGAACGAACTCTTCATCATCTATCTCGCGGCGGCGGCACCCTTCGGCGTCGCGCGTTTCCTCTCGGAGCACTCGGGCGGCGCGCGCGTCGGTGCGGCGCTCTTCAAGGCCGCGGGCGCGGCGCTCGCGTGGCCCTACACTTCTCTGCCCCGCCTGCTCTGCCGTCTCACTTCGTTAAGGACGGAGGAGACGAGCGAGGGGCGGGTGGAAGAGGTGAAGCGCGCGGCGGTCAACGCCCTGCGCGTTGTCGAAGACCACCTCGCCGATGCCGGCGCGCTCGAAGAAGAGTCGGAGCGTCACAAGCTCTACACCGCGCGCGAGTGCGTCGAGCGTTACGCGGGTCTCGCCGTCGCATGCTCTTTGGCGAGCCCAGACGCGCGACCCACGCGGCGCGAGATGGAGTTGTGCCGCATCGCGGGGCGCGGCGGAGACGACCTGCTCGTCGCGGGCCGCTGCGTCCATCGTCGCAACGTCACGCGGCTCGTCGCCCACCGCGAGCGCGCAAGCTGTGAGCTCGTCCAAGCGCTCGCCGCCGTCCGCGAGGTCGCACACGGCACGAACGCGCCCGCCGCTTATGCCTCGGAGCAACTACGCGCCGCGGGCGCGCGCCGGATTGCGGCCGACCCGCGCCGGACTTCGGAGGCTCTGTCGCGCGCCCTCTCGCGCGTCGTCGAGCTGCTCTCGCTCTTCGACGAACGCGCGGCGCTGGTCTCTGTCGCGCGCATGCTCGACGCCGAGTGCGAGCGCGCACGACGCGCCGAGTCGGCCGCCGCCGCAAACGTTGGCGGCACGGAAGGAGAAGAACCATGTACGACACAGGCGGTTCCTACAGCGTTTGTCAGCCCACGACTCAGGACATCCACATCGCGCAGCGCATGAGCTGGCTCAGACAAGAGGCTGACCCCGAAGCGCAGCGCCGCCGTCTGGCTTGGGAGAAGGAGGAGGGGCGCGCGCTCACCATGCAACAGCCGCTCACGACGGAGCAGGCGTACCGCTTGTTCGGTACGTTCCTCGGCCTCATTCCACCCTTCGCGATCTTCGAGCGCTTCCTGATGCAGGGACGCGGTAAGGAGGAGCTCTGGCTCGTCGCACTCTGCGTAGCAATGAACGTCACCTGCTGCCTCGTCGGGCGCTGGTTCGCCGGCTATCTCGGGCGCTGGATGAGCAATCCCCGCGCGCGCTCGTTTACGGGGTTCGCCCTCACCGTCTTTGTCATGATCGTGGCGTGGAGCGCGGTGACGGGCGGCGTGGGCGGAGCGCTCTGCTTCGGCATCGGCGCAATCTTCGGCCCGATCTTCGCGGCGCCCGTGGCGCTCGTGGCCTTCCCCGCCTTCGCGATTCTTCACTGCCTCATCTCCCGCGGTGGTATGATTGAGGCGCGCCATACATGGCCGCTCGCGTTCGGCATCCCTTTAACGATTGCCGCGATGATTATGAGCCCCTGGCTCAAGTAGTAGGCAGTAAGCAGATAGCAGTAGACAGTTGAAGACGCTTTTATCGGTACTCTCAGATTAAACTTCAACTGTCGTCACGCGGAGCGACTGCTTACTGCCATCTGCCTACTGCCTACTTTCCCATGCTTCTCGCGCTGCTGCTGCTCTCGCTCTTCACGCTCGTGCTGCTCGGCTTCTACGTCTTCGTGGCCGCGCCGCGCAGCCGCGGGCACCAGACCTTCGCGGCCTTCATCGCCTGCCTCGCGCTGTGGACGATCAATGACATTCTGATGTGGGGGTTCGGCGGCGGGCGCACGCTCGCGGCGTGGTGGGCGGGGACGAGCTTCGCGCTCTCGCTCCTGCTTCAGCTCGCCTTCGTCGTCTTCGCGTGGGTCTTCCCCGAGAACGCGGAGGTTCCCATCCGGCGCGCGGCCGTGATGTTCGCGCCGGGGCTCGTGCTGGTGCCGGCGGCGCTGGCGGGGATGATGTGGAGCGGGATTGAGTTCGACGGCGCCGACTTTCGTATACGGATCACGCCGCTCGCCTACGCCTTCGGCCTCTACATCTACGGGCTTTTCGCGTACGGGTTCACGCTGCTCTTCCGGAAGTGGCGGCGCTACCGTGGGAGCCTCTGGGGCAAGCAGCTCGGCGCCATCCTCTTCGCGCTCGTCATCACGGCGACCCTGAAGACGGCGGCCAACATCGTGCTCCCGCTCTTAGGCGTCTACACGCTGCTGCCGGTCGGCTCGGTCTTCGTCCTCGTCGGCGCGGTCATCTACGCGTACGCCATCACCAACTTCAAGCTCTTCTCCATCCAGTCGGCGCTCGACCAGTTCCGCCTCTTCCCCATCGCCTACAAGGTCGCCTTCTCCATCGCGGCCGTCGCCGTGCTGAGCTTCGCGCTCTTCCAGATTCCCATCGTCTGGTGGAGCTTCGCAGACCACTCGGTCGAAGCATGGAAGCGCTACCTCGTCTTCAGCGTCATCACGGCGCTCGTGCCCAATCTTCTGCTCGTCGCGCTCGTCATCCGAACCATCTCGCGCCCTCTGCGCCGTCTGACCGAAGCGGCTGTGGACGTGGCGGGCGGCGCTTACGGCACACAGGTCGAGCTGAAGAGCAACGACGAGGTCGGACTGCTCGCCGCCTCCTTTAACGAGATGAGCCGCAAGATGGCCGAAGACATCGAGCGTCTTCGAGCCCTCAACGAGCACCTCGTCCGTGCGGAGAAGCTCGCGGCCGCGGGCGCGCTCGCCGCAGGCGTCGCACACGAGGTCAACAATCCGCTTGCCTCCATCTCTTCGCTCATACAGATTCTACAGTCGCGCCCACCCGGCGAAGAGAACGAGGCCGAAACGCGCGAGATGCTGCGACTCGTCTCCACTCAAATCGAACGCATCTCGCAAGTCCTGCGCGACATGCTCGACTTCGCGCGCCAGCGCCCGCCCGCGCGCGCGCCGCTCGACCTCGCGCGCGTCGTCGAGTCGAGCTTGCGGCTCGCCGCCTTCGACAAGGGCTTCAAACGTTTGAAAGTCAAGACAGACTTCGACGCGCGCGCGCCGCAAGTCTCGGCCGACCCAGACCAGTTGCAGCAAGTCTTCCTCAACCTCCTCTTGAACGCGCGCGACGCGATGCCCGAGGGCGGCGACCTGCGCGTCTCGCTCTCCTTCGACGAGGAGACGCACGAAGTCTTCGTCGAAATTGCCGACACGGGGCACGGCATCCCCGAAGAGGTGCTGCCGCACGTCTTCGATCCCTTCTTCACGACGAAGCGCGCGGGCGCGGGGCTCGGCCTCGCCGTCTGCTACGGCATCGTCACGGCGCACGGCGGACGCGTCGAGGTCGAGTCGGGCGGCGACAGCCCGGGCACGACCGTCCGCGTCGCGCTTCCGGCCGACCCCGCGGCCGAGCTTGCGCCGCGCGCGCCCGTTGTGCAGACTGCCAACGAAGATTTCAAATTTGAAATTTCAAATTTCAAATAGTGAGCAGATGTTCAGCCGACGCATTGATGAAGAGTTGGAGCTGCGCCCGGTGGACGAGCGCCTCGCGGAGGATTTAACGGCGCTCGTCCGCCGCGACCTCGCGCACCTGCGGCCGTGGATGCCTTGGGCGACCGAGCGTTACTCGGTCGAGGATGCGCGCGAGTTCATCCGCCGCCAGATACGCCAGTATGCCGAAGACATGGGCTTCGCCACGCTCATCTTCTATCGCGGGCGCGTGGCCGGCAGCATCGGCTACAACAACATCGACTGGTCGAACCGCAAGACCGACATCGGCTACTGGCTCGGCGCCGACTTTCAAGGGCACGGCTTGATGACGCGCTCGTGCCGCGCGCTCGTCGAACACGCCTTCCGCGAGCTGCGTCTCAACCGCATCGAAATCTACTGCGCCGTCGAGAACGCCCGCAGCCGCCGCATCCCCGAGCGCCTCGGCTTCACACAAGAAGGCACGCACCGTCAGGCCGAGTGGGTACACGACCACTATAAAGACCTCGTCTCCTACTCGATGCTCGCGCGGGAATGGAAAGACAGCGGGCAGACGGCAGTAAGCAGTTAAGAGCCTTGCCGCCGAGAGGCCGGGATTAATCTTCAACCTAAGTAACGCGGAGCGTACTGCCTACTCCCATCTGCCTACCGCCTACTGATTATGAGCATGCAGCCACTCATCCTCGTCGCGGAAGACGAAGACCTGATGCGCGCTATCGTCACGCGCCTGTTGGAAGAGTCGGGCTACCGCGTGGCGGGCGTGGCGAGCGCGGAGGAGGCGCTCGAAGCCTTCGCCGCCGAAGACGTGGCCGTCACGCTCACAGATATCCGCATGAGTGGGATGGACGGCCTCACGCTCCTCGACCGCGTCAAGGACATCGACCCCGAGGCGCTCGTCGTCGTGATGACCGCCTACTCCTCCGTTGACTCGGCCGTCGCCGCGCTGCGCAAAGGCGCCTACGACTACATCACCAAGCCCTTCGTCAACGAAGACCTCCTGCAATCCGTCAAGAACGCGCTCCGCCAGCGCGAGCTGTTCCGCGAGAACCGCGCGCTGCGCCGCGAGCTTGACCGGCGCTACAGCTTCTCCGAGATCATCGGCACGTCCGAGTCCTTGCAGCGCGTCTTCCGGCTCGTCGAGAAGGTCGCGGCCACGAACACGAACATCCTCGTCTACGGCGAGTCGGGCACGGGCAAGGAGCTGGTCGCGCGTGCCATCCACCACAACAGCTCGCGCGCCGACCGCCCCTTCGTCGCCATCAACTGCGGCGCGCTGCCCGAGACGCTCCTCGAATCCGAACTCTTCGGACACACCAAGGGCGCCTTCACCGGCGCGATACAATCGCGCTCCGGCCTCTTCCGCTCGGCCGAAGGCGGCACCGTTTTTTTAGATGAGATAGGTGAGATAAGTCAGGCGCTACAGGTGCGGCTGCTGCGCGCCGTGCAGGAGCACGAGGTCACGCCGCTCGGCTCGTCCACGCCCGCGCGCTTCGACGCGCGCATCATCTGCGCCACCAACCGCGACCTCGAACGCGAAGTCACCGAAGGCCGCTTCCGCGAAGACCTCTTCTATCGCCTCAACGTCATCGAAGTCCACCTGCCCCCCTTGCGCGAGCGGCGCGAAGACATCCCTCTGCTCGCGCGCCACTTCGTCAAACGCACCGCGCGCGAGCAGGGACAAGATGAGAAGCCGATAGAGCCCGCGGCCATGACCGCGCTCATCAACTACAACTGGCCCGGCAACGTCCGCGAGCTACAGAACGCCATCGAGCGCGCCTTCACCCTCAGCGGCGAACGGCTCGACCTCGACAGCCTTCCGCCCCGCGTCCGCGACGCCGCCGGCACGCACCCGGCCGTCCTCGACCCCG
>JBJMGQ010000327.1:0-6626 GCA_045807845.1 Pyrinomonadaceae bacterium | reverse complement strand
GGTCGGCCTCTGCGCCGAACGCTCGGTCGAGATGATGGTGGGGCTGCTCGCCATCCTCAAGGCGGGGGGCGCATACGTCCCGCTCGACCCGCGTCAACCGACGGCGCGGCTCTCGCTGCTGCTCGAAGAGACGTGCGTGCCCGTGCTGCTTACGCAGGGCGAGCTGCTCGCGCGTCTGCCCGCGACGGCGGCGCGCGTGCTCTGTCTCGACGCCGACCGTGCCTCGGTCGAAAGCGAGAGCGCTGAGAACCCCGTGAGCACAGTCAGCCCCGGCAATCTCGCATACATCATCTACACGTCCGGTTCGACGGGGCGACCGAAGGGCGTGATGGTGCAACATCGTTCGGTCGTCAACCTCATCGCGGCGCTGCGCGAAGCCGTTTACAAACGGCACGCGCCGGACGACGCGCCGCTGCACGTCAGCCTCAACGCGCCGCTCGTCTTCGACGCATCGGTCAAGCAGCTCGTGCAACTGCTCGAAGGTCACGCGCTCCACATCATCCCCGACGCGGCGCGCGCCGACGCGGGCGCGTTGTTGACTTACGCGCGCCGCCAACGTCTCGACGTGCTCGACTGCACGCCCTCGCAACTGAGGTTGCTTCTGGCCGTCCCCGAAGAGGAGCTGAAAGCTCTGCCCCGCGTCCTGCTCGTCGGCGGCGAAGCTTTGGACGAAGCGACGTGGGCGCGACTCGCCGCGCGCGAGAGCTTGGCCGCTTACAACGTCTACGGCCCGACCGAGTGCACCGTCGATGCGACGGTCGCTCCGGTGCGCGCGGGCGAAGCCCCGTCCATCGGTCGCGCGGTCGCCAACGCGCGCACATACATCCTCGACGAGAGGATGCGCCCCGTGCCCGTCGGCGCGAGCGGCGAACTCTACATCGGCGGCGAGGGGCTCGCGCGCGGCTACTTCGCGCGCCCCGATTTGACGGCCGAGCGTTTCACCCCCGACCCCTTCGCCGTCGAGCCGGGTGCGCGTCTCTATCGCACGGGCGACCTCGCGCGCTATCGCGCCGATGGCTGCATCGAGTATCTCGGGCGCGCAGACGATCAGGTGAAGCTGCGCGGGTACCGCGTCGAGCTGGGTGAGATTGAAGCCGTGCTCAGGAGTTGTGAAGGCGTGCGGGAGTGCGTCGCGGTCGTGCGCGAAGAGACGAACGGCGACGCGCGGCTCGTGGCCTACCTGACGGCGGAGACGAGAGGCGCGGGCGGCGAGCGGGCTGAGCCGCCGAGCGTTGCGCGCGTGCGCGAGCAGGCGCGCGCGAGGTTGCCCGAATACATGATCCCTTCGGCCTTCGTCGTGTTGGAGAAGATGCCGCTGACGCCGAACGGCAAAGTTGATCGCCGTGCGCTGCCCGCGCCCGACAGTGAGCGACCCGAAACGGGCGTCTCCTACGTCGCACCGCGCGACCGCATCGAGGAGACCGTCGCGCGCATCTGGCAGGAGGTGCTCGGCGTCGAGCGCGTCGGCGCCCACGACAACTTCTTCGACCTCGGCGGCCACTCGCTGCTCATGGTGCAGGTGCACAGTCGCCTGCGCGAGACGTTCCGCAAAGAGATTGCGATGGTCGAGCTGTTTCGACACCCGACGGTGGGCACGCTGGCCCGCCACCTCGCGGACGAGCCCGGCCATCAGACCTCGTTCCGTAAGACTTATGACCGCGCCAGCCGGCGCAGGGAGGCCGCCAACCGGCAGACTCGTATGAAAGAGGATAAATCCGATGACTGATTCCAATGCCGCCGCGAACACCACGGGCATCGCCGTCGTCGGCATGGCGGGACGCTTCCCCCGCGCCGGAAACGTCAACGAGTTCTGGCAGAACCTGAGCGGGGGCGTCGAGGCCATCTCGTTCTTCTCTGAGCAGGAACTCGAAGCCGCGGGCGTCGCCGCCTCGCAGCTCAAAGACCCGAAGTACGTCCGGGCCAAGGCCGTGCTCGACGACGTGGAACTGTTCGACGCCTCCTTCTTCGGCTTCAACCCGCGCGAGGCCGAGCTGACCGACCCACAGCAGCGCCTCTTCCTTGAGTGCGCGTGGGAGGGGTTGGAGGCCGCCGGGTACGACCCGAAGCGATACGAGGGCGCCATCGCCGTCTACGCGGGCGTGAGCATGAACACGTACCTGCTCGCGAACCTCATGACCAACCGCGACCTCATCGAGTCGCTCGGGTTCTTGCAGGCGTCGATCCGCAACCGCACCGATCATTTGACGACCAACGTCTCCTACAAGCTCGACCTCAAGGGGCCGAGCGTGACGGTGCAGACGGCCTGCTCGACCTCGCTCGTCGCCGTCCACCTCGCCTGCCAGAGTCTTCTCAACGGCGAGTGCGACATGGCGCTCGCGGGCGGCGCGTCCGTCTCCGTTCCGCAGAAGTCCGGCTACACATATCAGGAGGGCGGCATCTTCTCGCCCGACGGGCATTGCCGCGCCTTCGACGCCGACGCGCAGGGGACTGTGAACGGCGACGGCGTCGGCGTCGTGGTGCTCAAGCGTTTGGAGGACGCGCTGGCCGACGGCGACCAGATACACGCCGTCATCCGCGGCTCGGCCGTCAACAACGACGGCTCGCTCAAGGTCGGCTACACCGCGCCGAGCGTCGAAGGACAGGCGCAGGTCATCGCGGAGGCGCAGGCCGTGGCGGGCGTCGAGGCCGAGTCCATCGGCTACATCGAGACGCACGGCACGGGCACGGTCATGGGCGACCCCATCGAGGTCGCGGCGCTCACACAGGTCTTCCGCGAATCTACTTCGAAGAGAAACTTCTGCGCCATCGGCTCGGTCAAGACCAACGTCGGGCACCTCGACGCGGCGGCCGGCGTCACCGGTCTGATTAAGACCGTGCTTGCGCTCGAACACAAGACGCTGCCGCCGAGCCTCCACTTCGAGCGGCCCAACCCCGGCATTGATTTCGACGCGAGCCCCTTCTACGTCAACACGCGCGCCGCCGTGTGGGAGGCCGGCGCGAATCATCCGCGCCGCGCGGGCGTCAGTTCTTTCGGCATCGGCGGGACGAACGCGCACGTCATCGTCGAAGAGTCGCCACAGGTTGAGCCGTCGGGTGCGGCGCGGCCGTGGCAGGTGCTTCTGCTGTCGGCCAAGACGAGCACCGCGCTCGAAGCGGCGACGGCCAACCTCTACGAACACCTTGCGAGCGATGCGAGCCTGAACATCGCCGACGTGGCCTACACGCTCGAAGTCGGGCGCGGGGAGTTCAACTTCCGTCGCGCCGTCGTGTGCAACGGTTACGACGACGCCGTGCGTCAGCTCGAAACGCTCGACCCGCGTCGCGTCCACACAGGTTTTCAGGAGCCGAAGGAGCGCCCCGTCGTCTTCATGTTCCCGGGGCAGGGCTCGCAGTACGTGCAGATGGGGCGCGGGCTCTATGAGACTGAGCCGACCTTCCGCGAGCAGGTTGACCTCTGCGCCGGGCTGCTGCAAACGCACCTCGGCTTCGACCTCCGCGACGTGCTCTACCCCGAAGAGTCGCAGACCGGCGACGCCGCACAGCCGCTCACGCAGACCTACATCACGCAGCCCGCCCTCTTCGTCATCGAGTACGCGCTGGCGCAGCTCTGGATGTCTTGGGGCGTGCGCCCGCGCGCGATGATCGGGCACAGCATCGGCGAGTATGTGGCAGCGTGCCTCGCGGGGGTGCTGACGCTTGAAGAGGCGCTCGCGCTGGTCGCCGCGCGCGGGCGTCTGATTCAGAGTCTTCCGGGCGGCGCGATGTTGGTCGTGCCGCTGCCCGAGCAGGAGGTGTTGCCGCTGCTCGTCGGGCGTCAACTCTCTCTGGCGGCCGTCAACGGCCCCGCGCTGTGCGTCGTCTCCGGCGTGACGGAGGATGTCGAATGGCTTGAGCGCGAGCTGACGCAGAAGGGGGCCGCCCCCCGCCGCCTGCGCACCTCGCACGCCTTTCACTCCGAGATGATGGAGCCGATTCTTGAGCAGTTCGCCGCGGAGGTCAGGCGGGTTAATCTGCGCGCGCCGCAAATCCCTTACCTCTCGAACGTGACGGGGACGTGGGTGACCGAGGCCGAGACGACGAGCCCCGACTACTGGGTCAATCACGTCCGGCAGACCGTGCGCTTCGACGCGGGCGTGCGCGCCGTCTTGAAGGAGTGGGACTGGGTGCTGCTTGAGGTCGGCCCCGGGCGGATGCTCAGCACGCTGGCGCGTTGGAATCCGTTCCGCGCTTCGGGTCAGGTGGTGCTCAACACACTGCGCCACCCGGAAGACCAGCAGCCCGACGAAGCCTTTCTCCACACCACGCTCGGCAAACTCTGGCTCGTCGGCATCCGCTTCGACTGGGACGGCTACTACAGGCACGAGCGACGGCTGCGCCTGCCGCTGCCGACCTACCCGTTCGAGCGGCAACGTTACTGGATCGAGGCGCAGACCTCCGCGCAGGGCGTGGGCACGCCCGCGGCTTCGATGAAGAAGCGGGCGGACGTGGCCGAGTGGTTCTACGTTCCCTCTTGGAAGCGGACGGCGCGCGTCGCTCGTGTCGAGCAGTCGCAGTCGCCCGAAGAGGGCGCGGGCTGGCTCGTCTTCATGGACGAGACGGGATTCGGCGCGCGGCTCGTCGAGCGTTTGAAGAAGTCCGGGCAGGAAGTCTTTACCGTCGAGGCGGGCGAGCGTTTCGCCGCGAAGGGCGAGCGCGGCTATGAGCTTAACCCGTCGCGGCGCGAAGACTACGATGCGCTGCTCAAAGAGCTGCGCGCGTCGGCGGGCGCGCTTCCACGAACAATCGTTCACCTTTGGAACGTCGCGCCGCCCGAAGGTGCGGGCGCCGTCGATACAACAGACGCGATGCTGCTTGAGCGGCAGTTGGCGCGCAGCTTCTACAGCCTGCTCTATCTGGCGCAAGCGGTCGGGGCCGAAGGCGTGACCGAGCCGCTGCAACTCGGCGTCGTCTCGGCCAACGTCTACGAGGTCACGGGCGGCGAGGCGCTGCACCCGGTCAAGGCGACGCTCGTCGGGCCGTGCCGCGTCATCCCGCAGGAGTATTCGAACATCACCTGCCGGCAGATAGACCTCGACCTCGAAGAGCTGTCAGGCGCGGGCGGCGACCGTCTGCTCGACCGTCTCGTGCCGGAGCTGAAGGCGAAAGCGCCGGAGCCGGTCGTCGCCTATCGCGGCACGCATCGCTGGGCGCAAGGCTTCGAGCAGGTGCGGATGGAAGCGACCGGCGGGCCGAGCGGTCGCCCGCGCGAAGGCGGCGTCTATCTCATCACGGGGGGCATGGGCGGCATCGGCCTCACCGTGGCCGAACACCTCGCGCAGACGTATCGCGCGCGACTCGTCCTCGTCGGGCGCTCACCGCTGCCCGAACGCGACGAGTGGGAGCGTTGGCTTGAGACGCACGACGAGCAGGACGCGACGAGCTTCAAGCTGCGACGCCTTCAGGCGCTCGAAGCGATGGGCGCGGAAGTGCTCGCGCTGAGCGCCGACGTGAGCGACGAGCGACAGATGAGTTCGCTGCTTGCGCGCGCGCGTGAGAAGTTCGGCCCCGTCAACGGCGTCGTCCACTCGGCGGGCGTGCCCGGCGGCGGCGTCATCCAGTTGAAGACGCCGGAGGCGGTCGAGGCCGTCTTCGCGGCGAAGGTGACGGGCTCGCTCGTCCTCGCCTCGCTGCTCGCGGAGACGCCGCTCGACTTCTTCATCTGCTGCTCGTCGCGCAGCGCCATCCTCGGCGGGTTCGGGCAGGTGGACTACTGCGCGGCCAACTCCTTCCTCGACGCCTTCGCGCATCAACACGCGGCGCGCACCGGCACGTTCACCGTCTCGGTCAACTGGGATGCTTGGCACGAGGTCGGCATGCTCGCCGACAGCGCCGCGCTCTACGGCGTGGGGCGCAGCAACCGGACGACGGCCGCCGCGCGACACACAGATCATCCGCTGCTCGACACGGAGGTCACGGAGTCGCCCGAGCGCGAAGTCTACCAGACCGAGATTAGCCCGCTCACACACTGGATGCTCGACGAGCATCGCATCGTCGGCAACGCCGTCGTCCCCGGCACGGCCTACCTTGAGATGGCGCGCGCCGCCGTGGCACATCACGCGCCCGCCGGGACGATCATCGAAATCCGCGACGCCTTCTTCCTCGCGCCGCTCGGCCTGCGCGACGACGAGAAGCGCACGCTGCGCACCGTCGTCGAGCGCAGCGGCGACTCGTTCGAGTTCCACGTCTTCGGCAGCCCCAAGAGCGAGAACGGCGCGCGCGGCAACGGCGCGACGAACGGCCACGAAGCGAAGTGGCAGGAGTATGCGCTCGGCAAGGTCGGTTACATCGAGGCCGACGCGGAGCCGCGACGCCACAACATCAAGGCCATCATCGAGCGCTGCAACGTTCGCCACGTCGTCCTCCATGACGAGTACAAGCGCGACGAAGACCTCGGCCCGCGCTGGCAGGCGCTCAAGCGCGTCTACCTCGGCCACAACGAGCTGCTGGCGAAGCTGGAACTGCCCGAACAGTTCGCCGGAGAACTCGACACGCTCAAGCTGCACCCGGCCCTCCTCGACCGCGCCACGGGGACGGGCAAGGAGTATCTCATCGCCGACGGCGTCTACATGCCGATGGGCTATCGCCGCCTGCGCATCCGGCGGCCTCTGACGCGCAGCATCTACACG
>JBJMGQ010000326.1:0-12291 GCA_045807845.1 Pyrinomonadaceae bacterium | reverse complement strand
TGTAGGGAACCTCTTTATCTTTATCGTCGCCCCACGCGACGGGCATCATCTCGACTTCGCTCTCAAGCTCGCGCTTCCAAAGCTCCTCGCCCGACGCGAGGTCGAAGACGTGCAGCTCGGGCTTGCGCTTGAAGCCTTCACGCGGCTTCGACTTCGCGTCGCGCACGAAGACCGCGGCGAGCAGTCCTGCACTTGGCTCGAAGGCCGTCTGCATCACCGCGCCGCGCACTTTGTCGCTGCGCCACAGCACGTCGCCCGACACGATGTCGAGCGATTCGAGCCGCGTCTTGCTGCCGCTCTCAAGCGTGACGAGCAGCACGTCCGTACCCGGCACGGCCGACACATCCGTCTCGTCGAGCCGCACGTCCTTGCGCCGCCACAACACGTCGCCCGTCTCCGCCTCTAAGCCGTAGAGCGACTTCTCGGTGCCGACGACGAGCACGCCCACGTCGGTTGATTGATAGAAGCGCACGCCCGAGTCGAGCTTCGTTGACCAAGGCTCGGCCGCGCTCGCCAACGACGGGCAGAGCGCGAGAAAGATAAGGCACATCAAGGCTCGCATGGTATTACTCATATTACGAACACGAAGACTTTCATCAATCAGTCTACCAGCGAGAGGAACTCGGTCAGAATCCTCTCGGTGATGCCCCAGATCAGACCATGCTGCGAAGGGTAGGCCGGCCACTCGCGCTCGACGCCCGCGAAGACCATGCGGAAGACGGCCGAACGCCCGCCGCGCTTCAGCTCGCCGACCGGCACCCAGAAGGCCGCAGCGACCTCTTCACTCAACAACAACTCTTTCGACTCAACGGTCGCGTGATACGCGCGGGGCGCGACGAAGACAAACGGCGTTACAGAGACGCGCGGCGCGTAAGGGCTCTGCGGCGTGACGGTGCCGAGCCGCGCAATTGCCTCGCCGCCCGCGCGCAGGTCGAGCCCGACCTCCTCGAACGTCTCGCGCGCGGCCGTAGCCTGTAGGCTCTCGTCCTCGTCCTCGACCCGCCCTCCCGGCAGCGCCATGTGCCCCGACCAGTGGTCGCGCTCCGTCTCCGAACGCTTGATGACGAGCATCTCCGGCCCCTCCAACCCCTCACGCAGCACGAGCGCGACCGCCGCCAGCCGCAGCGAGCCGTCCGCACGCGAATCGAGGTCGCCCGCGCGAGTCAACTCCAAGCCGCCCGCGCCGACGCGCGACCTTAACTCCGACACGAAACTTGAGAACTCGCTCATCTCTTGGCTCGACGTTATGAAACTTATTTTCTGCGGCGCACGCGTCCCAGTTTCGACGGCGCGTTAAGACGTGCGATGCGGCCGTGCTCGCCGACTGCCCACGCCACGTCATCGAGCGGCGCGATGCTCAAGGCGTGGAAGCCTTCGGTGCCGAGCTGCTTCCAGGTGCGCCCGCCGTTCGTCGAATAGTCAGAGCCCGAAGGCCCGACGGCGATGAGCCTCCGCGTCCCCGGCACGTACGCGACGCAAGACCTGTAGCCGTGCGGGCGGCTCGACGCTTCGAGCGCCCACCAGCTCCGCCCGCCGTCGAACGTCAGCGCGGCGTTGCCCGCGGCCTCCTGCTCCTTCGTGTAGTCGCCGCCGACGGCCGCGCCCGCATCGCCGTAGAAGTCGAGCGAGAAGACGCCCGCCGACTTGCCGCTGGCAAGAGGCGCGGGCGCGACCTGCCACGTCCGGCCGCCGTCGCCCGAGCGGAAGACGCGCGCCCCCTCGGGGCCGCCCGTGCCGAACCACGCCTGCCGCGCGCCAATGACCGCGACGCACGTGCCGCTGGCGGCGAACCCGCCCTCACCTTCGAGCGCAGGGGGCATCCCGGCCGTGGACATCTGGTGCCAAACGCGTCCGCCGTTGTCCGTCATCAGGACGAGGAAGTGGCCTTCGACGGGATCGCTGACGGCGATGCCGTTCCACTTGTCCCAGAAGGCCATGCAGTCGTAGAAGGCCCCGGCGCGTCGGTTCTGAAACTGTAGAGTCCAGTTACGGCCGCCGTCGGTCGTCTTATAAATTCTTGAGCGCTCGCCCTCGCCGATGGCGAGGAGGTAGGCCGTGTCCGCGTCGAAGGCGTCCACGTCTCGGAAGTCGAGTTCGGCCGCGCCCGGTACCTGTCCCGCCTGCCACGTCCGCCCGCCGTCAATCGTGCGCGCGTAGGTGCCGTTCGCACCGCTGGCCCAAGCGACGCGGTTGCTTACGGCGCTCACGCCGCGCAGTCGCACGTTTGTGCCCGACACCTGCGCGACCCACTGCGCGCGTGCCTCCGGCCCGCAGATGATAAGAAGCAGCGTGATGAGAGTTGTAGTCTTGAACATCGGTCGCTTCGGTCACGGCGTCGGCGGACGGCTGTATGATGTCCCGCGACCCCGGCCGCGCTGCTACCTTACAACAGAAAAGGGGAGAAACGAACGCGGCGCGGGCGGCGGCTCATACAACCCGGAAGGCCGAAAAAGCATCTTATTCGCAACAATTTACTCCCCCTCACGAGTTTTGCAGAGAAAGCCCTGAAACCAAACATAGAGAGGCCGCGTACAGAGTCGCGGCGGCATTATTCGGCACCGCGAGTGCCTTTTTATTTGGACTGATTGACCCGGTTGAAATTGATGAAAAAGCTCGTTCCCCAAATCCTCCTTGCGTCCCTCTTCATCTTCGCCTCCGTCACTCTGGCCGGCGCGCAGGTCAAGTCGAAGTCCGCGAAGTCTGCGAAGACGGCGCCCGCGCAGGCCGAGCCCTTGAGCGACTTGCAGAAGTTCCGGCAGGACTTCATCAAGGCGGCCGAGGATTACCGCACGAGCCTCGTCGAGCTGTCGGCTTCCTACGAGTCGAACCTCAAGAAGCTGACCGAGAAGCAGGAGCAGCTCAAGAGCCTCTACACCGACGGTCTCATCTCGCGCAAAGAGTACGAGGCGAGCGGGACGGAGATCGCCGACGCGCGCGCGAAGGTCGATGAGCTTGCGGCCGAGATTAAGAAGTCCGACGAGACGCTCGCCGCGGCGCGCAAGCCCGTCGAAGCGTTCACGGCCGCGCCCTCCGGCGTGCGCACGGATATCGCTTGGACGACCGGCAGCACGAAGCTTGACGGGCTGATTCGTCTGAACGGAAAGCGTTACGGCGTTGACCCCTATCTCATCTACTGCGTGATTCGACAGGAGTCGGGCTTCCACACGGGCGCGACCAGCGCGGTCGGCGCGCAGGGGTTGATGCAGTTGATGCCGGGGACGGCCGCGCGCTACGGCGTGACGAACCCTTACGACCCCGCGCAGTCGATTATGGGCGGCACGCGCTACCTTGCGAACCTGCTGAGCCTGTTCGGCGGTCGCGTTGACCTCGCGCTCGCGGGCTACAACGCGGGCGAAGGCGCGGTGATGAAGTACGGCCGGCGCGTCCCGCCCTACGCCGAGACGCAGAACTACGTCCGCACCATCGGCGCGCGCTACGCGCAGAGCGGCGCGGGCGCCGTCACGCTCACCACCAAGACCGAGGCGCGCGAGGCGAAGGCCAACCGTAAGTAAGACGACTTCACAGGCGAACGTTTTCAAGGGCGGGGCTTCGGCTCCGCCCTTTTCGTTTGACTTGCGCGCGGGTCGCGTTGGCGTATGATAGAAGCCTCTGGCATGGTCTAAAACATAAACACGTATCGAGAGAGGAATCACTTCCGATGAGAGTGACGCTTAAGGTTTGCGCGCTGTTTACGGCGCTGTGTGTGCTGCTGCCGACGTTCGCCGTCGGGCGACAGAAGAGTGGTGCGCCGTCGGGCGAGCTGTTGGAGCTGAACGCGAAGATACAACGCTTCGCGCCGACGGTCGTCACGGCCGACACGTCGGGCCTATCGGCGGGTGACCGCCGCGCGCTCGCCAAGATCGTCGAGGCCGCGCAGCTCCTCGACCCGCTCTTCCTGCGTCAGGTGTGGAGCGGCAACGTCGCCTTGCAACGAAAACTTCAGGCCGACACGACGCCGCTCGGCCGCGCGCGCCTGCACTACTTCATGCTCAACGACGGCCCCTGGTCGCAGCTCGACGAGAACATCGCCTTCATGCCCGGTGTCCCGCAGGAGAAGCCCGCGACGGCCGCGCATTACCCGGACGACATGACCAAGCAGGAGTTCGAGTCGTGGGTCGCGACGCTCTCGGAGCCTGAGAAGCAGAAGGCCACCGGCTTCTTCTACGCCGTCCGGCGCGACGCGGCGGGCAAGCTGAAGCTCGTGCCTTACAGTCAGGAGTATGGAGAGTTCCTGCGACCGGCGGCGGCGCTTTTGCGTGAGGCCGCGGGGCTGACGACGAACGCGACGCTCAAGAACTTTCTCTCGAAACGCGCCGATGCTTTTCTCAACGACGACTACTACGAATCGGATGTCGCTTGGATGGATTTGGACGCGCCGATTGATGTGACCATCGGGCCGTACGAGACGTACTCCGACGGCCTCTTCGGCTACAAGGCGGCCTTCGAGGCTTACGTCACGCTGCGCGACGAGGCCGAGTCGGCGAAGCTGGCGAAGTTCGGCGGCCTGTTGCAGGACTTGGAGAACAACCTCCCCATCGAACCGCGCTACCGCAACCCGCGGCTCGGCAAGGCCGCGCCCATCCGCGTCGTCAACGTCGTCTACTCTTCGGGCGAGGGCAACTCGGGTGTGCAGACGGCGGCCTTCAACCTGCCGAACGACGAGCGCGTGGTGCACGAGAAGGGTTCGAAGCGCGTCATGCTCAAGAACGTGCAGCAGGCGAAGTTCGACAAGACGCTCATCCCCATCTCGCGCGTCGTGCTCTCTCCGGCAGACCAGCGCAACGTCTCCTTCGAAGCCTTCTTCACGCACGTCCTCGCGCACGAGCTGATGCACGGGCTCGGGCCGCACACAATCACCGTGGCGGGCCGAGAGACGAGCGTGCGCAAGGAGCTGAAGGACAACTACTCGGCCATCGAAGAGGCGAAGGCCGACATCACGGGCCTGTGGGCGATGCAGTACCTCATCGACAAGGGCGTGCTCGACAAGTCGTTTGAGCGGACGCTCTACACGACGTTTCTGGCGAGCGCCTTCCGTTCGGTGCGCTTCGGCATCAAGGAGGCGCACGGGAAGGGCATCGCGATGCAGTTCAACTACCTGACCGACGAGGGCGCGTTCAAGTATGACCCGGGGACGAAGACGTTCTCGGTCGTGCCCGCGCGCATCAAGGAGGCCGTGCGCAAGCTGACGCACGATCTGCTCACGCTCGAAGCCGAGGGCTCGTACGAAGGTGCGAAGGCGATGCTCGACAAGTACGGCGTCGTCCGCCCGGAGATGCAGGGCGCGCTCGACAGTCTCAAGGATGTACCTGTGGACATCGAGCCGAGCTACCCGTTCGCGTCGGCGCGCGTGGGCAGGTGAAGATTTAAAGTACGAAGGGGCACGGACATCGCCCGTGCCTTTCCGTATAATCCGGCGCATCTGCGAATTCAAGGAGGGAAGTATGAGAAGTGGAAAGACAATTTTTCTGTTGGGCGCGCTCTGCATCGTCGCTGCGTCCGCAGGCGTAGCACAGGCGCAGGCGTCGAGGATGTCCGTGCAGGGGCAGGTCGTCGGCATCGGCGGGCGGCGGGCGGGGCTTAACCAGCCGTTCTCGCTCACCGTCAACAATTACACTTCGGCGGACGACGTGCAGCGGCTCAACTCGGCTCTGCGCTCGGGCGGGCAGGACGAGTTGCTGGGCGTGCTCTCGAAGCTCAACGTGGGGCGCGTCTCAATCGGCAACAACGTGGGCGTGAGGGCCAACGCCATCATCGCGACGCCGACCGCGGAGGGCGGGACGAAGCTGACCGTGCTCTACGAGCGCAACGTCGCCATCTTCGAGATGCGTTACGGGGCGCGCTCGGCGGACTATCGCTTCGGCTACGCGGAAATCTATCTGGACGCGCGCGGGCGCGGGCAGGGGACTTTCATCCCCGCGGCGAAGGTCAAGCTTGAGGGTGACAACAACTGGGTCGTCGAAGACTTTGGCGAGTTCCCCGCGCGCCTCATGGGACTGCGCTCCACCGGCCGCGTCGGCGGCGCGCGCTGAGGCGTTTTAGAACACCGTGCAAACGTTAAGAGGCGGGCCGCGGCCCGCCTCTTAACGTTGATGAGTCTTCTTTCTAAAGCGGAGACCGCCTTAGAAAATCTTGTGCCATGTGCGCTGGAACCAGTTGCCGGTCTTCTTGGCGCCCTTGGCGGTCGCGCCGCCGACATCCTCGGCCTTGTCGCCAACCTCGTTCACGCCCTTCTTCGCCCCGTGCGCGGCGACCTTCGCGCCCTTCGCCGTCTGGTCGCCAACGTCTTCGGCCTTGTCGCCGACTTCGTTGCCGACGGTCTTGCCGGTGTGGACGGCCTTGCCGCCAACGTCCTCAGCCTTGTCGCCGACTTCCTCCGCGCCCTTCTTGGTCGCGCTGCCGGCCTTCTTCGCGCCCTTGACGGTGGCGTCCTTCACGTCGCCCGCCTTGTCGCCTACGTCTTCGGCTTTGTCGCCGACCTCATTGCCCGCTTTCTTGACGCCCTTGCCAGCCTTCTTTGCGCCCTTGACGGTCGCGTCCTTAGCATCGCCGGCCTTGTCGGCGACGGCCGAGCCGGCGTCCTTCGTCTTATCGACCACGCTCTTGTCCTGATTCTCCTGCGCCGCCGTCCCGGCGACGAGCGCCAGCGAGAAGAGGAACGATCCCAGAACTTTACGCATTGCCGCATGCCTCCCGTGTAGTGAACACCTGTAGTGAAATCAATCGCTTTCCGCCTTGCGCGGTTAATGGTCGCAAGCAACATGCCACGCCGCACGCACAGAGCCTGCGGGGCGGCGTCGGCTGACAGAGAGGGGCGCGACTTGTTATCTTTCCGTGCGGAATGGAAACCCCCAAAGAGCCGGCGCACGCGGAGGGCGAGAGCGGGCGCGCGTACCTCTTCATGCTCCTCAGCTCGCTCGCGTTCGCGTCGATGGGCGCGTTCAGCCACCTCGCGGGCGAGCGCTGCGACTGGCACCTCGTCGCCGTCGCGCGCAGCTCGCTCGCGTTCATCTTCACACTCACGCTCTCGCTTCTGTCCGGGGTGCGCCTCGTCCTCTTGCGCCCGGTCGTGCTCTGGATGCGCAGCGTGGCGGGGAGCCTCGGCGTCCTCTTCGCCTTCTACGCGCTGACGCATCTGCCGGTCTCGACCTCTTTGACGCTCTCGAACACGGTGCCTCTGTGGGTGACGCTGCTGGCGTGGCCGGTGCTCGGGCACAGGCCGCGCGCGTCCGTGTGGCTGGCGGTGGCGGCGGGGCTTCTGGGGATAGTTCTGATTCAGAGGCCGGAGGCGGGCGCCGACCGTCTGGCCGCGGCGCTCGCGCTCGCCAATGCCTTCTCGACCTCCGTCTCGATGATAGGACTCAACCGCCTGAGCGGCGTGGACGCGCGCGCCGTGGTGACGCACTTCTCGGGCGTGGCGACCGTGTTCACTGTGGCGTTCCTGCTCGCCGCGGGGGGACGGGTTGACTATGCGCCCTTGCGAGACGGGACGACGCTCGGGCTGCTGTTCGGCGTCGGGCTCTCCGCGACCGTCGGGCAGTTGGCGATGACGAAGGCGTTCGCTTTGGGGAGCCCCTCGCGCGTCTCGGTCGTCGGGCTGATGCAGATCGTCTTCGCGCTCCTCTTCGATCTGCTCTTCTGGAAGCGACAGTTCGGCCCGCTCGTCGTCTTCGGCATCGCCCTCGTCGTCGGCCCCTCGGCGTGGCTCATGCTGCGCAGTCCGTTGAGAAGACAGTCGGCCGTCGTTCATACGACAGGGTGAGGGAAGTAGGCAGTAGACAGTAGGCAGTAGGCAGTAGAAAAAAAGAGGCGGCGCGTCTTAACCTTTAGGTCGGACGCGCCGCTTCTCTTTCTACTGCCTACTGCCTACTGCCTACTGTCTACTTGCCTTCACTTCACTACCACGTTGACCAAGCGGCCGGGGACGACGACCGTCTTGACGAGCTGCTTGCCCTCCGTCCAGACGCGCACGCGCTCGTCGGAGAGTGCGGCGGTGCGCGTCTCGTCTTCGGTGGCGGAGGCGGGGACGTTGACGCGTCCGCGCAGCTTCCCGTTGACCTGTACGGCGATCTCGACCTCGTCCTTGCGCGTGAGCTGTTCGTCGAACTCGGGCCAACGCGCTCCGCTGCGCAGGATGCCGCCCGCGTGTCTCAGCTCCCCCCATAACTCCTCCGCGACGTGCGGGCAGAAGGGCGCCAGCATCAGCACCATCGCTTCGACCGCCTCACGCACGGCGAACAGTTCTGGCGGCGCGGCAGCGGCGGGCTGAGACTTCAAGTCGTACAGCTCGTTCAGCAACTCCATCAACGCCGCGACCGCTGTGTTGTAGCGCAAGCCCTCGAAGTCGTTCGTCACGCGCTCAATCGTCCGGTGCGTCTCGTGGCGCAAAGCCTTCGCCTCCGCCGAGAACTCGCCAGCCGCCATCGCATCCTTCGGCGCACCCGCGAGCGCTTCGCGCCAGCGGTAGACGAACGAGTAGACGCGGCGCAGGAAGCGCAGGGCGCCGTCGATGCCCGCCTCCTGCCAGCGCAGGTCGTTCTCGACCGGCGCGGCGAAGAGGATGAACAGGCGCGTGGCGTCGGCGCCGTAGGCCGTGATCATCTCGTTCGGGTCTACGCCGTTGTTCGAGGACTTCGACATCTTCTCGAACGGCCCCACGGTCACGGGCTGACCGTCTTTGACGAGCGTCGCTTGACGGATGCGCCCCTTCTCGTCGCGCACCACGTCCACGTCCGAGGGGTTGATGTAGACCTTCGAGCCCGCATCCTCGCCCTCGCGATAGAAAGTCTCGGCGACGACCATGCCCTGCGTCATCAGGCGCTTCACCGGCTCGTTAAAATTGACCAGCCCGAGGTCGCGCATGAACTTCGTCCAGAAGCGCGTGTACATCAGGTGCATCACGGCGTGCTCGACGCCGCCGATGTACTGATCGACGGGAGTCCAGTAGGCGGCAGCCTCCGTGTCGAACGGCGCGTCGTCGTTCTTCGGGTCGAGATATCGGAAGAAGTACCAAGACGAGTCGATGAACGTGTCCATCGTGTCCGTCTCGCGCCGCGCGGGCTCTTTGCACTTCGGGCAGGTCGTGTTGACGAACTCGGGGACGCCCGCCAGCGGCGACTGACCCGAGCCCGTGAACTCCGCGCGCTCGGGCAGCACGACCGGCAACTCGGACTCAGGCACGGGCACGACGCCGCAGGTGCCGCAGTAGATGATTGGAATCGGCGCGCCCCAGAAGCGCTGGCGCGAGATGCCCCAGTCGCGCAGGCGATACGTGACGGCGCGCTCTCCGAAGCCGCTGCTTTCGGCGAACGCGGCCATCTCGCGGATGGCGTCTTCGGAGAGCTTGCCGCTCCAGTCGCCGGAGTTGACCAGAATGCCGTACTCGGTGAACGCCTCTTTCATCGCGACCGACTGGTCTTCGACCTCCGGGTCGCGTTCGGCCGGCGGCTGCTCGTGCGAGATGCGCTCGATGACGCGGCGGACGGGCAGAGAGTACTTCTGCGCGAACTCGAAGTCGCGCTCGTCGTGCGCGGGCACGCTCATCACGGCGCCCGTGCCGTACTCCAACAGCACGTAGTTGCCCGCCCACACCGGAACAGGCTCGCCGCTGAAAGGGTTGACGGCCAGCAGCCCCGTGTTGAGTCCCTCCTTCTCCACCTCCGCGCCGGGCTCGCGCGCTTGCATCGACGCGGCGCGTGCGCGCTCGGCGAAGCGGCGCACGTCCTCCTTCAGCGGAGACTTCTCGACCAGCGGATGGTCGGGCGCGACGACGACGGCGTTGGCGCCGTAGATGGTGTCGATGCGCGTGGTGAAGACGCGGACGCGCTCGTCCGTCTCTTTGATTTGAAAGTCGATGTAGGCGCCTTCGCTCCGTCCAATCCAGTTGCGCTGCATCGTCAGGACGCGCTCGGGCCAGCCCCCTTCAATCTCGCGCATGTCTTCCAGCAGTTGCTCTGCGTAGTCGGTGATGCGCAGGAACCACTGCTCGATGTCGCGCTTCTCTACGAGAGCGCCGCAGCGCCAGCAGACGCCGCCCGACGACTGCTCGTTCGACAGCACGGTCGATTCCGCCGGGCACCAGTTAACGGGCGAGACCTTCTTGTAGGCCAAGCCCCTTTCCAGCATCTTCAGGAAGAACCACTGATCCCACTTGTAGTACTCGGGCGTGTGCGCCGCGACCTCGCGCCGCCAGTCGAAGCTGAAGCCCATGCGCTTGAACTGCGCGCGCATGTGCGCGATGTTGGCTTCAGTCCACTCGCGGGGCATCACGCCGCGCTTGATGGCGGCCTGTTCGGCGGGCTGGCCGAAGCTGTCCCAGCCCATCGGGTGCAGCACGTTGTAGCCCTGCAAGCGCCGGAACCAGGAGAGCGCGTCGCCGATGGAGTAGTTGCGCACGTGCCCCATGTGCAGGAAGCCCGAGGGGTAGGGGAGCATCTCCAGACAGTAGAAACGCTTCTCGCGCGCGGGGTCGCGCTCGACCTCGAAGGCGCCCGACTCCTCCCAGAACTTCTGCCACCTCTCCTCGATGCGCTCGGGGAAATACTTTTCGTCCATGATAGTCCTCTGGCCTTTCCTTTACCCTAAAGGTAAACGACCGCCCCCGGCTTTCTCAAGCACGCGCGGGGCCTAACTCATTTTTAAATTGATTGTCGTCCGGAGTGTCGCCGCACCGCCCGCCGCGCACAAGTCGCACGCGACGCCGGCCGTGCGGCTACGTAAGGAGGAGCTTAACTGGATGGCCGAAACGTTTCATCTCAACTCGTTCCCACCTCGAAAGGTACGCCCATGTTAACGCAAGCCGCGCGGGCTGTCTATACGGTCAGTGCCGCCCTTCATTTGACGGTGTACGTGGTCTTATCTTTGCCGAGGAAGTCTTTGCCGGTCTTCTTCGTCACCAGCCCGGCGTGTTCCAGCTCGAAGTAGGCGCGTTGGACTTCGCCTTTGTCGATGGCGAGTTTGCCCGCGAGCGAGGCGTGAGAGGGGAGTATGTCGCCGGGGGCGAGCTGTTTGTCGCGGATGAGCGTTTCGATCTGCTGGCGGATTTGGAGGTAGTGGGGGCCGCCTTCCGCGCGGTCTTTGAGTCGGATGTCCATCTCAGGCGGTCTCCTGCGGGTCGGGGGTACGGACGAAAGAGCGTAGGGCTTCGAGGTTACAGGCGTCGTCGCAGGTCTCGTCCACGGGCGTCTCCAAGAGGAACGCGGCGTGTGCGAGGCGCGGGTGCGAGGCGACGCGGCGCAGGGCTTCGGCGCCGATGTGGCCTTGCCCGAGGTGCCAGTGGCGGTCTACGCGCGAGTTGTAGGCGGCCTTCGAGTCGTTGAAGTGGATGGCGCGGACGTTCTCAAGCTTGACGTTCGCGTCGAGCGAGTCGAGCGCGGCCGAGAGCCCGTCTTCATCTCTGATATCGTAGCCCGCCGTGAAAGCGTGCGCGGTGTCGAGGCAGACGCCGAGGTTCAACTCGGGACACTGTTCGGCAATCTCGCGCAGGTGCTCGAAGCGGTGGCCGATGCACTCGCCCTGCCCGGCCGTGTTCTCAAGCAGGATGCGAAAGGAGCCGAGTTCGAGCCCTTCGCACGCCCTCTTCAAGCTTTCGGCGCAGGTGCGGATGGCGTCCTCCTGACAGGCGCCGCGAGCGCTGCCCGGATGAATCACGAGATAGTCGGCGCCGAGCGTGAGGCCGCGCTCGATCTCTTCGCGGAAGGAGGCGATTGACTTCTCGCGGATAACTTCGTCCGCAGCGGCGAGGTTGATGAGATAGTTGGCGTGGATGACTACGGGTGAGACGCCCGTCTCTTCGCGCACGCGCTTGAACTGCGCGACCTCTTCGTCTTCGAGAGGCCGCGCCTTCCACCCGCGCGGGTTGCGCGAGAAGATTTGCACGGTGTCCGCGCCGAGCGTCTGCGCCTTCAGCAGAGCGTTGTGCAGCCCGCCCGCGATGCCGGTATGCAACCCGATCCGCGGCTGAACTGTTTCCTGTCGAGTTTCCTTCATTACTTCTCTTCGTAATGGCATTACGACGCGTCGTAACGCCATTCCCGCACATCGTAATGCCATTACGTCACGTCGCAACGCTATTCCGACGCGTCGTAATGCCGTTCCCACGCGTCGGAATGCCATTCCCACACGTCGGAATGCTATTCCCATACGTCGCAACGTCATTCCCTTACGCCGGAATGGCATTCCCACGCGTGCGCATGCCATTCTCATTCATGCGCATGTCATTCTCATCCATGCGCATGCCATTCCCATGTGTGGGAATGGCATGCGCACGCGGCGGCTTAACGTTCCGCTCGTTGC
>JBJMGQ010000325.1:0-5100 GCA_045807845.1 Pyrinomonadaceae bacterium | reverse complement strand
CTTCGATGAGCTTCGACTGCGCCTCGGCGTTGCGCTCGATGATCTGGACTGCGCGTGCCCGCGCGGCCTCGTCCAACTGGCCGGAGCGCAGCATCTGCGACCAGCCGAGCATCGCGGTCAAAGGCGTGCGCAGCTCATGCGAGAGCGTGGCTAAGAACTCGTCCTTGATGCGGTTCGCCTGCTCCAGCTCCTCCGCGCGGAGGGAGAGGACTTCGTGGATGCGTCTGCGCTCCGTCATGTCGCGCCCGACGCCGTAGGCTAAGCCCTCTTCGGGGACGGGGAAATAGCTCCAACCGACCCAACGGTACGAGCCGTCTTTGCATCGGAAGCGGTTCTCAAGGTTTTGAGTCGGCTCGCCGCGCGCCAGCTTCTCGAACTCTGCGCGGGTCGCCTCTCGGTCTTCGGGGTGGACGAAGTCGAGGACGGGCGTGGCGAGCAACTCCTCCTCCGTGTAGCCGAGGGCGTGCCCGAACGCCGGGTTGACGCGGCGGTAGAAGCCGTCGAGCCCCGCGATGCAGAGCATGTCCACCGAGAGCGTAAAGAAGCGGTCGCGCTCCTCTTCGATGCGCCGCCGCTCGGTCATGTCGCGCATGACCTTGGTGAAGCCGAGCAGCCGGCCGTCGTCAGCGCGCACGGGCGTCACCACGCCGCTCGCACGGAAGCGCGTGCCGTCGCGGCGCACGTGCCAGCGCTCGTCCTCGGCGCGCCCCTCGGCGGCGGCCGTCGCCAGCTCCCGCTCGTGCTCGCCCCTCTCCAAATCTTCGGGCGTGAAGAAGAGCGCGGCGCTCTGCCCCGTGATCTCCGCCTCCGTGTAGCCGAGGATGCGCTCGGCGCCGAGGTTCCAACTGACGACGAGGTTGCCGGGGTCGGTCATGAAGATGGCGTAGTCCTTCACCTCCTCGATAGATTTGCGGTACAGGTCTTCGACCCGCCTGTAAACCCTGCGCCGGTTATCTTCGTGCCCCATCTTGGTGCCTCGTCGTTTGGAAGTGAACCGGCGGGAGGCGCGCGCGCCGCCCCGTGCGGTTGAGAACAAAGCTCAACCATACAGGCTTGTGGTCGGGCCGTCTGTACCGTCACGCGCAGCCGCCCACCAGCCTCGCTCTCAAAAGATGTTGACGACGCTCCGGCTGCGAAGGGAGTGGACGGCACGTTTCTACCTCGCGCTGCTCGCGGAGAGGGATGGCGAAGAGTTGCTGCGCGCCGCCGGGCTCATCGAATAAACGGCGCGCCCGTCCGGCTTGAAGGCCCTGCGGAGCACCGTCACCTCCTCGTGAACACCTCTTAACACTTTCTACGCCCCCAGAGTCCGACAGCGGACTGGAAGCGAGCGGCTGCGCGTCTATCCTTGAAGACGGTTCAAGCTTCTGAGCGGGCGCGTGCTGCGACGCCTCCGGGCGAAGGCACGCCGTTCGTAACGCCGCGCGGGGTAAAAGTTATAACCAAGTCCAAGGGGGAAGTAATTCGTGCGTAAACTGTTTCTTCTAACGTCACCTTCAAGTGAGCGACCTTATGAGTTCACCGGGCGTTAACACGGAAGCGAGGCAGGTGGACGGCGGGGCGGCGGTCGTCTGCGTGTGGTGCGGCGGCGTCATCCGCGGCGGGGCGTCGAAGGCGAGGAAGCGCATGTGCCAGCCGTGCTTCGCGCGCATGATGCGCGAGCACATCCGCAGGGGCCAGCCGCAGGCGTCTCTACGTTACGCGAGCGACCGCTAGGGCGGCCGGGCGCGTGCATGACACGGCAGCGCGAGGCGGAGCTGCCGCACACAGGGGGACAGATGATCGCTCGCAACCACCGTTACCTAGGTGACGACGTGAGGGCGGAGGTGACGCCGCTCGACGGTCGCTACAGGGTGAATGTCTTCGGGCCTCACCACCCGCGCGGGCCCCTGCCGGTCATTACGGAGGACGAGGCGGACACGGCGATGGAGCACGCCGAGCGCCTGATGCGGCAACTCTACCCGCACCTGTGTGAGAACGCGGGCTGCGGCGGGTGGGCGCCGGAAGGCGCTTGAAAGGGGCCGGAGGCCGGTATCCAAGAGTGAACCGAGCGGATAGAAGAGACGAGGCGGCGGCCGGAGGCGGCGAAAGTCTGAGATGCCGCCCGGCTCAACACGGGTCGGGCAAAGTGGGAGGAGCCGAGGATGAAGCGCCTCGTGCCGCTCCGGCGTAGAAAAGAGAAGACTACCGGGCTCGTCCGGCGGCAGTCTTCTCGTTTCATGAGTGTGTTGGATATATCTAACGGATGATGGGCTTCGGGTAGGTGGAAGTCCTGCCGGTGTCTTTCATATCACTGACGCTCCAACGGGTCGGGACGCCGCGCCGGAGGAGCCGCCCATCCCTGTCCGCCCAATACTCGGCGTTGCCGTAGCTCTCCCAGCAACGTACGGGGTAGATGCTGCAACCGTCGGAGTAGAGGGTGCTGACGACGTACTCCCTCCCGTCCGGCAGTGTGTAGATGCCGAGTTCACGCAGGCGGGGGGACTTCTTCCTGACCGCGTAAGGGGTGAGAGTAGATACTGCTTGAGACATGACGAACTTAAACCTCATTTCACACGAGTTCTTCCTGGCTCTGCGAACAGATAAGTTTATGGGGGCCAGAGAGGCTTAATTGTTATACCCAATTAAAGGCAGGCCGTCAGTACGATTGGTGACTCAATGACGACGTAGAAAGGCGGCGGCAGCGTGATAAGGAACGTAAAGCCCTGGGAAGAGAGTGCCCCGGCGGCTGAATCATGCCTAGGTTTAAGGGTTCGCGAAGGAGACGGTCATGAGCCCTGGATTCCTCTTGCATGCGCGACAATAGATCGATACGCACTGAAGGTTTAAGAAGCAGGCGCGTTCGCATTCCGACGCGGACGATTATTCAGCAAATGGCAAGAATATTTATCACCGGCTCGGCGGATGGTCTTGGGCTCTTGGCGGCGAAAGCGCTGATTGCCAAAGGTCACAAGGTTGTGCTTCATGCACGTAATGAAGAGAGGGGACAAGCGGCTTTGGCTAAAGTCCCGGGCGCAGAAAGCGTCGTGACGGCCGACCTCGGCAGTATAGAAGAGACAAAACAGTTGGCTTCAAAAGTGAATGCTACGGGCACGTTCGATGCAGTCATTCACAATGCGGGTGTTTATAACGCTTCAGCAGAAGAAATCTTCGCCGTCAATACATTGGCGCCTTATATTCTGACGTGCCTGATAGAAAACCCGGAGCGATTGATCTACCTCAGTTCCGACATGCATCTACAGGGGCGCTCAAAACTGGAACATTTCCAAACTGACATTAGTCGTCTTACTTACTCCGATTCAAAGTTGCATGTGCTGATGCTTTGCAAGGTAGTGGCACGGAAATGGACGGACGTTTATGCTAATGCCCTTGATCCCGGTTGGGTTCCGACAAAGATGGGCGGGCAAGGTGCGCCAGATGACCTGCAAAAAGGATACGAGACGCAGGTGTGGCTGGCAGTAAGCGACGAGAGACGGGCGAAAGTAAGCGGGCGTTATTTTTATCATCAGAAAGAGAGCCGACATAACCCTGAAGCTGATGATGTGTTGCTACAGGAGAGATTTTTAGACTTGTGCAAAGAGATCACAGGCGTTTCGTTTCCATCAAGGAAAACCGAGAATTAAAATGGGCAGTTAGTAATGAAAGGTGCGCGCGTTCTCTGCGGTCATCAGTGGGACGGAAACGGCGCTCAAGCGGCGCTAAAAGGATAAGTTATGCAGAAACGAAAACTTGGAAAGAGCGGTTTGGAAGTGTCGGCACTCGGTCTCGGCTGTATGGGAATGAGCTTTGGTCTCGGTCAGCCGATTGACCCGAAAGACGGAATCGCGTTGATTAGGGCAGCCGTCGAACGCGGCGTTACTTTTTTTGATACGGCGGAAGTTTACGGGCCGTTTAAGAATGAAGAACTCGTCGGCGAAGCACTCGCGCCCGTGCGCGAGCAGGTCGTTATCGCCACTAAATTCGGCTTCAACATTGATGCTGACGGAACGCAGCATCAAACGTCGCCACTCAACAGCCGACCGGAACATATCAAGGAAGTTGCCGAAGCATCTCTCAAGCGGCTCAAAACGGATTACATCGACCTGTTTTATCAACACCGCGTTGACCCCGGTGTGCCGATTGAAGAGGTGGCGGGTGCGGTTAAAGAGTTAATTCAGGAAGGAAAAGTCAGGCACTTCGGGCTATCGGAAGCCGGAGTCGGAGTGATTCGCCGCGCGCACGCCGTTCAGCCCGTGACGGCGCTGCAAAGCGAATACAGCTTATGGTGGCGCGAGCCGGAAGCGGAAATCATTCCCGTCCTCGAAGAATTAGGTATCGGTTTTGTCCCGTTCAGCCCGCTCGGTAAAGGTTTTTTGACAGGAAAGATTGATGAAAACACGAAGTTCGACGCGACGGATTTTCGCAACACCGTGCCGCGCTTTTCGCCGGAAGCTCGGCAAGCGAATCAGGCTTTGATTGATCTGATCGGAAAGTTTGCCACAGCAAAGAACGCAACGCCCGCGCAAATCGCGCTCGCCTGGGTGCTGGCGCAAAAGCCCTGGATTGTGCCGATTCCGGGAACGACAAAGCTGCATCGTCTCGAAGAAAATCTCGGCGCGGTCAATATCGAGCTGACGGAAGACGACCTCGGCGAACTCGACCGGATAACCTCGCAGATTAAGGTTCAGGGCCCAAGATACGCTGAAGCTCAGCAAAAAATGATCAATCGCTAAGCGCAGAATTATATTTACAAGCCTTCGGTTGGAACGCAATCGATGTCGGCGGCATCGGGCTCTCGCACTATCTGGAAGCGACGGCCATGGTCTGGATCATCACCGCGTTTACAGGTGGCCACTGGAATCAGGCGTTCAAGCTGTTGAGAAAATGAGAAGCGGAACGCATAGCCTTGGTCACAGGTGCCGACCGAGACGTTGGGTTCGAAGTCTGTCGTTGATGGAACCCGTGAAAGTGAGCCTCGCGTGATGCCATCTAACTCTCAGTCCGGCCCCACCGTCCGGCGCGCGACTCCCGCCGACCTTCAGAGAATCGGCCGCCTCGGCGCGCTCCTCGTTGAGGAGCATCACGGCTTCGACCCGCGGCGCTTCCTGGCCGCGGGTCGTG
>JBJMGQ010000324.1:0-5451 GCA_045807845.1 Pyrinomonadaceae bacterium | reverse complement strand
GAAGTTTTTCGCGGCTCTGAAAATCTCTTCTCGCAACCCGGCGACCCTGCGCCTTATGACCTCTCGGCCGTCTTCAAAGAGTTCTTGAACCTCTCGCCGGTCGAGCACGCGCTATTCACAGACCCCGACCCGCTCGATAACTGGCATCTGCTTTACGGCTTCGACGATTCTTCGAAGTCGGCGGCGCAGAATCAGCAGGACGCCCTCGCCTCGCTGTCGTCGGCCAAGACGCTCGCGCAACGTCTGGGCGTGAGCTACAAGGAGCTGGTTGACCTCGTGCGGACGGTCTTCGTCAATCCGCAGTTGGCCGCGCTGGCTCTGTTGGGAAAACTTGGGGTCGAGGTCGAAGACGTTTTCCTCTTCAAGACGAACGAGGCGCAGTTCGCGACGCTGCTCGCGGCTGACCCGTCGTCGCTGACGGATGAAGAGCTGACCCTGCTCGGAGAGTTGAAGGCGTTCCAGCAACGCCTCGACGCGCTGGCGACGACCTTCCCCGAGTTCGACGCCGAAGCGTGGCTTGAACAGGCTTGGCAGGACAAGCTCTTCGACAGCGTTCTCGTGCTGGCCGCGCCCGGTGCCGGCTGCGACTTCGGGGCGACCCGCCTGTGCTATGCCGACGGCGCCGACGTTGACGCGCTGCCGCTGATTAAGCTCAACCTCTTCACGCGTCTCTGGAGGCGGCTCGGCTGGACGTTGGAGGAGACCGACGGCGCGCTCAGTGCCTTCCTGCCCGCCGACTCGCAACCCCTCACGGCGGCCGGGCTCGGCGAAGCGTTGCGGACGGCGCTCGTCTATCTCGCACACTTCA
This sequence comes from Pyrinomonadaceae bacterium, assembly GCA_045807845.1. GTDB lineage: Bacteria > Acidobacteriota > Blastocatellia > Pyrinomonadales > Pyrinomonadaceae > QHXN01. The sequence continues at coordinate 4,643 of JBJMGQ010000324.1, read as the reverse complement.
AGTGGCTGGACGGAAGGGTTCGGGTGGGCAAGAACGGGCGCGCGAAACTGCTGACGCTCTGGTCGAATCTGCCGACGACGGGCAGCCGCCCGCTCTACGCGCAACTCTTCCTCACGCGCAGCGTGCTCAAGCAGGACGCGGTCTTCGACGATCCTTTGGGCAACTATCTTTCGCAGAGCGGCGTGCCGTTGCAAGACCACCTGCCCGCGCTACAGGCCGCGCTCAGCCTGACGGCCGGCGACATCGCCGCCATCCTCTCCGACGCGGGTGAAGCGCTCGACACCGCGCCGCTCTCGCTCGCAACCGTCTCGCTCCTCTATCGCTACGGCACGCTCGCCCGCGCCCTCAAGATGTCGGTGCCGGAGTTGATAACGCTCAAAGGGCTTTCGGGACTCGACCCCTTCAAGCCGCTCGCCGCCGCCCCGCTGACCGCGCTCGCAGAGGACTATCCCTTCACAGAGACGATGCGGTTCATACAGGCCGCGTCGGCGTTGAAGGAGAGCGGCCTGCACGTCGAAGACCTCGACTACTTCTTCCGGCAACGCTTCGACCCCGTCGGGAAGTATCGCACCGACTCCGACGCACTGCTCGGGATGTTGCGGGGACTCGCGGCCGACCTCAGTCGCGTGCGTCAGGAGCAGAGCACCCCTGCGAGCGTCACGGACGAGCTGCTGCGACAGAAGCTCGCGCTCGTGCTGACGCCCGAAACCCTCGCCGCCTTCCTTGAAGGCATCGGCGGCACTTCGGCGACGGAGGCGACGCGCGAGAACATCTCGCCCGCCAACGCGCTCGACCCGGCGACGCTCGCGGGCGAGCCCGGAATGCGTCTCGAATACGACGAAGTGGCAAAGCTCCAACGCCTCACGAGCCGCGGGCTGCTGCTCGACGCACGAAAGGCGCGGCTGAAAGGCCCCAACCCGCCGTCCCTGCTCAAGGGGTTGCTCGATGACGTGCAGGCGTTTGCCTTCACGTCGCTCGGTGGCCGCATCGAGTCGGACGTGGATGAGCTGGTCGGGGCGAGCGAGTATCACGCCGTTCTCGAAAATGTGCAGCCCGCCGACCAGCTCGCGCCCGAGGCGTTCGCGGGCGAGCCGTCCGTGCGTGTCGCTTACGACGAGACGCGGAGCCTTCAACGCCTGACGTGGCGCGGCCTGCTCCTCGACGAGAAGAAGGCGGCGCTCAACAGCTCGGTCAGCTCGCCCATCCTCTCCGACCTGCTCGACGCGGTGCAGGCGCAGGGCATGGAAGAGGCCGAGGCGCTCGTCAAAGCTTCGCTGGCGGTGGCAACCGGCGCGCTCGAATTCACGGCCGTCGAAACGAACGTGCTGCCCAGCGCCAAGCTCAACCCCGACAGCTTCGGCCCCGGCATCCGCGTCGCTTACGAAGACGTTCCCGAGTGGAACGACGCGGCCGTCTATCAAGCGGACGACGTGCTCAGCTTCGGCGGCTCGGCGTGGGTCGCCAAGCGCGTCAACACGAACGTCGAGCCTGCCGACGGCGACGACTGGGGCGGGCCGCACGGCCGTGCGCAGAGCCTCACCTTCCGAGGGCTGCTCTCCGACGCGAAGAAGACGGAGCTGAAGACGGCCAACTCGTCCACGGTGCTCTCGTCGCTGCTCGACGCGGTGCAGGCGCAGACGGGCGCACTCGTCGGGCAACTGCGCGTCGGGCTTTTCGTTAAAAACGATTTCAAGCCGCTCTTCACACAACTCCCCGAAGTCGGCGACGCGGGCGCAGACACGCGCGCGCGACTCGCAGAGGCGCTCCTGCCTTTCGTCATCCGCAAGCTGACGCGACAGGCCATCGTGCAGAGCGTGGCGGCGGCCCTCGGCGCAGACCCAGACCTCACGGAAGCACTTCTGACCGACGCGTCTCTGCTTGCCGACCCGACGAGTCCCGACGGCACGCTCCTCGACGCCTTCGCCGCGGCGGACGAGAGCGGCGTGTCGGCCTCGTTCTTCACTTCGAGCGACGGCTCGGGCGTCACGTTGGAGGCGGGGCCTATCTCGTCGCCCGACACGGCGCAGGGGCCCAGCGGCGCGAACAGCGCGCGCTTCGAAGGATATCTTGAGGTTGCAACCACGGGCGCGTACCGCCTGTTCGCGACGGCGTCGAAGCAGGGGGCCGAGGTCGAGCTGCGTTTCGCACAACTGCCCGACCCGCTCCTCCAACTCAACGCCGCCGCCGATGCCGCCGAGAGCAGCGCGTTCATCGAGCTGAAGGCGGGCGTCACGTATGCCTTCACCTTTACCGCGAACAACCTCGGCGGCGGCGACGCCTCGCTGCTCGTGCAGGGCGAGGGTCTTCCGAAAGGTTCGGCGGCGCGACTCGTGCTGCGACCGGCCGAAGCGGTCGAACGCTTCCGACGCGCACACGTCCTGCTGTCGAACTCGCTCGCGCTCGTCGCGGGGCTCGGCCTGACCACGCGCGAGGTGCGCTACTTCCTGACGCACCCCGCGGACTTCGACGGCATCAGCCTCAACCGGCTACCCACGCGCGAGGCCGACGACTCGCCCGCGCTCGCCAGCTCGCTCTTCAACTACTTCCTGCGCCTCGTCGAATACGCGCGCTTGAAGCGCGAGGTGGCGGGCGAGACCGACGACCTGATCGGCCTCTTTGAGAACGCGCGCCACACGCTCGCGGCCTCGGCCGACGCGGTCGCGGCAAAGGCCGCGCTGCTCGAAGACCTCAGCGTGCGGCTCGCCGCGCTCACGCGTCGCGAGGCAGTCGTCATCCGCGAGACGGCCGAAGCCCTCGGCCTCGACGCGACGGCCACGCCGGCCGTTGACAAGCTTCACGTCGAGGCCGAAGGGTTCGCGCGCGAGACGGGCCTCCGTCGGCTCTGGGACGCGCTGCAAGTGGTCGAGACTTTGGGGCTGACCGTCGGCGCGGTCGTCCGCGCCACCGGAATCATCAGTCCCGCAAAGACGCAGGACGAAAGGTTCGCCATCGCGGGCGACCTGCGCAACACGGTCAAGGCGCGGTACGAGCCCGAGAACTGGCAGCGCATCGCGCAGCCCATCTTCGACAAGCTCCGGCAGGGACAGCGCGACGCGCTCGTCGCGCACATCATGCACCGCAGAGGCTTCGAGCGGGTCGAAGAGCTGTTCGAGTATTTCCTGATCGACCCGGGCATGGAGCCGGTCGTGCAGACCTCGCGGCTGCGGCTCGCAATCTCCTCCGTGCAGCTCTTCATCCAGCGCGTGCTGCTGAACCTCGAACCGCAGGTTGACCCTTCGGCGCTCAACGCGTCGCACTGGGAATGGATGAAGCGCTACAGGATTTGGGAGGCGAACCGGAAGATATTCCTGTTCCCTGAGAACTGGCTTGAGCCGGAGTTTCGCGACGACAAGACGCATCTCTTTCAGGAGTTGGAGAGCGCCCTGCTCGAAGGCGACTTCTCGAACGACCTCGCCGAAGACGCCTTCTTCAACTACCTGAAGAAGCTCGAAGAGCTGTCCCGCCTCGACGTGGTCGCGATGTATTGCGAAGAGGAGCCGCTCGACCCCGCCTCGAACAAGGTGCACGTCATCGCGCGCACCTTCAGCCTGCCGCACAAGTACTTCTACCGGCGCTATCAGTACCGCATGTGGACGCCTTGGGAGCCCGTGCCGGTCGAGATAGACGGCGACCACGTCGTCGCCGTCATCTGGCGACAACGGTTGAACCTCTTCTGGGTCACGTTCCTTGAGAAGGCGAAGCAGAACACCAACGGCGCCCCGCTGCCGCTCGACATGCAAGGCACGGTCAACGTGCCGACCGTGCCCGACCGGCAGGTCGATGTGCAGTTGAGCTGGAGCGAATACTTTCAAGGGCAGTGGACGCCGCGCGAGTCGAGCGGCTACGTGCGGCCCATCACGGTTGACGTGGAGAAGGGTTTCGACAAGCGCGATGTGTTCATCTTCGCCGTCAAAGAGTACGACGCCGACGGCGAAGAGAGCGCCGTCCGTGTTCAGCTCTCCGGCGAAGTCAACATGCTTGAGTATCAGGGCAAGGGCGAGTTCACCGGCGGCAATCAGATGCGGACGGCCTTCCGCGTCGTGAGCAAACTCAGCGCGCCGGAGGTCGTGGAGCGGCAGCCGACGCAGCCCTACGAGATGCCCTACACGAAAGACCACGCGGAGGCCAACCGCTACGTCGGCAAGGACTCGCTCGAAGTCTCCTTCGTCGAGAAGGTCGAAGAGAGCGGCGGCTCATCTTCGGCGAGCCCCAAGGTGCAGAAGCAGATTCTGGAAAAGGCCGACAAGTTCTCGGTGCTCCTGCCGTCCAACCTGCCGCAGTTGGTCGTGCCCGAGTTCGCGCCTCTGATAAACCCCTTCTTCTTTCAGGATCGCCACCACACCTTCTACGTAGAGCCGACGCTCACCGAACAGACCTTCCTTGAATGGCAGGACTGGATCGTCCCGGTCGCCGGGCCCGATCTCGACTTCGACGTGCCCATCACGGCCAGCGACCCCGAATGGCTCGACCCGGGCGGGCCGGTCGAGTTCGACCCATTGTCGATCTACGAGTTCGGAGACAACTTCGACTGGGCCACGAGCCCCGGCACGCTCCTACAGTTCGGCGACGCGTGGGTCAGCGGCGGCGGCGGCGTCAACGTGCAGCAACTGCCCGCCATGTCCACGTCCGCCTTCGAGATGTTC
>JBJMGQ010000323.1:0-7401 GCA_045807845.1 Pyrinomonadaceae bacterium | reverse complement strand
GCCCGTCACCGTGCCCGGACTGTTTGAAGCCGGCGCGGGCATCCAGACGAAGTTGAAGAACGAACCTCGCGGCTCGACAAGTCGTTGACAACCAGAACCCCAGACTTGAGAGGAGGCGACAGAGATGAGCATGACAGTCGGCGAGTACGAGAGCGGTGTGAGAGTTGAAGAAGAGGCCACGCGCGCGCGCGGTGCAGACGGCGGCGACGGGCTCAAGCTGTTACCGGCTGCGGCACGCCTGCGTTCGCTCGACGTGTTTCGCGGGATGACGGTCGCGGGGATGATTCTCGTCAACAACCCGGGCACTTGGAGCGCGATCTACAGCCCTCTGGAACACGCCGAGTGGCACGGCTGGACGCCGACCGATTTGGTCTTCCCGTTCTTTCTCTTCATCGTCGGCGTCTCCATCACGCTCGCGCTGTCACGCAGGGCGGAGACGGCCGGGAGCAAGCGCGACCTCTACGTCAAGATAGTCCGGCGCTCGGCTCTAATCTTCGGGCTTGGCCTCTTCCTCGCGGGCTTTCCCAGCTTCCCGCTCGCGACCATACGCATCCCGGGCGTGCTTGCGCGCATCGCCGTCTGTTACCTCTGCACGTCAATCATTTTCCTCAACACCGACTGGCGCAAGCAGATTTACATTGTGGCGGGGCTGCTGCTGGGGTACTGGGCCTTGATGACGCTCGTGCCGGTGCCGGGCTTCGGGGCCGGGCTGCTCGACAGCAAGGAGGGGAACCTCGCGGCCTACGTTGACCGTGCCCTCTTCGGCCGGCACATCTGGAGTCAGGGGAAGGTCTACGACCCGGAAGGGCTCCTGAGCACACTGCCGGCCATCGCGACGACGCTCGCGGGCGTGCTGACGGGCCATCTGCTGCGCTCGCGCAGGGGCGGCTTCGAGAAGGTCTCGGCGATGTTCGTCGCGGGCGTGTTCTGCGTCGTCGCGGGATGGGCGTGGAACTACTGGTTCCCCGTCAACAAGGCTCTGTGGACAAGCTCTTACGTGCTCCTCACCGCGGGGATGGCGCTGCAACTGCTTGCCGCCTGCTACTGGGTCATCGACATCAAGGGCTACACGCGCTGGACGCTGCCCTTCGTCGTCTTCGGCACCAACGCGCTCGCGGTCTTCTTCCTGACGGGATTGTGCCCGAGGCTCGTCAACCTGATTAAGATTCAGGGCGCAGGCGGCAAACCGGAAGGGCTCCTGAGCTATCTCTATCAAACCCTCTTCGCCTCGTGGCTCGCGCCCATCAACGCCTCGCTCGCTTACGCCGTCTGCTTCGTGCTCGTCTGGCTGGGCCTGATGTGGCTGCTCTACCGTAAGAACATCTTCATCAAGGTGTGATGAGAAGGTTCCTCTGCATCATCCTCGCGCTCCTCTGCGCCGTGCCCGTGGCGCCGCGTCTCTGCGCCGTGCGCGCCGAGCCTTCGCGCGTACGGCTGAACGTGATGTCTTACAACATCCACGTCGGCATCGGCATGGACAAGAAGCAAGATCTCGCGCGTATCGCGGAGGTCATCAAGCAGCAACGCATAGATATCGTCGGGCTTCAGGAGGTTGACCGCGGCGTCGAGCGCACGGGGCGCGTGGACGAGATAAAGGAGCTGGCGCGTCTGACGGGGATGGACTACGCCTTCGCGCACAACCTCGACTATCAGGGCGGGCAGTACGGCGTGGCGGTGCTCTCGCGCTTTCCCATCCTCGCCATCGACCAACGGCGCTACGCCAACCGCCGCGAGCGCGAGCGGCGCGGCTTCATCCGTGTCGAGATAGAGGTCGGCGGCCGTCGTCTCAACTTCGTCACCACGCACCTCGATTACCAGTTTGAAGACGGCCGCATCTTCGAGACCGAGCAGTTGCTCAAGGCGCTCGCGGACGTGCGCGGCCCGCTCCTCGTCGCCGGAGACTTCAACGAGGAACCGACCGGCGGCTCCTACGACATGATGCTCAAGGCCGGCTTCACAGACGTTTGGCGAAGCTGCGCGGCCTGCGCGCAAGACCCCGCGAGCGGCCTGACCTTCCCCGCCGACAAGCCGACCAAGCGCATCGACTACGTCTTCTACCGCGGCCTCGGCGACCACGAACATGCCGCTGCCTCAGTCCCCAACACCCTCGCCTCTGACCACCGTCCGTTACTCGTTAATCTTTCCTTCTGAACAGAAAATAGCATTAGGTAATTGCGGCGGCGTCTCACCCCTCGCAATACCACGTAAACGTTGACCGCGTGAGCATTACAGATGATCGCGCCGACTCAACAGGTGGGTGGGGTGGAAATAAAGCTTATCGAACAGGGATGAAAATTGACTGAGCGGATGTGAAAATTGTTTGGTCAGGCGTGAAAGTTGATTGAACGGCTGCGAAGATTGACTAATCAAGCGTGAAGATTGATTGAGCATTTATGACGATTCATTGAAAACAAAATAAGATTTATAGGTCGAATGCGAAGATTAACTGAGTGAATGTGCAGGTTGACTGAGCGAACGTGAAGACTGACTGAGCATTGATGAAAAATGACCGGGAACTAAATTGGATTAATATGTCGGGCATGCGGATTCACTGGTCGAGCGTGAAGATTGACTAGGTAGCCGCGAAAGTTAGCCGGTCGGACGCGAAAGTTGATTGGGTAGGTGCAATAGTTTCCTGTGGTGGCGCGTCGGCCCCATGCGGGGCTGTAACCTTTGAGGTCTGTGTCCCGAAAATTCCATCATCAAAGACTCTGGCGAACTGAATACCCTCACAGCATTCTTTCAATGCACGCACGGTCAGGCTCCGTCACCTTACATGAAGGCTCGCGGCTCAGGCCAAACCTCGGTCTATTGCCTGAACCCCCTCCGGGGACTTCAAAACTGGCTACTCCCTACTTGCGGCTGTAACCGGGGCCGCGAAGGGGACGGCCGGCGTTGGCGGGCGTGCGTGTGCCCGCGTCCACTTCCAGTTGGCCGTTGACGACGACGTACTCGATGCCTTCGGGGTACTGGTTCGGCTGCTCGAAGGTCGCGAGGTCGCGGACGCGCGCGGGGTCGAAGATGGTGATGTCGGCGAAGGCGCCCGCGCGGAGCACGCCGCGGTCGCGCAGGCCGACGCGCGCCGCGGGACGGCCCGTCATCTTGTGCACGGCCTGTTCGAGGGTGAGCAGGTGTTCGTCGCGCACGTAGCGCGAGAGAATGCGCGGGTAGGAGCCCCAGCCGCGCGGGTGTGACTTCGAGCCGGAGAGCGGGCCGTCCGCCGCGCGCGCGCCGCTGTCGGTGCAGATGGAAACGTACGGCTCGCTGAGGGCCGCGCGCAGGTCGTCTTCGTTCATCATGAAGTAGATGGCGCCGGTCTGCCCTCGGTCGGCGACGATGATGTCGAAGAGAGCTTCCAACTCGTCCTTGCCCTGCTCCTTTGCAATCTCCGAGACGCGCTTGCCCTGTAACGATTCAAGCTCGCGGTTGACGACCGAGCCGATGAGCACGCCGGGGCCCCCGCCGCTCCCGAGATAGATGTTCTCCCACTCGTTCGAGTCCTTTAGGATGTCTGCCTTGATGCGCGCGCGCGTCAAAGGGTCGCGCAAACGCGCGAGCATCTTCTCGCCGCCGCCTTCGATGGCCCACGGCGGAAGACACGCAGACAAGCTCGTGCTCGCGGCCGTGTAAGGGTACACGTCCGCCGTCACGTCCAAGCCGCGCGCACGCGCCGCGCGTATCTTGGCGAGCACCTGCGGCATGCGCCCCCAGTTCTTTCGGTAAGCGGCCTTGAGGTGCCAGATTTCGGTCGGGATGTGTGCGCGACGGGCAATCTCGAAGACTTCGGCGAGCGACGCGTCGAGGGCGTTCGCTTCGCTGCGCTGGTGTGTGGCGTAGATGCCGCCGTACTTGCTCGCGACCTTTGCCAGCTCGACTATCTCGTCGGTCTTAGCGAAGCGCGCGGGCACGTATTGAAGCGAGGTCGAGAGGCCGAGCGCGCCGTCCTCCATCGCTTCGGCGACGAGTGATTTCATCTTCTCTAACTCGTCAGGCGTCGGGTCGCGGTTGTCGAAGCCGACGACGTAGGCGCGCACCTGCGTGGCGCCGACGAAGGTCGCGAGGTTGACGCCCGAGCCTTGCAGGTCGAGGCGCCGGAAGTATTCGTGGAGCGTGCGCCAGTCAACATTGAGGTTGTAGCGTCGGTTGAAGGGCTCGTCCTCTTTGATGGTTCGCTCGTTGACGGGCGCGATGGAGCCGCCCTCGCCGGTGACCTCGGTCGTGACGCCCATCATCACCTTGCTCATCGCGCGCGGGTCGATGAGCACGTACTGCTCCGACTGGCCGAGCATGTCGATGAAGCCGGGAGCGACGACGAGCCCCGCGGCGTCAATCGTCCGCTTCGCGCGGGCGGCGGCCGGAATCGTCCCGACGCGCACGACGCGGTCGCCGCGCACGCCTACGTCCGCCTTGAAGGCGCGGCGCCCCGTGCCGTCCACGACGCGGCCGCCTCTGATGACGAGGTCGTACTCGGCCTCGTTCGTCGCCGCCCGCGCTCTTCGTTGCGCCGTGGAGGGATACGACGCGATGAGACTTGCGGCGACGAGACAGTTGACGATGAGAAAGGCCGTGACGAAAGTCCTGCTCTGGACAAGGGCGTGCATGCGCGGGTTCTCCCGGTAAGTTGCTGAGACGGCGGGGGCGATTATAATCAGCGCAGTAGTTTTTCGAGAGATAAAAATTTAGGGCCGAGGGAAGAGGACTTTCTTGAAGAGAGAAGGAGCGGTCACGCTCGGCGAGTTGGCGCGGGCTTTGGGCGGGAAGTTGGAGGGTGACGCGTCCGCGCGCGTCTTGGACGTGACGCACGATTCGCGTCAGGTCGAGGCGGGCTGGCTCTTCGTCGCCATTCAAGGAGAGAAGTCGGACGGCAACCGCTTCGTCGAGGAGGTGGAGCGGCGGGGCGCCGTCGGTATCATCTCAGAGCTTGAGCGGCCGAAGGGTTTTGGCGGCGGGTGGATTCGCGTTACGGAAGCACGCAGCGCGCTCGCGCTCGCCGCGGCCGAAGTTCACGGCCATCCTTCGCGCGAGTTGAAGCTCGTCGGCATCACCGGGACGAACGGGAAGACGACGACGGCGTACCTCGTCGCGTCGGTGGCAGAGGCGGCGGGGATTTCGACGGCGCTCATCAGCACGGTCGAGTATCGCGTGGCGGGCGAGCGCACGGCGGCGCTGCACACGACGCCGGAGGCGAGCGATGTGGAACGGCTGCTGCGCCGCGCGGTTGAAGCGGGTTGCAGCGTGGCGGTGATGGAGGCTTCGTCGCAGGCATTAGACCTGCATCGCTGCGACGCACTGCGGTTCGAGGTCGCGGCCTTCACGAATCTGACGCGCGACCATCTCGACTATCACGGCACGATGGAAGCGTACTTTGCGGCCAAGCGCCGACTCTTCGACGGCTCCTTAGGCGAGTCGCCGCGCGCGTCCGTTCTCAACGTGGACGACGAGTACGGGGCGCGGCTTTATGAAGAGTTGAAGGCTACGGGTCGCCCTGTGCTTCGTTACTCTTTAGAAGAGGAGGCGGAAGTGACGGCGCGCGGCGTCGAGTTCACGATGGGCGGGACGCGTCTGGTGTTGCGGACGCCGGAGGGCGAGCGCGAGTTGCTGTCGCCGCTCGTCGGTCGGCCGCACGTCTACAACATCCTGACGGCCGCGGGGTGCGCGCACGCGCTCGGGCTCGGGTTGGACGAGACGACCGTGGCGCTCGGGAGTTGCGGCGGCGCGCCGGGTCGCTTCGAGCGCGTCGCGCACGCGGGCGACTTCGCCGTCGTCGTCGATTACGCACACACGGACGATGCGCTGCGTAACGTCCTGCGCACGGCGCGCGACGTGGCACGGGGCCGCGTCATCACGGTCTTCGGCTGCGGGGGCGACCGCGACCGCACGAAGCGCGCGCCGATGGGCGAGGCCGCCGCCGGTTTGAGTGATGTGGTGATTGCGACTTCAGATAATCCTCGCACCGAAGACCCGGAGTCCATCCTGCGCGACGTGGAGGAGGGTTTGCGCTCCACGGGTCGGCCTTACCTGAAGATAGTTGAACGGCGCGAAGCCATCCACCGCGCCGTCGCAGAGGCGAGGGCGGGCGACATCGTCGTCATCGCGGGCAAGGGGCACGAGGACTACCAGATCGTCGGCACCGAGAAGCGACACTTCGACGACCGAGAGGTCGCGCGTGAGGCGTTGGCGGAAATCAGTAGGCAGTAGGCAGATGGCAGTAGGCAGTTGAAGAATTTTAAGTCGAGAACTTTGAGTTAGTCCTTCAACACGCGTCACGCGAAGCGTACTGCCTACTGCCCTCTGCCTACCGCCTACTGAATAAAAGGAGACCACTTTGATGAAAGTTATCGTCACGGGTTCGACCGGCCTCGTGGGCCGCGCGCTGATTCGCTCGCTGCTCGCGGACGGGCACGAGGTGACGCGGCTGGTGCGCGGGGGCGCGCAGGGGTTTCGCGCGCCGGGTACGGCCGCGGTGCATTGGGAGCCGGAGCGCGGCGAGATAGACGCGAAGGAGTTGGAAGGTCACGACGCGGCCGTACACCTCGCGGGCGAATCGGTCGCAGAAGGTCGCTGGGACGACGAGAAGAAGCGCCGCATACGTGAGAGCCGCGTGAAGGGGACGAGCCTGTTGGCGGGCGCGCTGGCCGGGTTGAATGCAAAGCCGAGCGTTTTGGTCTCGGCGTCGGCTACGGGTTTTTATGGCGACCGCGGCGCGGAGATTTTGCGTGAGGAGAGCGCGTCGGGCAGCGACTTTTTGAGCGAGGTCTGCCGCGAGTGGGAGTTGGCGACGCTTCAGGCGAGTCAGGCCGGGATACGCATCGTGCACCTGCGCATCGGCGTCGTGCTGAGCGGCGAGGGCGGGGCTTTGCAGAAGATGCTCACGCCCTTCAAGCTGGGCTTGGGCGGGAAGGTCGGGAGCGGGAGCCAGTACATGAACTGGATTGCGCTCGAAGATTTAATCGGCGTCATCCGCCGCGCGTTAGAGGACGAATCCTTGCGCGGGCCGGTCAACGCGGTCGCGCCGCAGCAGTTGACGAACGAGGAGTTCACGAAGTCGCTCGGGCACGTGTTGGGCCGGCCGACCATCTTCGCGGTGCCGGCCTTCGCCGCGCGGCTCGCGTTCGGCGAGGTGGCCGACGCGCTCCTGATGGCGAGCACGCGCGTCGAGCCCGCGCGTTTGAAGGAGGCGGGCTATGAGTTCAAGCACCCGGAGATAGAAGGCGCGCTGCGTTCGGCGTTGGGGAAGTGACGGCGGTGGCCGCTCAAGGCTCCTCTTGCTCGGGGACGACGACGGTTCGGCTGCGGAAGAAGAGGTAGTAGACGGGGAAGCCGAGGCCGATGAGGAGGAGGCCGAAGATGGCCTCTTTGGGGGCGGCCCAGAAAGTGTTGACGAGCAGGAAGCCGGTCACG
>JBJMGQ010000322.1:0-8684 GCA_045807845.1 Pyrinomonadaceae bacterium | reverse complement strand
CGGCAGCCACCTCCTCTTTTACGTCAACAATGCCGACAGCGGTACGACGGCGCTCGAAGCGATGAGGATCACGAACGGCGGCAGCGTCGGGGTGGGGACTGCCAGCCCTTCAGCGAAGCTCGACGTGAACGCGGGGTCGAACACGGCGGCGGCAATCAACGCGACGGGGACAATCAACGCGACGGGTGCGATAACGGGCGCGACCGTCAACGCGACGTATCAGGACGTTGCCGAGTGGGTGCCTTCGGCGCAGAAGCTCTCGGCGGGTACGGTCGTCGTGCTCGATGCAGAGAGAACGAACCACGTGCTCGCCTCGACCGAGTCGTACGACACGAAGGTGGCCGGAGTGATCTCGGCGCGCCCCGGCATCGCGCTGGGAGAGGGAGGCGAGGGGAAGGCACTGGTAGCGACGACAGGGCGCGTGAAGGTCAAAGTGGACGCGACCCGCGCGCCGATACATGTCGGAGACCTCTTGGTGACGAGCGACGTAGAGGGCGTCGCGATGAGGAGCGAGCCCGTTGAGATAGGTGGAAGGAAGATGCACGCGCCGGGCACGATCATCGGAAAGGCGCTTGAGCCCCTCGCCTCTGGCACGGGCGAGATTCTCGTTCTCCTCAGCCTTCAGTAAATCCGTTCACGGATAACCGACCGCCTTCCGACCCTCGATAACGTACTCGGGGAAAGCCGTTCTCTCACGTGAGGAAGCGACCTATGACGCGCCGTAGCGACACACACAAGGCACAGGGCAGCACACCTAAAGGGCGCGGAGTCATCCGCCACGCGCGCCGCAACTGCATCGCCGCGCGCGTGCGTACACTGTGTCTCCTCCTCTGCGTCACGTTGGCTCTACAGCCGTCGCTTCTCGTCCCGAGCCGCGCCTCCTCAGTACACTCCGCAGTCCGATCTCACATCTCTCTCGCGAGCTTCACCGCCGACTCGTTACTGACCATCCTTTCGTCACTCGGGACGTTCCTGCGTCCGGCTGCCCCGGCAGTCGGAGGTACTACGGGCATTCCGGCAGCGCACTTGAACACGTACGAGCCTGAGCCCGCTACCGCCTTCTTCTTCCTCAGCGCGCCCGCCGGTCTCTCCGTCGAGTCAACCTCGGACTCGCAACTCGTAATTACGTGGGGGCAAGTCCCCGGCGCGGCCAGCTACCGTGTCGAGCGTAGCCCGAACCTCCTAACGCCTTACGCTGCCGTCGGCTTGCCATCAGGGAACAGCTTTCCGGACGCGGGCCTGAGCCGCGGCAGCACCTACCTCTACCGCGTACGCGCTATAGACTCGACGGGCGCGGTGTCGCCGCCGAGCGCCGTCATGATGGCGACCGCCGTCACCTTCACAGACCCCGAGCTAGTAGGGGCGAACGACCAGTACGGCCGGCCCGCGACGAAGGTTAAGGCCGTCCACGTCAACGACCTCCGCGCGGCCGTCGCGGGCGTTCGCCGCGCGGCGCTTCTCCCCGAGATCACGTGGGCCGAGACGGTCTCGTCGGGCGTGCCCGTCAGGGCCGACCACGTGCGAGAGCTTCGCGAGAAGCTCGACGAGGCGCTCTCGGCGCTCGGCCTATCCCACCCCGCTTACACCGACACAACTCTTTACACGGGGCAGAACGGCAGCACGCCGACGCCCATCAGGAAGAAGCACTTCGAGGAGCTGCGCGCCTTCTCCACGAGCGGCGCGGGAGTGACGGGCTCAGGGCTGTCGGCCTACGACTTCGCCTCTGCGCGCCTCGACGCGTCGAACCGCACGGGCGGCGGCGGCATAGACCTCGTCTCTCGAAACTTCAACTGGTCTCTGCCTCTCGTCTCACTCCCTGGCCGCGCCGGGCTCGACCTCGGGCTCTCGCTCTCATACAACTCTCTGGTCTGGACGAAGTCGGGCAACTACGTGCTCTTCGACGGCGACGGGGGCTGGCCCGCGCCCGGATTCCGGCTCGGCTTCCCCGTCGTGCAGGGTAAGTTCTACGACACGCAGGCGCAGAAGTACGCCTACATGCTCGTGACGCCCTCGGGGGCGCGCATGAGTCTGCGACAGACGACTACGGCCGGAATCTATGAGGCGGGCGACTCGTCGTACCTGCAACTGACCGAAGAAACGAACGGCGCGCTCACGATACGTGCGACCGACGGCACGCGCATGAGCTACTGGCCCCTGGGCGGCGCCTACAGGTGCACGGAGATAAAGGACCGTAACGGCAACTTCATCACGGTCTCATACAACTCCTTCGACAACATCCAGACGGTGACCGACACGCTCGGCCGCGCAATCAATTTTAGCTATTACGGCGACGGCTACCTCGACGAGATAACGCAAACTTGGCACCGGGAGGTAGAGGGCTCGGCGCAGCCCGTAACGGAGACGCACAGGTGGGCGAAGTTCTACTACGACGATAAGGTCGTGCGTACGAACTTCGCGGGGCTTACTGTCTTCGGCCCCGCGAACGGCCAGACCGTCCACGCGCTCACGAAGGTGAAGCTCTCGGACGACTCGTCCTTTACGTTCAACTACACGACCTGGGGGCAGGTCAACCAGATCGCCGGTTACGCCGCGGACAACCGCCTGATCAACTACGTCTCGCTCGACCTCCCCGCGGACGAGACGACCGCTCAGACTGACTGCCCGCGCCCGACCGAGAGGCGTGACTGGGCCGCATACTGGAACGGCGATGAGGACGGCGCGGGCGCTTCGTCGGAGGAGGCCGTCACCTCTTACGGCCCATACAACTTCGCGGGCGGAGTGGCGAAGGCGACTGCGCCCGACGGCACGGTGCATCAGGAGACCTACGAGACTGCGGGCTGGAAGAAGGGGTTTACGACGAGGGCTGATGAGTTCGGCGCGGACAACCTACAGCACCCGAAGAAGTGGACCGTGCTTACGTGGACGCAGGACGACGAGGCTCTTCAGTATCGGCAGAACCCGCACGTCAAGGAGACGAACGTCTACGACGCTAACCCCGACGGGTCGGTGCGCGACCGGAGGAGGACGGAGGTCGTATACACCTCATTCGGACTCGTGCAGGACGTAAAGGAGTACGACGCGGACGCCACGACGGTGCTGAGGCGAACACACACGGAATACGTGCCCGACTCCGTCAACTCTAACGGGACTTACGCTCTTCGCCGTATCATCGGGCTGCCCGCGAGGCAGCAGGTCTACGGGTTGGACGGCGGGCAGGAGAAGCTCTTCTCGATGGCCACGTCCGAGTACGACTGCGCGAACGCGGGCGGTACGTTTTACCTGGAAGATGCGGGGGTAGTGGCACAGCACGACGGCTCGTACGGCGCGGCGTTCACGACGCGCGGGAACCTGTGCCGGCAGCGGAGGTGGGATGTCGAGCACCCGGACGACCAGTCGCTGTCGGTGGCCTCGGAGGCCGGATACAACACGCTCGGCTCAACCCTCTTCGCGAGCGACGCGCTGGGTCACAAGACGAAGCTCTCCTACGCGGACTCCGACGGCGGGGCGCGCCTCGCATACCCGACGAAGGTCACGGACCCCGACAACTTGTACTCGACTATTGAGTACAACTACGACACTGGCGCTGTGACGAGGGTCGTGGACCCGAAGGACGCGGCCACGAAGAGCTTCTACGACTCTGTCGGGCGGAGGCTGAAGACGAAGAGTGAAGCCAACGGCGCGTACACGAGTTGGGAGTACGGCGCGAGCGGCCTCTACGCGAAGCAGTTCACGACGATAGACACGGGGTTCGCGGAGACCTTCGTCATGAGCGTCACTGACGGGGCGGGGCGCGTGCGCGGGAGCTTGCGCGAGCATCCGAGCAGCATGAGCGGCGGCTACTCGGCGCAACGCTTCACCTACGACAACGTAGGGAGACAGGTGAAGCGCTACAACCCCATCGAGGTGAGCGTTAACGCGTCGGACTTCTCCGACATAAGTAGCTGGCAGCCCGCAGGGGCCGACCTCCCTGCCAACGGCGGGGCCGGCTGGGCGTTCTCGTCTCTGGAGTACGACTGGAAGGGTAGGGTCAAGCGGGAAGTGACGGCCGACGGGGTGACCGACCGGCTGACGGACTACGACGGCTGCGGGTGCGCGGGCGGCGCGGTCGTCACCAACCAGGGAGCACTCGTGTCCATACCGGGCGGCGGCACCGGTCGCAGGACGCAGAAGGTCTATAGTGACCCTCTCGGCCGCTCCTGGAAGACCGAAGTGTATAACTGGAACGGGACCGTCTACACGACGACGACCGTGAAGCTCGACGCGCTCGACCGCACAGTGCGTGTGCGGCAATACGCGGGCGCGGCACCGAGTCAGGAGCCGAGCGCCGAGAGCAGCTCGTACCAGACCACTTCGCTCACGTACGACGGGCACGGGCGGCTGCACTCGCGCCACACGCCGGGGCAGAACGCGGGCGCGGCGACGGCCTACGACTACTTCGACGACGACACGCTCAAGACCGTGACAGACGCGCGCGGCGTGAAGACGAGCTTCCTGTATAACGCGCGACACCTGGTGACGAACGTCACCTACGACCACCAGAACATCGCCAGCGTCGCGACCGACAAGAGCGGGACGCCGCCGATCGGGACGACGCCTGTGGCCGACACGCCCGCAGTCACCATCACCTACGACGCCGCGGGAAATCGCGACACGATGAGCGACGGGTCGGGCTCGACCACATATCACTTTAACACCCTGTCGCAGCTCACCTCGGAGGACAAGCAGTTTACGGGGCTCGCGGCCACCTACACACTCGCCTACGAGTACACGCTCGCCGGCACGCTCAGGAAGGTCACAGACCAGTCGGCGGGAGCGAACTTCTCCTACGCCTTCGACAAGGCGGGACAGTTGACGGCGGTCAATAGCAGCGGCCTCGGCGCGACCACCCCGCTCGCATCGGGCATGGAGTATCGCGCATCGGGCGCGCTCAAGGGGATGAGTTACGGCAACGGCACGAGCGTGTCTCTCTCCTACGACTCGCGCGGCCTCATCACTCACTACGGCGTTGGCGGCGTGACGCACGACGGGCAGTACGGGGCGCTTCAGCACGGGTCGGACTTCGACTACTACGCGGACGGACAAGTGAAGTACGCCTCAGACCTCTTCACCGACTCGCTCACGGCCGGGGCCTACAGGCTGCACGACCGCGCCTACTCATACGACCACGCGGGCAGACTTAAGGAGGCTTACTCTGGCGCGGAAGCCAACCAGTTCAGGACGGGACGGCCTCGGGAGTGGACGGCGCTTACCGGCAGAGCTATACGTACGACGCCTTCGGGAACACGACGGCGCGCGCGAGCACCCTCTGGGGGGAGGACGACAGTTCGTCTGAGCCCTTCGCCGCGACGGGGCGTGACACCGCGTGGGAGTACGACCCGGACGGGCGATTCGTCTCGCGCAATGAGGACGCGCCTTACTCTATGCCCTACACGCCGCTGCGGAACTTTTACGACGCCGCGGGACGGCTCATACAGACAACGCAGAAGACGAGCAGGCCGAACCCGAACCCCCACAACACGCAGCCCATCACCACCACGAAGACGAAGACGGAGACGTACGACGGCGACGGGCAAGGCGTCAAGGAGACCGGCACCTTAGCCGGGACGAGCTATTATCTTCGTTCGAGCCTGATGGGAGGGCAGGTGGTCTCGGAGTACGACGGGGCCGGGGTGCGGCGCGTGACGCACGTCACGGCCGGCGGCACTCTTATCGCAGACTCGTGGAACTATAGCGGAACCGCGACGGTCAACTGGCGTCACGCCAACCCCGTGACGGGCGACGAGATGGACACCGACTCGGCGGGCGCCGTGGTGAGCAAGGCGACGGTAGACCCGATGGATGTCAACCTCGGGGATAGCGACCCGTCGGCGAATGATGCAACCGACGGAGAGAGCGGGGGCACCAGTCAGTCGCAGATGAACAGCAGGTACGCGCAACTGCTGCCCGCGAGCCTCGGCGGCGCTGGGCGGTGCCGGCTCAATGGGCTCTTCGAGGTCGGGTGCGGGATGGTGAGCAACATGCTGAT
Source organism: Pyrinomonadaceae bacterium (assembly GCA_045807845.1). Classification (GTDB taxonomy): domain Bacteria; phylum Acidobacteriota; class Blastocatellia; order Pyrinomonadales; family Pyrinomonadaceae; genus QHXN01. The sequence goes on along the minus strand of JBJMGQ010000322.1, from coordinate 2,698 downwards.
GACGGGGATGGCCACCTACGGCTTGCCGCCGCCGGTCACTTTCGTGTTTCGGAGGAGGCCGGTCGACATCGACTCGCCGCTACCGCAGTCGGGCGGCTACCCGATGCCGGGCGGTAACACGGGGATGGCGCTTACCTCCGGCCCGTCGGGTGATGGAGACGAGATGCCGAAGCTGCCGGAAGAGACGGTGACGGTGGTGGCGAAACTGGACAAGCCCATCTTGCCGCCCCTGCCGCTCGAAGAAAGGTTTATCAGCAACGATCTCTTGCTGCTCCTGGCCCAAATCAGCACACTGCAGAACCCTAACTGGCCGCCACCTCGGCCTAAAGACAAGTTACACGATATAGACGACTGTAACTTCCTCGCTGCCACGGCAGACGAATTGGCAAGAACTAAATCCAGCGACACTACCTTCGTAAAAGCTCTTGCCAAGCGATTTGTCACTCCTTCTAATCAGGACTCCCCCGAGATGCGAGAATTCCGTGCGGACGGTTTTAGGTACGAATTTAAAGACGACCAAAGTTCCTACAACCAAGTTCGGCATTTCGTAGGCGGATTCTCACTTGCCTACTACGGAGGAGTGGTGGCACGCGTTGGGCTGTTCGACCTCCCAGGCGGAGGATTTGCAGTAGCGACTGAAGAAGCCTTAAGGAGGGCAAATTTGCGGGAGGGATCTGACGAGATATCAGACCGAAATCTCAACGGAGTGTCTACTCCGATGGGGGTAAATTGGCTTATGGAAAAATCAATAGAGAGGACGTTGGCAATCTCATTCGATCCCAAGTATGTCATCCTAAGCCGTAGGAGTGGTTTGGGGGAAAATCAAGAGGGAAACAGATGCGGTACTTGAAAGAGTTGGTTTGCTCTGTTGGCGGAGCGGTTGTCATCACCACCTTGTCCAGTGTTTTCGACACCCATGGCGGCGATTTGCTCGCGACCCCTGGGATACTCCTTGAGGGCTGGACAAATCTTGTTATCATATTGGTATCTGATGACCCATACACAAGCCTGACCAGAGCGTGGGTTGGATTTAACATCCTCTTTTTTTCTATAGTTATCTTTTGCTGCTTAGTTGTAGCGAAACGAATTCGGCTAAAGCCTTGAGTTCTGCGGAACCCCCCAAGACAGATAAGACCATCTCCAATGCCGTCGCCCTCGCGAGGGGCATCATAACGGGGAATAATCCCTGTGTGCATCTTGGTTCGGCTCTAATGCCCTCCAAGCGTTGAACAACTTGGAGAAGAAGCTTACCCAGGGGACAATTGACGGGCCGAGCAACACCTCGACTGGAACATAGATGTCGGGAGCCCAAACACCCGTCGAGAACCCTGTCCAATACCGCGTATTCCAGAATGCTGTAGTTAACAACAGCGGGCCCTTCTTCAACATTCTCTCGAAGACGAAGATCGGCAAAATATATGACCCCGGGAGGCACCAGTCCCAAGTCCTGCAAATACTGCACGAACTTGCCCACATGGTTTTTAAGAACGGCTCGCCGCTGATCCCCGGCGACGTTGACCCGAATAATTCTTCAGACAAGAGCGAAGAGAACACGGAGCAGGTATTAAAACACTGCAAAGGGCTGTGTTGCAAAAATAGCCTTTCGGCTATCATAGCCCCCTCACGTTCTCTCAGATTGAGTCGTCAGGTCTCTTCATGAATCGTAATTCCTCGCCTTTCAAATGGCGTCACTACGCCCCGGACGTCATCCTTTTGTGCGTCAGATGGTATTGTCGCTACCAGCTATCTTATCGTGACGTCGAAGCGATGATGCGAGAGCGAGGTCTCGACGTAGATCACTCGACCGTGTTTCGTTGGGTCCAGAGGTACGCCCCTGAAATTAATAAACGCGTGCGTCAGCATTTAAAAATGAGCGGCACGTCATACCGCGTAGATGAGACCTACATCAAGGTCGGGAAGACGTGTAAGTATCTCTATCGCGCAGTGGACAAAGAAGGCCAGACTATAGAATTTATGCTCAGCGCGAGGCGCGATGTTTCCGCTGCAAAACGGTTCTTCAAGAAGATGATGAGGGCTGAGCACCGGAGGCTCCCGTTCTCGATTAGTGTCGATAAGAACGCAGCTTACCCTGAGGCATTCAGCGCTTCACAGGAGGAGAAGATTGTGCCGAAGGACTGCAAGCTCAGGCGCGTGAAATACCTGAACAATGTGATCGAGCAAGACCACCGGTTCATCAAAAAGAAGGTGCGGGCGTCGCAATGCTTCAAGAGATTCCACACGGCGGAGCGAACCATCGAGGGCATTGAAGCGATGCACATGTTGAGGAAGGGCCAGGTCAAAAGGTTAGCTGGGGGTGATGCACGAGGGCAGGTGACCTTCGTCGCTTCGCTGTTCGGGATCGCTGTTTAACGAAATACACTCGAAGAATTTTCGCGCGCAAAAATAATTTTCGCAACGCAACCGGAAAGTCTCTTCCCACAGATTTTGTGAGCGCGCTAGATTACGAGAGACGCAGGCCGACGAGGCCACAGGGATGGAGCGCGCGCCTGTGCAGACCGAGGCGGTGAGCAGACTGAAGCGGTCTTGCCAGCACGTCCAGTCCAGCGCTAGTAAGAGGCGGCCTTGCCGGTCTGAGAGGAGTCTCAGCATCTGTTCGGTCAAGAGCCAGTCATCGAAGCGCGGGTTACGCAGGAAGCGGTAGAGGCGCGTTAAAGCCGAGCCGAGTTGGACATCGGTG
>JBJMGQ010000321.1:0-8326 GCA_045807845.1 Pyrinomonadaceae bacterium | reverse complement strand
GGCCTCGTGCAGCGCGGCCGAGACGTGTGCGCGAATCTGCCCGGCCACGAACGCGGCGAGGGCGCCGCCCGCCAGAAACATGCCCGCGTAGATGAAGTAGACGACGGGCGCGAACGGCGCGGGCACGTCGTCCGGACTCAGGAGCCTCGTCTCCGTGTAGCCGGCCACGGCGAGGTATCCCAGCGCGGCCGCGAGCCCTGTCCAGAGTGAAAGAACAGGGCTCAGCCGCAACGTCGAAAGGATGATGAGGAGGTAGTAGGCGAGCACGGCCGGCGCGACCAACACCTGATGTGGGCTCATCAAACGGCTGTCGAGCAGCAGGAAGAGCGCGGCCGTGGGGATTTGGGTCTCGACGAAGACGTTGAGCGTCCACACCGACGGCGAGACATCCCGTAGACTCCGGAGCGCCCTCCTGACGACCGCCAGCATGAAGCCTTCGTAGGCGAGCGCGAGGGCGAGGAGCAGCGTCTGCGCCAGGAGGAGCCGAAACTCGCCGGCCGCGAAGCCGCGCGCAACCGCGTAGAGCGCGAGCGCGCCGAGCAGGCACAGCAGACCTAGTATCCGGCGCGACTCGCTTTCAAGCGCCGCGCGTTGGAAGGCCCATGATTCTATCTGCCTCACGCCCATGCTCGTCCCGCCCGAGGCAAGTGAGAACTCCGCCCCTTCACTGCTGCCAGCCGCCCCCGAGCGCCTTGTAAAGTTGCACGACCGACAGCAGCTCGTTGCGCCGTACCTGCGCGAGGCTCAACTCCGCGTCGAACAGTTCGCGGTCGGCGTCGAGCGCTTCGAGCAGGTTCGAGACGCCGCCGTTGTAGCGGAGGTAGGAGAGGCGCGCGCGATCCCTGAGTGTCGTGACGAGCAGCTCGCGCTGGGCGCGAACCTCCCTCACCTTGCGATAGGCGACCAGCGAGTCCGACACCTCGCGGAAGGCGTTCTGGATAGTCCTCTCGTAGTTGACCAGCAGGAAGTCCCGCTGCGCCTGCGTGAACCGCACATTCGACTTGAGCCGCCCGCCGTTGAAAATGGGCTGTGAGACCTCGGGGAGAAAACCCCAGATGGCCCGCGACGGGTTGAAGAGGCTTGACAGAGAGGCGCTCTCGAAACCAAGGAAGCCTGTGAGCGAGATGCGCGGGAAGAAAGCCTTCCGGGCGACCTCGATGCGCGCGTCGGCCGCGAACAGCTCGGCTTCGGCGGAGCGGATGTCAGGGCGGCGCGCGAGCAAGTCCGAAGGCAGCCCGGCGGGCACCTCCGGCGGCAACTGCTGTTTCGTCAACTCGTCCCCGCGCGGGACGGCCTGCGGGCTCTTGCCCGTCAGCAGGCTGATGAAGTTCTCCTGCTGCTCGACGGCCTGCTCGACCGCCGGGATCACCTCGGTCGCGTTGTAGACCAGCTCCTCGGCCTGCCGGACTTCGAGCAGGTTCGACACGCCGCGCTCCTGCCGGAGCTTGATGATCCGGAGCGACTCCCGGCGTGAGGTGAGCGTGCGCTGCGCTATCTCAAGCTCGAAGTCGAGCTCGCGCAGGTTGAAGTAGGACGCCGCAACGTCACCCACAATCGTCGTCGTCACAGCCCTGCGAGCCTCCTCTGAGGCCAGCAGGTCGGCGCGCGCGGCTGCGGTCTGCTTTTTGAGCCGCCCCCAGACATCGATCTCGTAGGTGAAAAGATTCGTCAGGACGCTCCCGAACGTGCGGTGCTGCTCGACGGGTTCGGGGATGGTGAAGGCGCCGTCCCTTGAGCGGCGCTGTGCGTTCACGTCGGCGCCCGCGCCGGCAGTGGGGAACTGTTCAGCGCGCGTGATGCCCAGCGAGGCGCGCGCCGCGTCGATGCGCGCCACGGCCTCGCGGAGGTCATAGTTGTGGAAGAGCGCTTCGCGAATCAGCTCTTGCAGCTTCTCGTCCCTGAAGACCTCGAACCATTTCGCGTCGGCGAGCGTCTGTGCGTCGGGCGGCGCGACGGCGCCCCTGAAGTCGGCCGGGGCCGGCACCTGCGGCACCGGCGGAGGTGCATCCTTCTTCTTCTTCCGGCCGCTCTGGCCGACCGCGACGGACTGCGCCAGACACGCGACCAACAACGCTACTATCAACCTCCTCATACGTGCTCACCCTTCGCTTCCATTGTCGCGGGTTCTACCGCGGCGTCCTCGGTCACGTCGTCAAACGGTATCAGTGGTAACTCCGGCCGCATGTAACCGACCGGGGTCGCGTCCGGCACGACCTCCACTGGCGCGCGACGGCGGCGGCCCAGCGACTCGGTGAAGGTGTAGTTGCCGGGGATGATGAAGACGCCCAGCAGCGTCGCGACCAGCATGCCCCAGAAGACGCCCGTGCCCATCACGTTCTGCGCGCCCGCGCCCGCGCCGGTCGCCTTCATCAGCGGGATGACGCCGAGGATGAAGGCGAAGGCCGTCATCAGGATCGGGCGGAAGCGGAGCCGCGCCGAGGTGAGCGCCGCGTCCTCCAGCGTCAACCCCTCCTCGTGCTTCGCCTTGGCGAACTCGACGATGAGGATGGCGTTCTTCGCCGCCAGACCGATGAGCATGACGAGGCCGACCTGCACGTAGACGTTGTTGTCGTAACCCGCCAGCCAGACCCCGAAGAACGCGCCCAGCGCCACCAGCGGCGACCCCAAAAGCACGGCCCACGGCAGCCGCCAGCTCTCGTACATCGCGGCCAGCAGCAGGAAGACGACGACGATGGCGAGGATGAAGGTCGGCGCGGACGGCGGCGCGGCCTTCTCCTGATAGGAGAGCGAAGAGTAGGCGAAGCCCATCTCCTTCGGCATCGTCCGCTTGAAGACATCTTCGAGCGCGGCGAGCGCTTGGCCCGAGGTGTAGTCGCGCGCGGGCGAGCCCTGCATCTCGACCGAGCGCAGCAGGTTGAAGCGGGTCGTTAGCTCCGTGCCGGCGTTGTCCTTGACGGTGACGAGCGTCGAGAGCGGAATCATCTGCCCCGTCGTCTTCGAGCGGACGTAGATGTTACCGATGTCCGAAGCCTTCAGCCGCGTCTCCGACTCCGCCTGCACGTAGACGCGGTAGAGCCGCCCGAAGCGGTTGAAGTCGTTAACGAAGGTGCCGCCCATCGCGGTGGACATCGCCTGAAAGACTTCGTTGACGGGGACGCCGAGCGTGCGTGCCTTCTCGCGGTCGAGGTCAACTTTGACCTGCGGGTAGTTCGGGTCGAACGAGGTGAAGACGTTACCCAGTTCGGGGCGCTCGCGCGCCGCCGCAATGAAGGCCCTCGCGTATTCGCCCAGCTCGCCGACGCTCATCGAGCCGCTGCGATCCTGAATCAGGAAGTTGAAACCCGAGGCCGCGCCGAACCCCGACAACGTCGGGATGTTGAAGGGGAAGATGACGGCCTCGGGTATTGCAGCGAAGCGCCGCTGCAATTTCGCCATGATGCCCTTGACGTGCTGCTCCGCGCCGTGGCGCTCCTCCCACGGCTTGAGCCGCGCGAACATCGAGCCGTAGTTGGTCTGGTAAGTATTCGTCACCACGCCGTAGCCGCCGATGGTCTGGAAGGACTCGACGCCCTCGGTCTCCTTGAGAATCTCTTCGACCCGCTTGAGCACCTCGCTGGTGCGCGCGAGCGACGCGCCGGGCGGGAGCTGGACGCTGACGCCGAAGATGCCCTGATCCTCGTCGGGGATGAAGCCGGCCGGGAGTCGGCGGGCGAAGAAGAGTGCGCCGGCGACCACGCCGGCGATGATGACTATCGTCAGGAAGGAGCGGCGCACGAGCATGCGCGAGACGCTGACGTAGCCGCTCGTCGTCACGTCGAAGACCTTGTTGAAGCCGCGGAAGAAGGCGCCGAGCGGCCCGCGCATCGGCTTCGGCGGCTTGAGCAGCATGGCGCAGAGCGCGGGCGTCAGCGTCAAGGCGTTAAAGGCCGAGAGCAGCACCGAGATGGCGATGGTGAGCGCGAACTGCTTGTACATGCTCCCCACGAGCCCGCCGAGCAGCGCCACGGGGACGAAGACCGCCGAGAGGATGAGCGCGATGCCGACGACGGGGCCGGAGACTTCCGCCATCGCCTTGTAGGTCGCCTCCTTCGGGGCCAACCCGTGTTCGAGGTGGTGGATGACGGCCTCGACGACGACGATGGCGTCGTCCACCACGATGCCGATGGCGAGCACGAGCCCGAACATCGAGAGCGTGTTGATCGAGAAGCCGAGGAGGGGGAAGAAGATGAACGTGCCGACGAGCGAGACCGGGATGGTGAGCACCGGGATGATGGTCGCGCGTATGTTTTGCAGGAAGATGAAGACGACGAGGATGACGAGCACCAGCGCCTCGACGAACGTGTGCAGGATGGCCTCGATGGAAGCCTCGACCGCCGGCGTGGTGTCGTAGACGATCTTGTAGTCCATGTCGGGCGGGAAGAGCGACTTGGCGTGCTCCATCGTCTCGTAGATCGTCTCGGCGGCCTTGAGCTGGTTCGCGCCCGGCAGGAGGTAGACGGCCATCGCGCCGCCCGGCTTGCCGTTCAGACGCCCGAACGAGTTGTAGTCCTGCGAGCCCAGCTCGGCGCGGCCGATGTCCTTGACGCGCACGACGGCGCCCGTACCCGTCTGGCGGACGATGATGTTCTCGAACTCCTCGGGCGTGACGAGGCGTCCGGGCGCGCTGAGCGTCGTCGTGAACTCCTGATCGTTCGGCGTGGGCGGCGCGCCGACCTTGCCGGCGGGCGCTTGCAGGTTCTGCTCCTTGATGGCCGAGATGACATCGGCCGGGGTGAGCCCGAGCTTGGCGAGCCGGTCGGGGCGCATCCAGACGCGCATGCCGTAGTCGGTGCCGCCGAAGAGGTCTACCTGCGCGATGCCGGGGATGCGCAGGATTTGGTCGCGCAGGTTGATGCCGCAGTAGTTGACGAGGAAGTTGGCGTCGTAGGCGTCCTTCGGCGAGTAGAGCGAGACGACCATGAGGATGCTCGGGCTCTGCTTCTTGACCGTCACGCCCTGCTGGTTGACCTCGGCGGGGAGTCGCGCCTCGGCGGTCGAGACGCGGTTCTGCGTGAGCACGTTGGCGGTGTCCTGATCCGTCCCGACCTCGAAGTTCACGTCGAGCAGCATGCGGCCGTCCGAGGTGTTCGACGACTTCATGTAGATCATGCGGTCAACGCCGTTCACCTCCTGCTCGACCGGCGTCGCCACGGACTGCTCGACCGCCTCGGCCGACGCGCCGGGGTAGGTTCCGGTCACGCGGATGTTCGGGGGCGCGAGGAACGGGTACTGCTCGACGGAGAGGCCGCGGATGACGACGAGCCCGAGCATGAGCATCAGGATGGAGATGACGATGGCGACAATCGGCCGCCGGATGAAGAAGTTCGCCACGGGTCAACTCCCTTCGGACTGCCGTGCCGACTCACCCGCCGTGTTCACCTCGGCCCCGGGCTTGACCTTCTGCATCCCCTCCACGATCACACGCTCTCCCGGGTTGAGCCCTTGCAGCACGACGAAGTAGTTGTCCGACTTGTCGCCGACGCTCACGGTGCGCACCGAGACCTTGTTCTGCTCGTCCACGACCATGACCGTCCGCGCCCCCTGCATCTCCTGCACGGCCCTCTGGGGGACGAGGACGGCGTCCTTCCGCTCGGCCACCACGGCGCGCAGGCGCGCGAACTGCCCCGGCCGCAGGTAGCTGCGCGGGTTCGGGAAGCTGACCTCGACCTTCAGCGTCCCGGTCTGAGGGTCAACGGTGCGGTCTACGACCTGGAGCGCGCCTTCGTAGGGATGGCGGCTCTCGTCGGAGAGGATCAACTCGATCCGGCGGTTAATCTTCTGCTTGCCGATGGTCTCGGGGCTGGTCAGGTTGAGGAATTCGACTTCGCTGAGGTTGAAGTTCACGAGCAGCGGGTCGGACGAAGAGACCGTGGCGAGGAGCGTCGCCTCGCCGCGCCCGACGAGGTTCCCCACGTCAACGTTCTTGAAGCCGATGATGCCGTTGATCGGGGAGTAGATGTCGCAGTAGCCCAGATCAAGCTGGGCCTGCTTGATGCGCGCCCCGGCGGCGGAGACCTCGGCGGTGGCCCGCGCGATGGTGTATTTGACGGAGCCTTCGAAGTTGGAAAGGCTGGCCTGCTTGGCATCGACGCCGGCTTGCGCCGACTTCCGGGCGGCGACGGCCGCGTCGAGTTCCAGTTCGGTGACGGCCTTCTCCTTCGCCAGCGGCTCGATGCGCCGTAAGTCCTGCTCGGCCTTGCTGAGGGTGGCCTGCGCGTCCACCAGCTCGGCCTGCGCCTGGAGCACGTCGGTGCGCTGGCGCGCCTGCGCGAGGTCGGCCTCGGACTTCGCGAGCGTCGCCTGCGCCGACTGAAGGACGGCCTGGAAGGGCTGCTTGTCGATGGAGAAGAGAAGTTCCCCCTTCCTGACCGGCTGCCCCTCCCTGAAGTGAATCTTCTCCAGCACGCCCTCGACGCGCGCGCGCAGCTCGACGGTCACCTGCGCCCGGGTCTGGCCGACGAACTCGCCGTAGATGGGGACTGTCCTCTGCTCTACGTCGGCGACGACCACGGTAGGAGGAAGGAGGTGGGAAGGTTCCACCTTGAGGGCGGCGCCGCCTCCGCAGCCCGCGGCCCACCACGCGGCGAGCGTCGCCGCCACTGAAACGGAAAGTCTTCGCACTTGCAGGGTCTTCATAACCGACTCCTATTGCGGGCCTGCCTCGCAGACGCCCGCGGCGAGGTCTCGTGCCGGCTCATCCGGGCTCTTAGCGGATCGCGGTCGGGTTCACACCGCGCGATTTTATCGGCGGCGGCCGCGCCGCTTGTACTGTCAATTTTGCCAGTATTGCCGGGCGCCGGACGCCGTTACCGTCCTTGAGTCTCCGCGGCAGCCGGGCGGGCCGCGGCGGCGCGGCGGGAGGACGACTCTGTGCTTTCCGAGCTGACGCTCGCTTTCGTGGTGGTAGCCGTCTGTGTGGTGATTCATACGGCCGGCCTGGTCAGCGCGGCCGAGTGGCTGATTGACCGGCGCGAAAGGTTTGAGCAGCGGTCGGGTATGACGCTGTTCAGCCTATATCTGATCCTGGTCTTTTCAGTCGTCATCGTGCTCCACCTCACGGAGACGGCGGTCTGGGCGGCGGTCTATCAGTGGTGGGGGCTGTTCCCGGACTACGAGACTTCCCTCTACTTCTCGCTCGGGAGCTACACGACCATCGGCTACGGCGATGTCGTGCTCCCGCAGAGGTGGCGTCTGCTGGGGGCCGTGGAGGGCGTCTCGGGCGTGCTGTTGTGCGGGCTCTCGACCGCCTTCATCTTCGTGGTCTTGAACGCGCTGATTCAAATCCGCATGCGCGGGCGGGCCGACAGTTAGAAGGGGGAAACCGATGGACACATTCCCGCGGCCGGACTCCGAATTCGGAAGGCAGGCGCAGTCACATCTGCTGGACGTTCTGATTCGCGCCGCCCTGGTCGGCGCGCTGGTGCTGCTGTGCTACCGGGTCATCTCGCCTTTCCTGACGATGGCGGCCTGGTCGGTCATCCTGGCGGTCACGCTCTACCCGCTGCATCAAGGGCTCGCGCGCAGGGTCGGCCGGAGGCAGTGGCTCGCCTCGACCATCCTGGTGGCGGTTGGCGTGCTGCTGGTCGTCATCCCCACGGCGTTGCTTTTGAACTCATTTGCCGACTCGGTCAGGGACTTCGTCGGAGCCGTGCAGGAGAACAGGCTGTCGATACCCGCCCCGCGCGAGGGCGTGGAGCGGTGGCCCATAGTCGGCAGGCAACTCCACGACGCATGGTCGAAGGCCCACGCGGACTTGCCCGGGTTCGTGCAGGGCATGCAGCCGAAGGCCGGCGACTTGGCTCGGAGTGCGCTCTCGGCGGTCGCGAGTGTGGGCGGCGGCCTGCTGTTGTTCATGGTCTCTTTCGTCGTCGCCGCCGTCGTCATGGCGTACGGCGAATCGGGCGCGCGCGGCAGCCGGGCGCTCTTCCGCCGCATCGCGGGCGGCGCGCGGGGCGAGGCGCTGGCCCGCCTCTCCACGGCGACCATTCGCGCCGTCGCGCTGGGCGTCGTCGGCGTTGCCTTCATCCAGGCGGTACTTATCGGATTGGCGCTGCTGCTCGTCATCCCCACGTCGTTGCTTTTGAACTCATTCGCCGACTCGGTCAGTAGCCTGGTCAAAGCCGTGCAGGAGAACAGGCTGTCGATACCCGCTCCGCGCGAGGGCGTGGAGCGGTGGCCCGTAGTCGGCAGGCAGCTCCACGATGCATGGTCGAAGGCCCACGCGGACTTGCCCGGGTTCGTGCAGGGCATGCAGCCGAAGGCCGGCGACTTGGCTCGGAGTGCGCTCTCGGCGGTCGCGAGTGTGGGCGGCGGCCTGCTGTTGTTC
>JBJMGQ010000320.1:0-8138 GCA_045807845.1 Pyrinomonadaceae bacterium | reverse complement strand
TGCCAGCGTGTAGGCATACGTCAGCGTGTAGGTGCGTTGGGTGATGCCGCCAAACTGCCGCGTCTCCGACGAGAGCCGCGAGAGCGCGTCATACTGGTAGGAGGTCGAGCCCGCCTCGTCCGTCATCGCGATGCGATTACCCGCCGCATCGTAGTCGAACGTCACGTCGGGCGTGTTGGGGACGCCTGACAGCTGCGGGTCGTAGGCGACGCGCGTGACCATGCCCCGGCTGTTGTAGGTGAAGGTGGTCTTGACGCCGCGCGGGTCAGTCACGCTGTGACCGGTGTCGTCGTTGTTGTACTCGTAGGTCACTAACGTGTTCGCGTCGTAGATGGGCAGGTGCCGTGTATGCAGGCGCCCGTGCCCGTCGTAGCTCATCGCAGTCGTCTGGTAACTTCCGCCCTCGCCTTCCGGCTCGACCGCCGGCGCCGGGCCCGCGTACTCGCGCACCCGCACCGGCCGGTCGAGCGCGTCATACTTCGTCGTCGTCGAGGAGTAGACCGAGCCGACCCAGTCCAGCAACTCTGTCTTCTGCGGCCGGCCGAGGATGTCGTGGTAGACCCTCTGCGCCCGCCGCCCCTGCGCGGGTGCGGGCGAAGGCGCGTTGGTGGGCACCAACTCGCCGCGCGTCGTCACCACCTCGCCGCCCGCGCACCCGCACCCGTTGTAGTCCGTCAGCCGGTCGGAGCCGTCGGGGTTGACCTCGCGCCGGACGCGCCCCTTCCAGTCGTACTCGGTCGCTGAGTAAGGCCACCCTGCACGGCCCAGCCGCGTCACGTCAGGGCCGGCCGGCACCCACAATCTGGCGTTCGAGAGGTCGCCCGCGTTTACCATCACCTCCACAGGGTTGTACCGCTTCACCACACGGTTGACCGGGTCGTACTCGGAGCGGCTCGCCGCATAACCCGTCCCGTCGCCGGGGTGCTCACGTAGCATGCCGACGGCGGCGCCATCGCCGTCCGTGACGCTCATGACGAAGGTCTCGGGCTTGTCCGTGTCTACTTTCGTCAACACCTTCACGTAGAGCCCGCTCGCCCCGTACTCCCAACGCGTGTATGTGCCGCTCGGGCCGGCCGCCGCCTTCAGGGGGCGCCCCGCCGCGTCGTAGTAGCGCGTCACCGTGGGCTGCCCATTAGTACCCTGCGGAGTCGGCGTCACAGTCTTCATCACCACGCCCAGATCGTAGTTGTACCAGGCCGAGGCGGTGAACCCGCTCGGGTCGGTGACGGTCGTCGGGTAGGCGAAACGCCCCCCGCCGTCCGAATCTGCGTAGGTGACGCTCGTCTGATGCCCGAGCGCGTCGCGGTTAAAGACGGGCGAGCCGAGCGTGTTGTAGCCCGACTCCGCGGCGACGGACTTCGTCAGATTCTCCCGGTCGTCCGCGTCCCAACGTCGCGTGCGACACGGATTCCCACGCGTGTTGAAGGCCGTCCCGAAGTTCGCGTCGTCATGCTGCGCCACCGAGGCCGGACTGCCCTCCGGCGCCGACAGGAACTCCCCGCCGCAGTCGTACTCGTAGGTGACCTTCGAGTAGAGCTTCTCCGACGTATCGTCCAGGCCGTAGACCTCCCGCTTGGAGGGTAGGCCAATGATGCGTCTCGTCGCGTAGGCCCCAACCCCGTTCACCGACGCGGCCACGTACGTCATGACGGTACGCCTGAGCACGGTCGTTGCGTTCGAGTCGTACTCCTTCACCTCCTGCGGCAGACCGAACGTGGTGTAGACGATCTCCGTGCGTCGGCGGCTGTGGAGAGAGCCGTCCTCGTTCGAGTCGTAGACGTTCGTCTCCCTGACGCGTGGGTTCTGGGTGTACTGAAGCGCCTCGTCGTCCTGCGTCCAGGCCGTGCTCGTCCACTTCTTCTTCACCCCGCCCGACCAGATTTCGTTTAGGCGCACGAGCCCCCGGTTCCAGCCCGCGGAGGGTGCGTACTCCTTGTAGACGGTGCCGTCGGGCGAGGTCGTCCGGCCGAGCCGGCCCGTCTGCGGCTGATTGTCTTCCGGCGTCGTCCACGTCGCCCCGTCCGTCACCTCGTATGAGGTGAGCAGTTCCTCGGCCTGCGCCGGTGCGCCGTCCGCGTCGCCGTTCGCGTAGGCGGCCCAGGAGCGCAGTTCGGTCGGGCGCGGGCAGTCCGACTGCGACTGCGAAGCGTCAACCGGGAGGTTCAGCTTCAAGTAGTTGAGCAGGCGATTGTCCGGCGCGTAAGCCTTCACTTGAGAGACCTGCCCCCAGCTCGTGTAGTCGAAGACGAAAGAGGAGTCGTCGGCCAGCTTGACTTTCCTGAGCGCGTGGAACGCCTGCCCGTTCTGCGCGCCCACAGGCATGAGCCCCGGGAAGTTGATGCCGAGCGTAACGTCTACGTACTCGAACCGGGCCCAGTAGTGCGTCTCGGTCACGGGCGCGGCGCCCTCGACCTCGCGGTGCCACGTCTGCTTGATCTCCTTCAGGTAGCCGTCCGGGTAGTACTCGAAATCGACGAGACGCCCCAGCGTGTCGGTGACCGCGTCCAGCCTGCCGTAGCCGTCGTAGGCGATGGTGATGAAGTTGCCATTAGGGTCGGTGATCTTCTCGCACTGGTAGACGGCGCCGTGTACGCGGTAGGTCATCCGCGCGCCGCCTAACATTACAAGCGTCAGACTCCCGTCCGTCTCCTCGGTCAGTTGCAGGTAGGAGGAGTCGCCGGCTTCGTAGACCGTCGGCACGGCCGTCTGCCTGAGGCTGACGCGCGCGCCCGACGGCGTGATGAGCAAGTAAGCAGTCTTCTGCGCCTGCGTGTCGTAGAACTGCCCCTGCACCACGGGGAAGCCGAGGCGGAAGCCCGGCGCGGGCCACCCGCCGTCGCCGTCGAAGAGCACCCCGCCGCCCGACTTCGTCCAGACCAGAGAGTTGTAGGAGAGCGAGAGGCCGAGGTCGAGCCCTGCGCGGCCGGGCAAGGCGACTACGGGGAGTGACCAGTTGAAGTTGCGCGAGTAGAGGTCAACGCCGCCTGAGCCCGTGCGGTTCGACGGGTCGAGGCGTGCTGCCGTAAAGTCGGCGGCCGCCACGTGGACGACTGCGCTCGTCGTCTGTGCCCCGCGGCCGTCCGTCGCCACGGCGGTGAGCGTGTAGCTGCCCTCCGGCACGTTCTGCCACGAGAAGGCGTATGGCGCGGTCGCGTCTTCGCCCAGCTTCGTCGTGCCTTGGAAGAACTCCACCTTCGCGACCGCGTCGCCTTGGTCGGGGTCGGACGCGGAGGCCGTGAGCTGGACGTTCGTGCCGGCGTAGACGGCCGTGTTGTCGGCTGGGCCGGTGACGCTCACAGCGGGCGGGGTGTTGACGACCACGGAGACCGGCGCCGAGGTCCCCGTCGCGCCCGCGTTGTCTGTCGCCCTCGCCGTCAGGCTATAGCTGCCCGCAGCGGGGTTCCAAGTAAAGGAATAGGGGGCGGTCGTGTCCTCTCCGAGCTTCGTCGCACCCTGGTAGAACTCGACCTTCGCGACCGTGCCGTCTGAGTCGGAGGCCGCCGCGCTGATCTCTATCGAAGCCGGCACGGTGAAAACTGTGCCGCCCGCGGGCGAGGTGATGGAGGCCGTCGGCGGGTAGGTGTCGTTGTCGGCGATGTTGACCGTAGCGGACGAAGGCGTCCCGACCGTGTAGGCGGCGTTCGCCGTGAGTGTGAGCACAACCGTCTCACCGCCGTTCTCCACCACGGCGTCGTCCACCGGCGTGATCGTGACGGTCTGCGAGGTGGCCCCCACGGGAATCGTCACCGAGGTGCCTATCGAAGCATAGTCTGTGCCTCCTCCAGTCGCAGTGCCGCCGGCCGTGAAGTAGACGGTCAGAGGTGAGTTGGTCAGGCCCGACGCGCCGGCCCGCGTGATGGTGAACGTGCCGGCATCCGGCCCCTGTTCTGAGGCGCTCGCGTCTGTCGCCGTGATCGTGACGGTCGGCAGGGAGACCGTGACGCCAACGGCGGCGGTGGTCGTCTGCGCGCCGCTGTTATCAGTGGCCTTCGCCGTCAGGCCGTAGCTGCCGGCCCCCACGTTGTTCCAGGTGAAATTGTAAGGGGCCGAGGTGACAGTCCCCAGTAAGGTCGTGCCGCTGTAGAATTCCACTTTCGCGACCCCGCCGTCGGCGTCGGTGGCCGCCGCGCTGAGCGTGATCGAGGCCGGGGCGGTGAAGGTGGCGCCGGCGGCCGGAGCCGTCAGCGCCACCGACGGCGGCGTGTTCGCAGGGTTCGGCTCAAGCAAGAAGTTGTCGAAGATAGCCATGCCGGGCGACGCCTGCTCGTACCACGTCCCCGCGGTCAGCGTTACCTGCAAGGCGGTGAGGGGGAACGGGCGCGCGACAGAGCCCAGCGTCGCCCACGACGCGCCGTCGGGACTCGTCTCCCAGTTCAGCGTGTCGGCCGCCTGGTCGTGCCGCAGCCGCCAGCGGCGGTGCTGCAAGGGGCTGTAGCCCGGCGCGCTGACGGTCGTGTTGGCGCTCTGTCCCGCCACCTTGTACTGGCAGAAGAGCGCGCCGTTGGCGACCACGAACCGCGCCGAGTTCCCGGCGCTGTCGTTGAAGTTAAACCCCGTCTCGGCGCCGCCGGTGCCGCCGGTCGCCTGTACGACCTCGACGGATGCGCGCGCGCCCGTCAGGTCGTAGGCCGCCGCCGTCCGGTAGCCGTTGTAGTTGCTACCCACAGCGTTGGCGACCGGCGTGATCTCAAGCCTCTGGTTCTGCTCGGCGGCGGTCACCCCGGAGCCCAGTGTCCTCAGGACCCATTTCGCCGCGTCCATCGCGTTGTCATTGAAGTCGTCGGCGAGGGGGTTAGTGGTAGGTGAGAGCGCCACCGTGATGCCCACGGCGGCGGAGGTCGTCTGCGCGCCGCCGTTATCGGTGGCCTTGGCTGTCAGGCTGTAGCTGCCCGCGGCGACATTCGACCACGTGAAGGTGAAAGGCGCGGTCGTATCCTCACCCAGTTTCATCGTCTCGGCGAAGAACTCCACTTTGGTCACTGAACCACCGGCGTCTGGGTCAGATGCATTCGCCGCGATGCTGATCGTCGCCGGCGCCGTGAAACTCGTGTTGGCGGCGGGGGTCGTCAGGGCCACCGCCGGAGGGTTGTTCGTCTGGTTTGGCTCCATCAGGAAGTTGTCGAAGATGGCCTCACCCGGCCACGCCTGCTCGTACCAAGTCCCGGACGTGAGCGTTACCAAGACGGAGGTGACGGGGAAAGGGTCGGTGACGCTGGCCAGCGTCGTCCACGACGCGCCGTCGGGGCTCGTCTCCCAGTAGAGGGTGTCGGCGGCCGCGTCGTGTCGCAGCTGCCAGCGGCGGTGCTGCGTCGGACTGTAGCCGGGGGCCGCCAGCGTCGTGTACCCGCTGCCTGCCTGCTTGTACTGACAAAAGAGGATGCCGTTGGCTACGACGAAGCGCCCGGCGTTCGCGGAACTACTGCTGTCGGTAATCTTCAGAACCGTCTCGGCGCCGCCGGTGCCGCCGGTCGCCTGCACCACTTCGACCGAGGCGCGCGCGCCCGTCAGGTCGTAGCCCACCGTGGACGTGTAGCCGTTGTAGTTGCTCCCCGCGCCGTTGACCAGGGGCTTGATTTCGAGCCTCTGGTTCTGCTCAAGAGCGGGCACCGCGCCCCCCGGAGTCACCAGATTCCACTTCGACGCGTCTCTCAGGTTGTCGTTGAAGTCGTCGGTGAGGAGGGACGTGTAAAAAGGCAGCAGCGCGCGCAGGGGTGAGGCAGCCCTCAAGAATGAGGGTGCTTCCGTGATGCGGCTTAAGAGGCTGCCCCGTGGGTCGCTGTAGCGTTCGGGGATGAGGCCGTCCGACGCGCTACCGGGCGCGGAGAGCTTGGTAGCGGTGGCCGTGGCCGCCGAGTCACCGGCCCACAGCGCACAGGAGAGGAGTAGACAGAAGAATAGGGTCAGCCTTCGGAGGCGGTGAGGGTTGTTTATTCTCACTGGTGTCGCTCTTGAATGCGGTGAAGCCCGAGGAAACGCGGGCAGGTGAAACAGACTCGGCCGGCAGCGCCTTAGAGTCGGAGTGATAATCTCGTAGAAGGTGAAGTCGTCGGAAACCCGCGGGGCGTGAGTCCGCGGAAGCTCATGAGGGCTCTTACCGTTACCTGCCGGGGAGGTGAAAGTTAGGGCAGCCCCCTATTTCGCTCGGCGAATTAGTTAGCACACATCCCGTTGACGTGCAACTTGGCGGGCGAGAGAGCCCTTGAACGCACGGCGCCGGCGAAGAGCGCGAGACATGAGGGACAAGACAATCCCGGACGTGCGAACACCGCGGTCTTCGTCAGGTGCGCATAACGACCTCACTGAGACCTGACCGAGTTGATACCATAGAACCGGGCCATACATTTATTCTTCCAGTCTTCAGGGTCGCGCTCTATTTGCAGCTCAGTCTTCCCGGCCCCGAAGCGCGACTCTACGTCACCGACGGCCCTCACCGTCTGATCCATGACCCCTTGCTCTTTTGCTGCGCGGATCTCCCGGTCCATCTGGTCGAAGACGTAGGCGCTCTCCCTCGCCCCCTTAATGAGTGTCAGGACGCGCCAAGCGGCGGACACGGGCGATAAGACTAGCAGGGCCGCCACGACGCCCGCCCCGACGGTCGCAACCGCGGACGTAGTTCGCCCGCGGGCCGAGGCGTAACCCGCCAGCAAAGCGCCGGCCATGTACGCGAAAGTGATCGCCACGCAGACGAAGACGAACTGCGGGATGAGGCGCGCGCGCCCCGGCAGGTAAGTGGACATGCCGTACGCGGCGGGCGCGTAGCAGCACACGATGAGGAAATACCCCGCGGCCGGGAGGAGTACGAGCAGACGCCGCGTGGCCCTCGGGTCAAGAGATTCTCTGCGGCCGGGCTCTATCATGTGAAGGTAAAAGCCTGCCAGCGCCGGTGCCGCCAGCGTCAGGAGGGTCGTGCACGGCGCGAGGTAGGCCGTATATGGGACGTGGCCCGTCGCGTAGTAGAGCGAGAGCTTCGCGGTCGTGACCAGGCTCTGGGGCGGGAAGAAACCCTGCCTGACGCTGTTGCCGGGCGCGAGCGCTACAACAAGCAGGGCGAGGGCGGAACCGGCCAGTCCCGATAGGACGAGTGGGCGAAGCGCACGGCCGGAAGAGGCGCGCGCGCCCTTCATGCACGCCGCGGCTGCCAGCAGCAGCCCCCCGGCCTGCATGACCGCGTACGTCTCCGAGAAGCCTCCTGCGGCAAACGTCGTCGCGAGGCTTAAAGCAGACAGCCCCCAAGCCACCGGGCCAACCGACTGCACCCGCGCCCTATGTACGACGAGCCCGACATAGAACGTCAGCAAGATCAGCGGGGCGACGTACGTCAGCACGCCCGTCTGCCAGTAGAAAGACTGGACGATGTTATGGGCCGTGTTGAGGGTCACGAAGACGACGAACTCGGCCGCGAGCAGCGAAGCAACCAAAGGGCGCGGCCACCGCGCCGCTAAAGCGATCTGGTAAGCGGCCCAGAACGCCGCGACGAGCCACAGCATCAACATCAGGGCGGGTATCAATGATGCGGCCCGGGGCCCGGGGAGGTGAGCGATGCCACTAGCCAGAGAAAAGGAGTACCTCCCCGTCCAGCCCACGTACCAGCGCCACTGTGCCCCCCAGAGGCCGTGCTTGTTAATGACCGCCGCGGTGCACCAGTCGTCCCCCATATACCGAACGAATGAGCCGAGGAAGGCGAAAGCGAGCAGGGCCGCGGATAGCGTTACCGCCGACATCGCGGCGAGCGCACCGAGCCGAGAGGAGAGTCGGGCCATGGGTGGCATTATATAGTCACCGGCGAACCCTTCAACAAGGTCACGAGACGTTCAGGCCGGCCGCTGGCCGCCTTTCGATGGTGAGAGGAGGGCCGGGTCTCGCGCCCTGAGTTGTCGGACCTCCTTCGCTATTTTCAACCAGGAGCCGCATGCCTGACCTACACACCCACCTTACAGGCAGTTCGACCTACCTAGCTGTCGTCTCGGCCGCAGCCCGGGGTGTGCTCAACTGTGGCCCTGTATCGGTGGAGGTGTTCGAACACATCTACCATGCGGAGGGCTGAAGGGTGCCGCAGAGCCCGCCGCCCTACTGCTGGCAGGATAGTACCTTGGTTCCTCCCTTCCAATACCCCTACCAACATGCCTGCCGCCAAACAC
>JBJMGQ010000319.1:0-4115 GCA_045807845.1 Pyrinomonadaceae bacterium | reverse complement strand
TATCCATGGGCGGCGACCTTCTTCGCGCTCGCCTTCATCCTCATCTTTCTCGCGCACAAGCTCGGTCTGCTGTAGCGCCGCGCGCTTGTGTCGATGCGTTTAGTGTCACAGGCCGCGCCCTCCCTCTTCCATCCCGCACGTATCCTTCTCATGTCGCCGACGCTGTGCGGCGCGATTCCATTTTTTGAGGTGAGCGGTAATGTTCAGGAAGCATTTGACGACAGCGCTGGCGGCGCTTCTCGCCGTCGCGGCGTGCGCGCCTTGCGCGCGTGCGCAGTCGGGGAGGCGTTTCCCGCGGGCGGGTGGGGACAAAGGGTTCGTGGTCTTGACGAGCGAGAAGCCTGAGACGGCGAAGGAGATTGAAGTGCCCGAGCGGCGCGGCAGGGAGTTCGACTTGAGGGGACTGAACGCGGGCAGGCAGGCGCCCGTCGTGTTCGCGGATGACGGGGATAAGCACCCGAACAAGGCGGACAAGATCGCCGGGGCCGCGCTGGTTGGCTGCCTCATCATCTTCATCATCGTGACGGCGAAGAGTAACGGCTACGCGTCGCAGGGCCCCTTCACACAGGGAGCTGGCCTGCGCCGCTAAAGGGCGCGCGAGTTTTAGTCGAGCGGCGGTTGGCCTGACTCCGACTCGGCCGCCTGTTTGCGAAGCTGGTCAATGATCGAGTTGATGGCAGAGGCGTGCGCGCCCTGCGGCGCCAGCTCAAGGTACTTCTCGTAGGCGGCGACCGCCTCCTTCCAGCGTTCGAGCTTTTCGAGGTTGCGCGCGAGCAGCTCGTAGACGACGGGCTCTGTATCGGAGAGCTGCGCGATGGCTTTCTTGAAAGACGCGACGGCCTCCTCGTGGCGCCCCTGCTCTTCGTAGACGAGCCCCGCGCCCGTGTGCGCCTCGGGCTGGAAGCCGCGCCCCTCGCGCAGCGCACGCGCGAAGGCCGCGAGCGCCGCATCGTAGTCCGCAAGCGAGCGCTGGATGCGCCCCTCGACCGCCCACGCCTCCGGGTAGACGGGGCGGTCGGCGCGCGCCGCCTTCAACTCTTCGAGCGCACCGTCCGTGTCCCCCTGCGATTCGAGCGCGCGCGCGAGCCCGACGTGCGCGGCCGCAAAGCGCGGGCGGGCTTTGAGCGCCTGCCGGTACAGCTCGACGGCCGCGGCGTTGTTCCCCTGCTCGCGCGCCTCCTCGGCCTGCTGAAATGCAAGCTCCGCTTCGTCGGTCGTCTGCGTCAGCGGGATGGTCGTGCCGCCGCGCTCCGTCGGCGACAGGTCGAGGGTGCGCTCGGCGAAACCCTTCGCGCGCACGCGCAAGGTGTGGCGGCCGGGCGTGAGCTTGAGCTGTAGCATGCTCCTCGCGTCCACCACGCCGCGCCGCACCTCGTCCACCCAGACGACCGCGCCGGGCTCCGTGACGATGTTGATGATGCTTGAGGAGAGCTTTGCCGCAGTCTTTGTTGAAGGCTTCGCGACACTCTTCGCAGCAGTCTTCGTTGAAGGCTTGGCCGGCTTCGTCGAAGGCTTACGCCTCTGCGCCGACGCGTCGAACGCGCAGAGGGCGACGACGCTCAACATCCACACTAACGAGAGAGCACGTGTCGAACGTCGCACGCTACGATCTGTTAATTCCCTCTTCACCTCAGCCTCACCTCACTCTTCCTCTTCATTCGACACGCGGCGGGGGCGCGTGTTGTCGTTTGCGGGCGCGTCCGGCTCCTGCGAGATGTCGCGGCGCACGGCGCGCGTGCCGACCTCGGGGCGGAAGCGCCCCTGCTCGTCGTAGAGCCTCTTGTACTGAAGCATGTTGCGCACGACGCCCTGCACGTAACCGCGCGTCTCGCGGAAAGGGATAGCCTCGGCCCACTCGTCCAACTGAAGCGGCAGCGTCGCGCGCCACTGCACGACGCGCCCCGGCCCCGCGTTGTAAGCGGCGGCGACGTACTCGATGCGGCCGTACTTGTCGAGCTGGTCTTTCAGATACGACGTGCCGAGCCGGATGTTCAAGCGCGGGTCGCTCAGAAGCGTCTCGGACGTGACCGAGTCTTCGACGCCGAAGCGCTTCGCGGTGAGCCGCGCGGTCGGCACGAGCAACTGCATCAGGCCGTAGGCGTCGGCGTGCGAGACGGCGCGCGGGTTGAAGACCGACTCTTGCCGGATGAGACCGGCGACGATGTATGGGTCGAGCGCGCGCGCCGTCGCCTCCTGACGGATCGCATCCCAGAAGGCGAGCGGGTAGAAGACATCCCACTCCTCACGCGTCAACTCCTCGGGCTCCATCTGCGAGTAGTCGGGGAAGCTGCGGCGGAGCACGTTGAACGCCTGCACGTTGTCGTTGCGCGCGCGGTAGAGCTGCGCCTTCGCGAGGTTGAGGCGCGGGCTCGAAGGCCGTGCTTCGAGAGCTTTGTCCAACTCGGCGTGCGCCGCCTCGTCCCAAGCGACGGCGCTCAACTGTTCGGCCTTCGACATCCGCGCGGCCTCGGCTGGGCCGGCCGTCTCTTCGGCGATGGTGACGGGCTTCAGGTTCTCGACGGCGCGGTCGAGCGTCGCCTGTTCGACCTTGACGGGATGCGGCTTCAACTGCCCCGCGTTCTTCAACGCGTCGAGCCTCTGCTTGGCGAGGTAGCCGTACCAGTTGGCCTCGTAGCGGACGAGCATCGCCTCGTAGAGCGCCGCGGCTTCACCCAAGTTGCCCGCGCGCTCCGAGTCGCGCGCGGCCCAGTAGCCGGCCTTGCCGCGGTTGTCTGTGTTGCGGTCGGCGTAGTTCGCCAGATGCTCGATGAGTAGTCGCGAAGACTCGGTAAAATTCTTCGCGTCGTGTGCGGCCCAAGCCGACTCGAACTGCGCGCCCGCGACCTCCGGCTCGCCGGGGAACTGCTGGACGGCGGCGCGGTAGAAGTAGAGCGCATCGGCCGTGTTATTCGCCTCCTTCGCCGCCGCGCCCGCGGCGACGAGCGCGCGCATCGTGAACTGACTGCGCGGGAAGTCGCGGCGCATCTCTTCGAGCGTGGTGCGCGCCTGCGGCCACTGCTTCGCGCGCGCGTAGTGCTGCGCGAGATAGCCTAAGCCTTCGGCGCGCGTCTCGCCGGCCGAGGTCGGCATGTTGCTCAGAGACTCTATGGTCTCAGGCGCGCGGCGCGCGTTGAAGGCGGCGACGCCGCGACGCAACTGCGCCTGCGGCGTGCGCGTCTCGGGGAAGCGCGTGAAGGCGTCGGCGTAAGCATTGACCGCATCGGAGTAGCGCTTCGCCTTGTTCAAACGCTCGGCACGCGACGTGGCCTCTTCGGCGTTGGCGGGCGCGGCACTCGAATTAAGACGCGCGAAGGCGGCCGTGGCCTCCGCCTCCTTTTCGACGGACGTGGGCGCGTAGAAGTAGAGTCGGCGGTAGGCGGCGAGCGCCTTGAGCTGCTCGCCGCTCTGCTCGTAAGCCTTCGCCGTGAGGAGCAGCGCGTCGGCGTCGTCCATCTCGGCCAGACGCTTGACGGCGACGGGTACGCCCGTGGGCTGCCCGTCCTGCGACATCATCTGCGCGGCGCGCAGGGTCGCGTCGCGCGCACGCAAAGAGTCTGGGTAGTCGCGCACCAGCTCCTCGAAGGCGGCACGCGCCTCTGCGCGCCGGCTCGCTTTATCCAAAGCGTCTCCGCGCAGCCAAAGGGCGTAGTCGCCCACGCGCGTCTCGTCCTTAAAACTCGACGCGCGCAGAAGCTCGGCCGCGCCCGCGTAGTCGCGCGCCTCTTGACGTATGCGCGCGCGCGCGAGCTGCGCGAGCGAGCCGGTGCGCGTGCCCTTGTAGCGTTCGGCCAACTGCACCAACTGCGCCTCCGCGGGAAGCACTCCACCGCGCGTGAGCAGGCGCAGGCGCTCGTAGGCGGCCGTGTCGTCCGGGGGCGCGGTCTGCGTGCGGCAGCTCGCGACGGTCAGCGGCAGCGCCGACGCCAGCAAGAGCGCGGCGCAGACGGCGAGGGCGAAGGTCGCGCGGTGGTTGCGGAGCCTGTGTGCAGTCGGGGTCATAAGTTCCTCATTCATTTTTCAGGGGAGGGCGCGAGGATTATAACAGTAGGCAGTAGGCAGATGGCAGTAGGCTGTTGAAGACAAACAGGGGTTTGAAAAAGACGGGGGCGGCGAGT
>JBJMGQ010000318.1:0-7059 GCA_045807845.1 Pyrinomonadaceae bacterium | reverse complement strand
GCCGGCCATGTTGGTTGCAATCGTGATGGCGCCCTTGCGTCCGGCCTGCGCGACGATCTCGGCCTCGCGCTCGTGGTGCTTGGCGTTGAGGACGTGGTGATAGTTCGGGATGCTGCCGTCGCCTTCGATGAGAATGTTGCCAGTCTCGTCGCGGTGGCGGATGCCTGCCTTCGACAGCCGGCGCGAAATCAGCTCCGAGTTCTCGACCGAGACGGTGCCGACCAGCACCGGCTGCCCCGACTCATGGCGCTCGACAATCTCCTCGATGATGGCGTCCCACTTCTCGCCGATGGTGCGATAGATAACGTCCGAGTTGTCCTTACGAATCATCGCGCGGTTGGTCGGGATGACGGCGACTTCGAGCTTGTAGGTCGCGTCGAACTCGGCCGCCTCGGTCTCGGCCGTGCCGGTCATGCCGGAGAGCTTGTCGTAGAGACGAAAGTAGTTCTGAAGCGTAATCGTCGCGAGCGTCTGATTCTCGCGCTCGATCTTGACGCCCTCTTTCGCTTCAACTGCTTGGTGCAGTCCGTCCGACCAGCGACGGCCTTGCATCAGGCGCCCCGTGAACTCGTCCACGATGATGATCGCGCCGTCCTGATTGACGTAGTGGTGGTCGAGCCGGTAGAGCGTGTGCGCCTTCATGGCGTTCTCCACGCAGTGGAGCATCTCCATGTTCGAAGGGTCGTAGAGGTTGCCGACGCCCAAGAGCCGCTCGGCCTTGTCAACGCCCTCCTCGGTGAGCACGGCCGAGTGCTGCTTCTCGTCTACGACGTAGTCGCCGGGGCCGGGCTTGTTCTCGGGGCCGACCAGCTCGGCGCGCTTGAGGTGCGGGAAGATGGCGTTGGCCTGATAGTACTTGTCCGTCGCCTCGTCCGACGCGCCCGAGATGATGAGCGGCGTGCGCGCTTCGTCGATGAGGATGGAGTCCACCTCATCCACGATGGCGTAGAAGTGCGCGCGCTGGACGCAGGTCGCGAGGTCGAACTTCATGTTGTCGCGCAGGTAGTCGAAGCCGAACTCGTTGTTGGTGCCGTAGGTGATGTCGGAGGCGTAGGCGTCCTTGCGCTCCCAGTCGTCGAGGTCGTTGACGATGGCGCCGACGGTGAGCCCGAGGAACTTGTAGATGCGTCCCATCCAGTCGGCGTCGCGCGTGGCGAGGTAGTCGTTGACGGTGACAACGTGAACGCCGCGCCCCGTCAGCGCATTCAGAGTCGCGGGCAGCGTCGCGACGAGCGTCTTGCCTTCACCCGTCCGCATCTCTGCGATGCGACCCTGATGCAGGGCGATGCCGCCGATGAGCTGCACGTCGAAGTGGCGCATCCCCGTCGCGCGCACCGAAGCCTCGCGCGTGAGCGCAAAGACCTCGGGCAGCACACGGTCGAGCGCGGCCTGCGTGCGCCGCTTGCGCTCCTTCACGGCCTCTTCGCCCTTCGCCGAGATGTCGCCGACCTCTTCCTTGACCTGCTCGCGCAGCTCCACGATGCGTGCGCGCATCTGGTCGTCAGAGAGCTTCTGCACCGACGCTTCGAGGTCGTTGATCTGCTGGATGAGGGGCAGCAGCGTCTTGATGTAACGCTGGTTGCTGCTGCCGAAAACTTTGGTCAGAAATTTATCAATCATGTTTTTAATCTCGCAGGGGGCCGGCCCCCTCTCCGAGTCGCGCCGCCGCGGGGCAGGGAAGAGTCACCCTGAAAAACCCGCGGCGTCGCAACATTAGGCCGATGTTCGATTGTATGTGAGCGACCGGAGGGGCGCAAGGCGGGGAAAAGTAGGCCGTAGGCAGATGGCAGTTCGTCGCTGGCGATGTTCGTTATTGTCTGACTGTCAGGCGTCCGAGCTTATGAATGACCCCTTCTAAGGGGCCTTGCTCTTAACTGCCTACAGCCAACTGCCTGCTGCCTACTACTTCTTCCCCCTCGCGCGCAACGCGTTAGTTCGGTGTGATCTGGCGCAGCAGGATGTTGCCCATCTGCTCGCGGGGCATGTCGAGGTTCATGAGGAGCTGCTTGCCGCTCGCGGAGACCTTCATGCCGTTCAGCAGCGCGCCCTCGTCGGTGCCGCGCTTGGCGAGGCGGCCGACGTTGATGAACATGCGATAGCCGCGCGCCATCTCCTCGGCGCGCGCCTCGGTGGGCGCGTCCGAAGCGGTCTGCGCCTTGAAGCGCTCGCCGTCGAGCGTAAAGGTCATCGTCATGCGCGACACGTCCGAGAGGAACGCGAGCGCGTGGCTGTCGTTGACCGAAGTGACGAAGTCCTGCGCGACGGCGCGCAGCGCGGGGTCGGTCGAAGACTCGCCCGTGATCTGGACGTTCGTCAGCGTGCCGTCCTGCTGGCGTAAGCCTTCGACAACGATTGACTGCGGCTTCGAGAGATTGAGCTTGCCGTCCTCATGCAGCTTCTTCGAGCGCGCGAGGAACGCC
Organism: Pyrinomonadaceae bacterium; assembly: GCA_045807845.1. Classification (GTDB taxonomy): domain Bacteria; phylum Acidobacteriota; class Blastocatellia; order Pyrinomonadales; family Pyrinomonadaceae; genus QHXN01. Next base: position 4,639 of record JBJMGQ010000318.1, on the reverse strand, counting down.
TTGATGGGTTTGACGTTGACCTTCGTGCCTTCGGGGCCCGGCGCTTCCGTCTTCGCGGCGGCGGCGCCCCTCGGCGTCTCTGACTTCGCGGTCTTCTTCACACCCGAGTCGGTCGTGGCGACCCCGCCGCCGCCCCGGCGCGCCTGCGCCAGCGCCGCCCAGCCCCCCGGCGCGACGCCGAGCACGAAGGCGCCGAGCACGGCGAAGCGCGCGAACAGGCGCGCGGCCTCGCCCCGCCCCTGCGGCGCCGCGGGCGTGTGGAAGATTGTGTTGAAGAATTCCCTCATGGTTCGTTCTTTGATTCTCAAAGCGTTATCCAAACCCTCTCAGCTCTTGGTCTGCGGGGTCGCCGTAGTGTTGGGCTTGCCGGCCTTCTTCGCCAGCATCTCGGTAATCATCTTGCCAGCGGCGTCCTTCGCCATCTCGAAGCTCATGGCGAACTGCTTGCCCGCCGAGTCGAACTTGAGATTCTCGTAGAGGATGCCCTCGTTCGTCCCCTTCTTGGCGCTGCGGCCGATGGCGACGAGTGCCGAGCAGCCGAGCGCCGTCTTCATCGCCTCCGTCTCCGTGGGCAGGTCGCTCGTGACCGCTATCTTAACATTCTGCTGGTCGAGCTTGAGCGAGATGGTCACTTCCTTCGCGCCCTTGAGGATGACGAGCACCTTGCTCTGGCTCATCGCCGTGACGAGCTGTTGCGCGAGCGCGGCCGTGTTCTCGTCGCTCGCCGTCACCCAGTTGAGCTTAACAGTCTCGGGCTTGAGCGTGCCATCCTCGTTCAGCTCGCCCGTGGCCGTCACGTCAATCACGCTGTTGAGATTGAGCTTGCCCTCATCGAAGAGCTTCTTGCCCTCGACGGCGATGTCCTCGAAGGGCTTGGTGTTGATGTTGCCCGGGGGGCGCGCGATGCCGTTCTCTTTGGCGATGCGCGCCATCTCGTCCTCGGCCCGTTTCTCCTCTTCGGTCAGAGGGGCGGGCGTGGGCGTGGCCTGCGCGACTTCGGCGGCGGGTGTCGGCGTCGGCTCGGGCGGCACCGCGACGACGCGCGGCGTGCGCGGCCGTCGCGGCCTGTAGACCGGCGCGGGCGGCGGCAGCGGCACCGGCGCGGCCTGCTGCACGAGCATCGCGTCGAACTGCGTCGTCTCGGCCACCTCGGGCGCACCGAAGTAGTCGGGCGGATAGTAGAGCTTCTCGTGCGGCTTAAACTGGATGATGGTTGCGCGCTGGCCGACGAGCGTCCGGTCGTAGTCCTCGTTGACGAAGGTGATGCCCGAGATGGTGGAGGCGACGTAGAGCATGCTGCGAACGGTCGGGACGTAGACGACCGCGACGAGAAAGAGCCCGTGCGCGACGACCGAGAGCGCCACGAGCCGCGACATCAGCGGCCAGCGCGGCGCACGGTTGACTTCAAATCTGTCGAAAAGCTCGGTCATCTCTTTAAACTTCGCCCCGATGGCAAAACACGAAGGATTAGACGCTTAATGTGCCCCGGGCGTTGCGAAAGTCACACAAAAGTTAGCATTACGCAGGGGCTTTCTACAAAGTTCCTGCGGTAGAATCTCTGTCCATGACGCGTTCGCGCAGAGGAGGCAAGGGGCGCCGCAGTTCCCACGCAGGTCAGAAGGGCAGGCGCAACGAAGAACGCCGGCCCGACTCTCTTCAATTAGACTCTCGTCAACACGGGGACGGGCGCGCGCGTGGGCAGGACAACCAGTCGCGCACGTCGGCCGCAGCCGCGGCCGACACGGCCTCGCGCGTCGCCACGCGGCAAGCGCGCACGCGCCCACTGCGACAGCTCCTCGAAGGCATCGGCACGCCCGACCAAGCGCCTTTCAAACCCGACCCCTTTCAACTCGAAGCCCTCGCCGCGCTCGAACATGAAGACGTTCTGGTGACGGCTCCGACGGGCAGCGGCAAGACTTGGATCGCGCGCGAAGAGATTCGCCGTCTCTTAGCCGAAGGCAAGCGCGCGTGGTACACGAGCCCTCTGAAGGCTCTGACCAACTCGAAGTTCCACGAGTTCTCGTCCGAGTTCGGCGAGGAGAAGGTCGGCATCTTAACCGGCGACCGCAAGGAGCGTTCGGACGCGCCGCTCATCGTCGGCACGACTGAGGTCTATCGCAATCAGCTCTTCGACGCGCTGCGACGCGGCGAGCAGTTGCAGGCCGACCTCGTCGTCTTGGACGAAGCGCACTACCTCGCCGACGAGGAGCGCGGCCACGTCTGGGAGGAGGCCATCATTCTCACGCCGCCGCGCGTGCGGATGCTTCTGCTCTCGGCGACCGTGGGCCGCGCCGAAGAGTTCGCCGACTGGATCGCAGAGGTGCGCGGCCACCCCTGCCGCGTCATCCCTCGACCGGGCGCGCGCCCCGTGCCTCTGCGCGCAGCCTTCCTCTTTCCCGACGGCGGACTGACGCCGCTCTTCGACGAGCGCGGCCACTTCAACAACGAGATCGCGCGCTTCATACAGACCTCGAAGAGCGAGCGACAATCCGCGCACGGCCGCTTCCAGCGCGGCCCGCAAAGACGCGCGGGCATGCCCGAGATGCCGCCGTCAATCCTGCTCGCGGCGCTCGGCTCCTACGATCTGCTGCCCGCCATCATCTTTCTTCCCACGCGCCGCCGCTGCGACGAGGCCGCGGCCGAGGCTGCTTACGCGCCGCGTCGAGGCGTCGGCCCCGAAAGGCGTGAGGCGAGGCGCCGCGTGCTCGAAGAGTTGGCCGAGCAGTATCCGGAGGTGCGCAAGCATCGACACTGGGACATGGTCTTGCGCGGCGGCGTGGCCTCGCACCACGCAGGGCATTTGCCCGCCTGGAAGCTCGCGATTGAAAAGTTAATGAGCGCGGGCCTGCTCGACTCCATCTTCGCCACGATGACGGTCGCCGCGGGCGTGGACTTCCCCGCGCGCACGGTGGTGCTTGAGAACATCGACGTGCGACGCGGGCAAGGCTGGCAGACGTTGAGCGCCTCTCAACTTCAACAGATGACCGGCCGCGCCGGACGCAGGGGCCGCGACCGCGTCGGCTTCATCGTCGCCGCGCCCGGTCTTCATCAGAACCCACAGAAGCTCGCTTCACTTTTACACGCAGACCCCGACCCGCTTGAGAGCCAGTTCCGCGCGACCTACACGACGCTTCTCAACCTGCTCGACGCCTTCGGCACGTTCGCGCAGGTGCGCGAGATTGCCGAGCGCTCCTACGCGCGCCGCGACACGGCCGAAGAGGCTGCGCGCATCGAGCACTCGCGCGTGGAGGCCGAGCGGCGCATGCAGACGAAACTACAGGAGGCAGGCTGCGACCTGCCGCCAGAGGTCGCGCGCGGGCTCGAACGCTTAGCGAGCGCGCGCTCACGCCTGCTCGAAGACGCGCCGCAGACGCGCACGGACGCATACCTGCGCTGGCTCGACAAAGAGGTCGTGCCCGGCCGCGTCGTCTCCGTGGGCAGAGGCAGCCGCCGCCTCGTCTTCGTCACAGAGCGGCGCGGCGACGGGCTCGCGGGCGTGCGCGACAACGGCAAGCGGGTCACGCTCGCGCTTGAGCGCGTCGGGCGCGTGTGGGATGAGACGCACGCGCTCTCGGAGTCTGCGCGCGATGCGGCCTTCGAGCTGGTGCAGACGAACCGCGCCACGCCCCTGCGCGAGCCGCGTCTGCGCGACGCGCGCTCCTCGACCGAGGAGGCCGTCGCTCTCATCAACAATCTCATCGAGTCGCTCGCGGGCGGCGAAGGCAGCGGCGACCGCACACGTTGCGAGGAGGCGCTGTGGTCGGTCATGCAGGAGGCCGAATCAATCGAGCGTCTGGGGCGCAGGCTCGAATCGCTGCGCGGCGAGGTGTGGCAGCCCTTCGAGCGGCGCGCACGCGCGCTCCACCACTTCGGCTACCTCGACTTCTTCGCCGAGCGCGTCACAGAGCGCGGGCGTTGGCTCGCAGACCTGCGCCTCGACCGCCCGCTCTTGGTTGGAGAGGCCATCAGCCGCGGCCTCTTCGCTTCGCTCGACGCGCCGCGCGCCGCGGGCCTCATGGCCGCGCTCGCCGCCGACGCCGAGCGTGACTACGGCGAGCTTGAGTTGGACGATGCACTCATCACGGCGCTGGCGAAGTTCGACCGCATCGCCTACGACGTGGGGAGCGTCGAGTGGCAGCAGGACATTGAGCCCGCGCCCGAGATCAACTTCTCGGCCGCCGCCACGGCCGCGCGCTGGGCCGCGGGGATGGACTGGCCCACGCTCGTCCGCCGCACCCGCGCCGAAGAGGGCGACCTCTTCCGCATGCTCTCGCGCACGGGTGAATCGCTTCTTCAAGTCTCAAACCTCACGGACGCGCACCCCGATGCCGCCCGCGTCGCCGCACAGGCCGCCTCCGCCGTGCTGCGCGAGCCCGTGCGCTCCGAGGCCGCGGTCTGAAAGGCAAAAGGCGAAGGGCAGAGGCAAAAAGCAAAAGTCAGGGACGAGAGCCACGCTGTCTCTCATCCACTTTCGCCCTTTACCCCTTTGCCATTGCACACACCCTTCATTAAGATGTTCTGGCGCGGAACGTGCGTAACGTTTCGGCCGTATGGTTTGTGGAAGAAGGAGGTTCTCCACGAAATGGCTGACACGAACGATTCAAGGTACAAGACCGGCAACCCCATCTGCGACGCGGTG
>JBJMGQ010000317.1:0-3744 GCA_045807845.1 Pyrinomonadaceae bacterium | reverse complement strand
TCATGAGATGCCCCTTCTGCACTTACCTCGAAGACAAGGTCGTCGATTCGCGCGAGTCGCGTGAGGGCGACTCGATTCGCCGCCGCCGCGAGTGCCTGCGCTGCGAGCGGCGCTTTACGTCCTACGAGCGCATCGACGAAATCCCCTACATGGTCGTCAAGAAGGACGGCCGGCGCGAGCCCTTCGACCGCAACAAGGTCATGGCGGGCCTCTTGCGCGCCTGCGAAAAGCGCCCCATCCCTGCGACCAAACTCGACAGCATCGTCAACGCCGTCGAGAAGTACGTGCAGGAGTCGCCCGAGCGCGAGCGCCCGACGACGAAGGTCGGCGAGATGATCATGCGCCGTCTCAAAGAGCTGGATAAGGTCGCCTACGTCCGTTTCGCCTCCGTCTATCTGGAGTTCGAGGACGTGACCGAGTTCATGAAGGAGCTGAAGACGCTCGTCCGCAAGCGCGACGGCGCGGCAGCGCGAAGATGAAGAGGACGGTTCACGCAGCGCTCTTCGACCGGGGCGAGCTGGAGCGCCTGCGCGCGCGGGTCGGGCGTCTCTTCGTGGCTTTGCAGGAGGCTTCGGAGATGGCCGCGGGCGAGGCGGGCGCGGCGTGGCTCCCGGCCGTGGACGTGTGCGAGTCCGAGGCGTCGGTGACGGTGACGGTCGAGCTACCCGGCGTGCGCGCCGAGCAGATTGAGGTCGCGCTGGCAAGCGGCGAGCTGCGCGTGCGCGGTCGCAAACGCAAGGGCGCACCGCGCGGCGTTATCTCGCATCTATGCTCTGAGCGCAGCTTTGGGCAGTTCGCGCGCGCCATCCCTTTGCGCTGGCCCGTCCGCAAGGACGGCGCCACGGCTGAGCTTAAAGACGGCGTGCTGACGATACGGCTCCCCAAGCTTGAAGATCGCCGCGGCGTCGAACACAGGATTGAGGTGAAGGAGAGCGATGAAGTATGAACGATGAGCGATGAACTGAAGCCGGTCGGTTTTCATTTCATCGTTCATCGTTCATACTTCATCGTTAATTATTATGCCCCAGATATCAAACATAGCCGATTCAATCGAAGCGGTGGACGCGGGCGAACAGCAGTTGCAGATTCCCGAGCATCTGCCGGTGCTGCCGTTGCGCGACATCGTCATCTACCCGTTTATGATCGTGCCGCTCTTCGTCTCGCGCGAGAAGTCGATCCGCGCGGTGGACGAGGCGCTGGGCGAGAACCGGATGATCTTCCTCGTCTCGCAGCGCGACCTCGACAAGGAGGAGCCGGCAAGCGAAGACCTTTACACGACGGGCACGGTGGCCGTCATCATGCGCATGTTGAAGCTCCCCGACGGGCGCATCCGCATCCTCGTGCAGGGGCTCGCGCGTGCGCGTGTCGAGGAGCTTGCCGACACGGGCGAGTACCTGAAGGCGCGCCTGACCGCGATGCACGAGTCGGGGACTGCCGAGCGCTCGCTCGAAGTCGAGGCTTTGGTGCGCAACGTCCGCGCGTCGATGGAGCGCGCGACGAACCTCGGCAAGAACATCTCGCCCGAGGTGATGGCTATCGTCGCGGGCTTGGACGACGCGGGCCGCCTCGCAGACCTCGCCGCCTCCAATCTCGAACTCAAAGTCGAGGATGCGCAGTCTGTTCTCGACATCAACGACACGACCGCGCGGCTGCGGCGTGTCAACGAGCTTCTGAACAAGGAGATCGAAGTCCTCACCGTCCAGCAGGAGATCAACACGCAGGCGCGCGCCGACATCGACCGCTCACAGCGCGAGTTCTTCCTGCGCCAGCAGCTCAAGGCCATCCAGACCGAGCTGGGCGAGGGCAACGAGCTGGCCGAAGAGATCGCGCAGTTCCGCGAGAAGATCGAGGCGTCGGCGATGCCGAAGCATGCCGAAGAGGAGGCGCTCCGGCAGTTGAAGAAGTTGGAGCGCATGCACCCGGACGCGGCCGAGACGGCGACGCTGCGCAACTGGATGGAGATTATGACCGACCTGCCTTGGTCGAAGGCTTCGGTCGATAATCTCGATTTGATTAAGGCGCAGCAGATTCTCGACGAAGACCACTACGGCCTTGAGAAGGTCAAGGAGCGCATCGTCGAGGCGCTCGCCGTCCGCAAGCTGAAGGAGAAGCCGAAGGGCTCGATTCTCTGTCTGGTCGGCCCGCCGGGAGTCGGCAAGACTTCGCTCGGGCGCTCGATTGCGCGTGCGCTCGACCGCAAGTTCGTGCGGCTCTCTCTGGGCGGCCTGCACGACGAGGCCGAGATTCGCGGCCACCGTCGCACCTACGTCGGCGCGATGCCCGGGCGCATCATCTCTGCCTTGCAGCAGGCGGGGACGAACAACCCGCTCATCATGCTCGACGAGATTGACAAGGTCGGCGCAGACTTCCGCGGCGACCCTTCGTCGGCGCTCCTGGAGGTCTTAGACCCGGAGCAGAACAACTCTTTCCGCGACAACTATCTCGGCGTCACGTTCGACCTCTCGAACGCGATGTTCATGACGACGGCCAACATCCTCGACACCGTCCAGCCGGCGCTGCGCGACCGCATGGAGGTCATCCGCCTCGCAGGCTACACGGAAGAGGAGAAGCTTGAGATTGCGCGCCGCCACCTGCTGCCCAAGCAGATTGAGGAGAACGGCATCACCGCGAAGAACGTGCAAATCTCGAAGAAGGCTCTGTCGGCAGTCGTCCAGCAGTACACGCAGGAGGCGGGCCTCCGCCAGCTTGAGCGCGAGATTGGTCGCATCTGTCGCAAGGTCGCGCGGCGCATCGCCGAGGGACGTTCCGAGGCCGTGCGCGTCACGCCGAAGAACATCCACGAGTATCTCGGCGCGCCGAAGACCTTCCCCGAAGAGGCTCTGCGCAAAGACCAGATTGGCGTCGCCACCGGTCTTGCTTGGACGGCCGTCGGCGGCGACGTGCTCTTCATCGAGGCTTTGAGGATGAAGGGCAAGGGGCAGCTCGTCCTCACGGGTCAACTCGGCGAGGTGATGCGCGAGTCGGCGCAGGCCGCATACTCCTATGCCAAGTCGCGCGCCAAGGAACTCGACATCCCCGAGGATGATTTCGAGAAGTACGACATGCACATACACATCCCCGAAGGCGCCATCCCGAAGGACGGCCCTTCGGCCGGCATCACGTTGGCGACGGCGATGGTCTCCTCGCTCTCGCAGCGCGCCATCCGGAAGGACGTGGCGATGACGGGCGAGATCACGCTTCGCGGAAACGTGCTGCCCGTCGGCGGCGTGAAGGAGAAGGTGCTGGCGGCGCGGCGCGCGCGTGTGACCAAGGTCATCCTTCCGCACCTCAACCGCCGCGACATGGACGAGATTCCGAAGGAGCTTTTTGGCGAGATGCAGTTCATCTTCGTCGAGAACGTCCGCGAGGTCTTCCGCGAGGCTCTCAAGGAGAGGGCTCCGGCCCCGGCCGCCCCCGTCCAGCGCCCGCCGCGACTGCCGCAGGCCGCTGCACCGCGTGTCTGAAGCGGATTTAGAGCCCGGTTAATTTGACCGACTCCGCAAACCCGTCTGCCCGGCTCTTTTTTAAGCTCCAGTAAAGCTTGAAACGGAGCCGGGCAGACTGTTTTTTAGCTTCCGTTTAGCGCCGTCCAGTGCGGCGGCGGGCGCAACCCGGTGGGCGTCCGAGGCATCTTAAGATTCCCCCACGGCGAAGCGAAAGAATACAGGAAACGCAGGTCATTTCGCCTTTTATTTGCATATAGATGCGGGCGTAAGGGTTGATTCTTTGGTGAAGGCTGTGGTA
>JBJMGQ010000316.1:0-8554 GCA_045807845.1 Pyrinomonadaceae bacterium | reverse complement strand
GAACGTGGAAACGGGGTTTGGGTTGCCCGCACGCGCAAAGGTTTTAATCTTCAATGGAGCCACGTCCTCACGAACGTGGAAACTCTCGCGCGCGATAATAGCACCGACGTGCAGACAGGATCTTCAATGGAGCCACGTCCTCACGAACGTGGAAACTGCTCGCGTTGTAAATAGCAGTAGGGTAGGTGTTTGGCAAGTAGTATGCGAGTGGTTGCACCTGTTGTTGGCTAAATTTCACCTGAGACTTTCGATGCACGAGCTATCTTTCCTCAATAAAGGAGTTACTAGGTGCGAGCGGGGTGCGGGGTGGAAGACATCGGTGGGGCGCTCGCATGTGGCTCAGACAATTACGGCGACGCGCTCGTCGTCTCTGTCGAGCGCACGCCCGAGGGTCTCGATGCTCTCTTGGACGTGCCCGTCACGCGGGCCGAGGTTGATGAGCATGACCTGATCCTCGCGGTGGTTGATGACCTTTGTTAGCGCTTCGACCAGCAGGACGCGCTCGGCCGGTGAGAGGTCGCAGCGGAAGACGGAGTACTGCAAGGCGTCGCCGAAGCCGCGCATCGTGCGGTGTACGCGCCGGAGACGCTTGGCGTCGGAGATGTCGTAGCTGACGATGTAGCGATTGCGCATCTCTGTATCACCTCGTGCAGAAGGCCGGGTAGTCAGCGATCTCACTTGAGAGGAAGCGCGCCAGCAGCCGCGCCTGCACCTCGAAGACGCGGCGGTAGCTGATCTGGTAGCCGAAGCGCGGATGCGTCACCAGCGTGTCGAGCCTCCGCTCAAAGGCTTCGAGCACGCGACGGCGACCGCCCTCCGTCAGCGCCACCGAGCCCGCGCGCTCGATGAAGTCCGAAGGGCGCACCTCGCCGTTGTTGATCAGCCCGATCACGACCGAGTCTGCGACGAGCGGGCGGAACTCCTCCATCAGGTCGAGCGCTAGGGCGGGCCGCCCGTAGCGCGGTTGGTGGTAGAAGCCCTGATAGGGGTCGAAGCCGACGCCGACGAGCGCGACCAGCAGCTCCTTCGCCAGCATCGAGTAGAGGAACGAGAGCAGCGCGTTGACGGGGTCGCGCGGCGGCCGCCGGTTGCGCGTGCTGAAGTCGAACGCGGGCGGGCGGGAGGCTTCGCCGGACTTGAACATCAGCGCGAAGTTGGAGAAGTAATCCCGCGCCGCAGTACCTTCTACGCCGAGGAGACTCTCCAGAGAGCCCTCGCGCTCGGCGCGCTTGCGCCAGAAGGCGAGACGGTAGAGCAGCCCCTCTGGAAGCTGACGCGCGTTGCGCCGGAGCAGCGTGCGCGAGTTGCGTATCTTGCCGGAGACGAAAGAGCGCGCCAGCCGCAGGCATATTTCGGGGTCGCCGGCAGCCGCGAACTGTCGTCGGCGCAGCTCTATATTCTTGTGCGGCGGGGGCGTGGTGACTGCCGTCAGCCAGCCGCCGTAAGAGAGGTGCAGGACGGGTATCTCGCGCGCGGCTAGCTCGCGTAGCGCCTGCGCGCTCAACTGTACGTTGCCGAAGAGGTTCAGTTGCGAAGTGTCGAGCAGCCGCGCCTCGTTGACCGCCTTGCCGCGGTCGCGTATCTCCAGCGTCTCGCCCTTGAGCCCGACGCTGAAGCCCTGCCCCTGCACGTAGACCGCTAACTGATCATCCCGCGCGGGGATTAGACGCCTGGCGGCGATCCCGGTTCGTTCGCGCGACTCGACATGCGCGGGCTGCTCCGCGGCGCCGGACACTTCAGCCTGAGCGCGCAGAATGTTCGTCTCGTCCGGCAGGCAGATGCCGACCAAGGAGCAGCGCGGACACTTCGGCGAATTGACGAGCGGTGGCGGAATCTCCCCCGACTGCGCCACACGCCGCGCCTCCTCCAGTAGGGCGAGCGTCCGTCTGACCAGTTCTTCGTCGAACGACACGTGGACGCGCTCCTGCGCCTCCGTGAAGTAGAGCGCCCCCTCTTCGCACTCGTAGCCGTTCTCACGCAGCAGCAAACCTTGCAGGCAGAGCTGCACGCGCTCCGGCTCCCAGGCACCCTCGCGCACATCAGGCGGCTTCCCGCGCTTGTAGTCCACGGGGATGACGCGTCCCTCGTCCGTCTCGATCAGGTCAATCCGCGCCGTTGCGCCCAGAGCATCCGAGCCGACTAAGACCGAGCGAGAGTGCAGACGCACCTGCCCGCTCAAGTCCTCCGCCGCGGGCACGCGCCCCTCCTCCCTGTCCACGCGCCTGTGGACGAAGCGGCCGTCGAGCGTGTCGGCGCTGTGCGCCCACTCCTGCTGCACGTACTCCAGGTAGAACAGACGCGGGCAGTACGCGAACTCGTTGAGCATCCGCGCCGGAAGTTGATCGGGAACGTCCTGAGTCATGTCTGACATAACGTTTCTCCTTTTGATGCTTGCTTCAATGGAACCACGTCTGAGGATACGCGGGTGGAGAACTAGTCAGCGGGTAAGAACAACCCCAGACCGAAGTGGCACGCGAACCCGAGCGCAATCGGCCCGGCGACATCCTCGGCAAACTCCACCTCGAAGCCTGCCAGCCCGTAACCCGTCTCGCCTTTGAAGCGCCGCGTCTGAAACTCCAGCCAGCGCACGGGCGAGCGCTCACCCGGAACGTATTCTTCAACGGACGTGACAGAGACCGGCTCAGGCAGCCCGCGCAGACGCAACTCACGCTTGAGCTGCTCCTCCGGCCTATCACGCGGCCGAGGGGGCTTTCCCGCGCCGCGCGTCGCGAACCGCGGCAGCGAAAACGGCGTCGCCGAGCGCCAGCGCCGCCTTTTGCTGAATAGGGTAACTTCTTTTACGAAATCGCCCGCCGTGCCTAGGCCCGTCAAGACGAAACGTACTTCCGGCCCGTTGTCGTAACGCTCGATTACTCGTAGATTGCCGAGTGCCGCGACATCTTCGGGTTCAAATCCTCGCGGAGCGTAGATTGTGACGTGATCCAATCGCCCCTCTTTACGCTTGTCCTCACTTGTTGGCAGGTAATGCGCGTGCGCGTGCCCCTCAAGCGGCACACCCTCTCGGGTCTTCCCCGTGATGACCTCCGAGTGCTCTTTGTTAACATGCTTACGGAGATACATAAGCTTACGCCGCACACGCTCGGCGAACGGCAGCGCGTCCTGCACGAGCGGCAGCACGGCCGAGTCGAGGGCGAACCGCGCGACCGTCGGACTCACAAGCGGGATAGCGCGGCGCGGCGGCGGCGCGGCCTTACGCGCGCGTAACGCATCCGCGGGGCGCGTGTATGTGACCCAGCGCGACCCTGCCGGGTCTAGCTGCCTGCCCTTTCGCATCGTCGCCGTCTCAATCAGCAACCTGTCCAGCACCGCCTCACCGCCCTCCTCCGGCAGTAGCACGCGCACCGGCTCAAGTCTGGCAAGTGGTTGCCCTTCCTCGAACGGCATGCTGTTCGGCTGCGGCGCGTCAGCCCCTCCCGCTAACTCAGCTTCGCACCAAGACTCCGCGCGTCCGAACGTGCCGAGGTCGCGCAGCAGCGCCGCGAGAGCTTTCCTGTCTTCGTCCTCAAGCTCGGCTCCCGACCAAAGGCACCACACCGCGTCCTGCGGATCGAGCGCGACGAACGTGTCGAAAAACTTGAGCCCGCCGTTGGCTTGGTCGTAGTGGCGCGTGTGCGAGGTGTTTGCGGGCGGCAGATTAAATGACGGCGGCACGGCGAGCGCGGCGACGATGCGCCGCAACTGGTCTTGCGTGATTCCGGACGGACGCGCGCGGTAGAACGTCGCCGTCAGTGAACGAAGGAGGCGCCACGGCGACGGCGGCCATTCCACCACGCCCTCGTTGACGTGATGCCCCCAGGGCGTCGCGTGAAAGCGTCCGGTGAGAAAGCGCATTTTGACGGCGATCATGCTTCCGCCCCCGCTTCCGCCGGTGCCTCCCCGCCCTTGCCGTCTTTCGCAGACTTACCTTTCTTCCTGGCCGGCATCCGGCCACTGATGCGTGTCACCGACGAAGCGTCGAAGCCGCACGCCGCGATTAGGCCCGGCAGCGCCCCCTCTATGTCAGCCAAGGCTAGCCCGTCCAGCGTCAGCCCGGCCGGACGGGTGACGTTGATTGTCTCTGCCTCCAGGTCACAAGCCGTCCGAAGGCGCAGGCCGCCGTCGAGCACCTTGAGCAGCTTGTACAGGGCGAGCGCGACGAGCAGCCGGTTTGCCTCCTCGCCGAGGCCGTAGCCGCGCATCGTCGCCAAGTCGAGGTTGAAGTAGGCAGTGATCCTGCGGGCGGTGAACTCTGTGCGGCTGTACGGCACGTTGCCATACCCTTCGGCCGCGTTCACTGTGGGGTCAACTCGGTCGAGCTTGACACCGCCGGAGGTGACGGCGGAGACACCCTCCGCCTCGATGAAGCTTGAGAGCAGCCTTTGCAGGCGCAGTCGGCCGGCGACCTTTTCCAGAAAGACCCCGTGCAGCACCGCGCCCGCATCACGCTTGAAGACCGCCCTTGCAAGCTTCCGTATGTCGAGCACGCCACTCTCGGCGTCGCCCACCTCGCCCTTGATGGCACTGCCTAACTCCTCGTTGTTGATGATGTAAGGCGAGTTCAGCCGATGCGCCTCTTGAATAGAACTGGTCGTCATGCCGCCGCCGAGGTCAACCACGACGTGCGGCAGGTTCCCGAGCGGAGCGGCGATGATGTCCTCCGCCTCGTCCCAGCAGACGCCCTCCATCCGATTCGCCATAGACTGCGCCGACTCGACGAGGAGCATTGGCATCCCGTCGGGGCGCTTGTAGGTCGCCGCACCGAGGTCTGGGAAGCCGGTCGGTTGAAAGCGGTCGCCCTGCACGGGCTTCAGTTCGGCCTCGATTAACAGGCGCGGCTGGCCGGCGAGCGCCTCGAAGACTGGTGCGAGTTTATCTGCCATCATTTTTCTCCAAGTGTAGTTTCAAGAACAGACTCGTCTTGATTAACGCGCCTGCCTATTCAACGCGCGCTGGCGGGCGCAAGACCATTTGCGCCAGTTCCCTCACCTCTCCTCCGCCAATCGGTATCAGCAGCGCCGCGGCGAGCCGAGTGCCTTCGCCGTCCGGGTAGCCGAACTCACTCGTGAAAGGAGTCAGCCCGGAAGAGCGCAGCCTGCGCGCCGCGACCTCCAAAGCCTCGCCCACACGCTCGGCGCGCAGTAAGGGCACGACCGATGGCTCGTGCTTAATAAAAACCGGCTCGCCCCCCGGCTCCCGCACGAACTTTCCTTCGGGTAGGAACATCAGCTTCAGCAGCGCGTATGCGCGCGGCAACACCGGCGCGACCGCTGCGCTTGGCCCCGCCCCACGCAGAGAGACGTTGTGCCAGTCAAGCAGAGCCAGGCCGCGCAGCAACGCCTCTGCCCGCTCATCGTCAAAGCCGACGTTCAGGAAACTCCCCACGGCGCGTAATGACGTGGCACGCCTGCCGTCCATCACCGGGTGCGACAGTCCAGCCCTTCTCGCGTCCACCGAGCGCCGGTGTAACACTGCCGCCAAGTTCTCTGAGAGCGCGCCCGCGCTCCACACCGCGCCCGCGTCGTCTGTCGTCCAACTGACGACAGGGCCGCTGACTTCGACCGGCTCAAGACTCGTGCGGAAGGCCCCGCGCCCCTGCTCCCCGCCAATCGAGGCAAGCGCGGCGGCGACCTCAAACTCCGGCGTCCTGTCATCGCACTCACGCGCCCAACCCTCCGAAAGGCCGGAGAGTGGTTGCAACCGGTGCTCTTCACGGAAGCGCGGGCCGCGAGCGACCTCCGCCTCCGCTTCGCCGAGCGACAGCAGCGTCGCACGCAGATGCTCGGGCTCGCCGCTCGCGCACAGGTCGAAGATCGCTTCTTCAATTCGCTCGCGAACGCGAATGAGGCGCGGCGGCGTGCGCTTCGCGTCGTTCGTCGCGCGGCTGAGGCGGTCGAGCCAATGGTCGAGCTGATGAATCAAGGCGGCGCGGGGTCGCTCACCTCTCGGTACATTGAAGCGGCCGAGCGGGGCGGCGAGGTTGGCCTGGCCGTTGCGCTCGATAAAGCCGTAGCGTTGGAAGGCGTCGATGCCGCGGTCGACTCCCAATTCGGCCACGGCGCGCGCGAAGTCGAATCCCGTGCGGACGGCACGGTCGCGTCCGCGGCTGAACTGAACGCGCCCCTCGCGGAAGACGTGCGACACCTCTGCGTAACCGGTGAAGCGCGACCACAGCGGCAGCCAGATTTCCGCGCGCATCTTCTCGTTCGGCGAGGCCGTGCCGTAGCCCACGGTCGAGTTGCGCGCGGTGAAGGGGAATGAAGCCTTCGACCTCGCCCCGGCGGCCAGTTGCCGAACGGTGGCGCTCGCAAACACGAGCGTCCCTTCGATGGCGAGAATAAAGTCCCAGGGGTTAACGTATGAATCGCCGGTCAAGCCCTGCGTCGCGTTCGCCCCACCCGCACCCGCCGGGTAGAACTGGCCGACGGCCGCCCTCTCCAACTGCGCCACGCTATCTTGGAAGAGGGCGGCGCGTAGCTGCCCGCGGCTCTGCGCGATCTGTCCCTCGCGTTGCTGCTCCAGCTTCTTCCTGAGCTTGTCCTGCTTCGCGGCATCGAGCCGGCCCTCTTCACGTAACGGTGCAAAGGTCTGTAGCCCGATTGTCTCCGGCAGCGCCGATAGCAGGCGCGCGATGAAGTTGATCGTGAAATCGAGCCGCCCGTCATTCCCGCCGGAGCCGAGCAGCGGCGGGTAATCGGCCCTGTCCTCGCCCAGCACGAACGCCGCATCCAACCATGCCAGCGCGCCGTCCGGGAACTCACACCGCGCGCGCCGCAACAGAGCCGCTTTCTCCTCGTCCTTCGGCTGTTCCTTTCTCCCCGCAACTACGCGCCGCGCGGCCGCAATCGTAGCCCGGTAGTCGTCGAAGCGATTTGCTTCCGCCAGTTCCAAGACTTCAATCATCGCGCGCTGATTTTTGTCCTGTGGGTAGAAGCCGCTGCCGCCGTTCCAGGGCGCGACGACTGGGGTCGGGCGGTAACGCGTCAGGAAGAAGTCGAGCAACTCGTCCTCGCTCTTGCCGATGTCTAGGACGAACGCGTCGCCGCGCCACGCCCCGCGCACTTCGGGGTCGAGCTGTTCGGCGACGAGGCGCAGCACGCCGAGGGCTTTGAGGTAGTGAATCAGTGGGTCGGGCGCGCAGCCGCGCAGGGTGATTCGATTCGGCATCACTGGCCCTCCACGCGTAGGTAATCCTGCGGGTCGGCGCTCGCGCGCACATCTGCCGCACGGATGAGGCTTTCAAGGAAGGCAAGGCGGAAGACGCCCAGCCCGTCGCGCAGCGCAATCATGCGTTCGAGCCAGGAGCGCGCCCCGTCTTCGCCCGCGCCCAGCAGCATCGGCTCAAGCTTCAACTCGGCCTCTCCTTTCCTCACCCCGTCGCCCAACTCCACGGCGGGCAGCATCTCTCCGTCCCAGATGCCGCGCGCGAACATCACGTTAAGGGGCTTGCCGTCTTCGTCTTTGGGTTTCGTCTCGCCGGGCAGCGCACGGATGCTCAGCCGGACTTTACCGTGATGACAGGCCGCGAGGTAGGTCGCAAGGTCACTGGCCCCGTGTTGTAAAAGAGCGAGCGCGCTCGCCAACTCGTGCCGGAAGTATGGGCGTTCGTGCCTGTCGTCTCCGGTTGACTTCGCCAGCACGACGGTCGGCTCGACATCGTCAAGGCTCCTGTGGAGCGTCTCTTGAAACACCGGATGACACTTGCCCCAGTCGTGATGCTGCGTGGCGTAGAGTAAATCAGCGCGCCAATCGTCAATATCAAGGTCACGGAGGGTGTTAACAATCATCTCGGCCGCGTCCCTCGCCTCTTTGGAATGCGCAGCGAGTGTCTGCACATATTTTTTGGAATGAAAGGTGAGCGGATCGGCGGCGTACGCTTCATTCTTCTCAACCCCCGCCTGCGAGACATCCTCAATCGGCGATTTAGTGGCCGAGTCCCACCCGCGCCGTTCATCGTATCCGCCGGCGCGGGTATCTAGCAGCAGCGTCATGCCCGGCCTCAGGTCGCTCACATTTACTTTCCGCCAATCGCGGTCAAGCGTGTCCCACGTCCAGGCTTGTCTGGGCCTTCCGGCCACGTCCTTGCCACTCAGAAATTGCCTGAGCTCATCCCCGATTGGGACGGTGCAGAGTTCATCACGCGTCAATTTCGGATCGACGGGTCGCGGCTCCTCACCTTTCAACTCACGCCACGCGACCGAGACATCGCGCTCGTCGCCGCCGCGCACGAAGCGGGAGATGTCCAAGTCGTAACCGGACAGGTCGGGCGTGGTGTCGAACAGATCAACCAGGTCACGGCGGCGCAGGACGTGCGCCGGGGCGTACGGGTCGCTGTGCCGCGGCAGATCCGCGGGCGCGGCCGAACTCATCGTCGCGAGCAGTTCGAGCGCGGCATTCACGTCGGCCCACTCGTAAGGCTTTGAAATCTTCTGAAGTTCTTTCTCGTCCAGCCGATCCTTCTCTGCCAGCGCCGCCTCCTTCTCGCTGAGCGGACGATCAACCCAGAAGATTTGCGCCTCCCCGAACTCGCCGCCGCGGTTGCAGCGCCCGAAGCGTT
>JBJMGQ010000315.1:0-20723 GCA_045807845.1 Pyrinomonadaceae bacterium | reverse complement strand
TGTTGCGGGTCGGTCCGGAGCCTGGCCATATCCCAGAGAGTTGCCGCAGGTGTTGGGCTTGCCGAACCGCGCCGCGTTGGAGCACAATCCGACGACGCCGCGCGGTTCACTTTACAGCCCCCGCGGCAACTCTTTCTGTTTTGCCATGAAGATAAAATTTAACCGGCTCGACCACGTACAGGTCTGCATCCCCGTTGGGACTGAAGACCGTGCGCGCGAGTTCTACGGCGGCCTGCTCGGCCTCGAAGAGCTTGAGAAGCCCGAGGTGCTCAAGCAGAACGGCGGCCTGTGGTTCAGCGTCGCCGACGTGCAGCTCCACGTCGGGGCCGAGGACGTGGTCGCGCCGTCGAAACGTCACCCCGCGTTTGAGGTGGAAGACGTAAAGAGTGTGCGTACCTATCTCGAAGAGCGCGGCGTCTGCACGAAGGACGAGCCCGACATCTCCGGTATCGTCCACCGCTTCTCCCTCTTCGACCCCTTCGGCAACCGCATCGAGCTTTTAGAGAAGACGAAAGCTAACGGCTAACCGCTTCCCAATGACCTATCAAGTCATCGCACGCAAGTGGCGCCCGCAGACCTTCGACGAGGTCACTGGGCAGGAGCACATCACGAGGACGCTCAAGAACGCCGTCGAGCATGAGCGTCTGCATCACGCCTATCTCTTCTCGGGCGCGCGCGGGGTTGGGAAGACGACGACGGCGCGGCTCTTAGCCAAGGCCGTCAACTGCCACAAGTCCGACCGCCCCGTGCCCACGCCCTGCCGCACGACCGATGCGGACGCCTGCCCCTCCTGCCGCGAGATTGCCGAGGGGCGCTCGATTGACGTGCTTGAGATTGACGCCGCCTCGAACACCGGCGTCGATAACGTCCGCGAAGCCATCATCAACACCGTCGGCATCCGCCCCGCGCGCGACCGCTACAAGGTCTTCATCATTGACGAAGTCCACATGCTCTCGACGCCGGCCTTCAACGCGCTGTTGAAGACTCTGGAAGAGCCGCCCCCGCGCGTCCTCTTCATCATGGCGACGACGCACGCGCACAAGGTGCCGGAGACGATTCTTTCGCGCAGCCAGCAGTTCGAGTTCCGCACCATCTCGACGGCGAAGATTGCCGAGCGCCTGCGCATCATCGCCGACGCAGAGAAGATCAAGGTGACGGACGACGCTTTGCGCGAGGTGGCGCGCGCGGGCGAGGGCTCGATGCGCGACGCGCAGTCGGCCTTCGATCAGGTCATCAGCTTCAGCGAGGGGAAGATTGAAGCGTCGGACGTTGAAGCGGCGCTGGGGCTAGCGGGCACGGAGATGCTCGCGCGCGTGATGCGCGCGGTGGCCGAGGAGAAGCCCGCCAACGCGCTGGCCGTGGTCGAAGAGCTTTCGACGCGCGGCCACGAGCTGCGCAACTTCTGTCGCGACCTGCTCGCGCATCTGCGCGACCTGCTCGTCTTCAAGGTCGCGGGCGACTCGGCGCTCGCCGATGCGACCGAGGCCGAGCGGGGCGCGCTGCGTGAAGAGGTGCGCGACTTCTCCGAGTCCGACCTCGTCCGCTTCTTTCACAGCCTGACCGACACGGAGGCGCGTCTGAGCGCGGGCGCGCACCCGCGTTACCAGTTGGAAGTGGGCTTGGTGAAGCTCGTCGAGATGCGACGCCTCGCGCCGCTCGGGCGCATCGTCGAACGCTTGAACGCGTTGGAAGAGTCTCTACGCACGGGGCGCGCGCCCGCGGGCGGCGCGGGCACACCGCCGACGCCTTCGGCGCCTCCAACATCTTCCACGCCGCCACGTCGCGGCGCGGCCGGAGGCGGAGGCGCCGCCTCCTTCTCCGCGCCTGAATTGAGCGCCGAGCCCGAAAGACTCACGGCGAGAAGTGTCGAAGCGGAGCCTCTTCCGGCTTCCACTGCGACGGTCGCGCCGCAGGCGAACGGGCGCGCGCAGACGCAGTCGAGCCCGAGCCTGAAGCTCGTGCCGCCTCCCGCGCAGTCGGGCGGCGCGGCCTCCTTCGCGGAGGGAGCCGCGGCGCGCGCGGCCGAAGCACCGTTCGCGCTCTCGGGCAGCTCACCCGCCGAAGGACTCTTCGAAACGCCGCGCCCGTTCGTCGAGGGTGCGCGCGCGGGCGAGGACTTGGTCGGTGCTCCCGTCTCGCTCGTCGCAGCGCAGACGCCCGCGCAGGAGTCCGGCGCGGGCAGTGTCGGCAAAGTAGAGATGGGCTTCGGGTCGAACGACGACGCGTCGCGCTTCAAGCGCGGGCTCGAAGGGCGCGGCAAGATTCTGCTCGCCGTGGCGCTCGACGGCGCGCGCCGTGTGTGGGTCGAGGGCGATGAGGTGGGCGTCGAGTTCGCGCCCGAGAGCAAGCATCTTTACGAGACGCTGCGGAAGGCCGAGAACCAGAAGCTTCTGCGCGAGGTCTGCTGCGAGGTGCTGGGTCACGCCGTCGGCATCAACATCAAGTTGAGGGCGCCGGGCGAGACGGAAGAGGGCGGGCAGCTCACGGCCGACGACGAAGCGCGGCGCGAGCAGCAACAACTCCGCGAGCTTGCCGAGAGCCACCCCGTCGTCCAACAGGTGCTCAAGACCTTCCGCGCAGAGATTGTCGATGTGCGTCGCACGGACAACGCGCCGCCGCCAGCTCCTCAACAGTAAAAGTCACAGCGGCTCTTTGGTCGAACAAAGCCGCCGGGGCGGGCGTATAGGAGCGCGGAGGTAAACCAAACGATGCGCGACCCCGTCCTTGCAGGCTTTCTCAGTTTAATCATTCCCGGCGTCGGCCAACTCTACAACGGGCAGATTCTCTGGGGCATCCTCTGGCTGCTCTTCACCCCCGGCTTCTGGATCGGCACGGGCGGCATGCTCGGCTGGGTCTGCCACCTCATCGCGGCCTACCTCGCCTACAGCTACGCGAAGTCGCATCCGGTGCGGTACTGACGAGTAGACAGTAGCCAGTAGAAGAACCAAGCGGCGCGCCCGGCCCGAAGGCTTCGGACGCGCCGCTTCTGTCTTCCTACTGTCTACTGTTCTCCATCACGGCTTGAGCTTCGGCGGTGTGGCGCGCGGGATGTCGTCTTCGAAGACGGGGGCGAGCGAGTCGGCCTCTTCACCGGGCTTGAGCTTGGGCGGTGCGCCGCGCAGCGAGGGCGGGAGTTTGGGGCGTGGGATTTTGACGGTGGCGAGCGTGTCGGTGCGCTTGAGAATCGTGCCGCCGCGCCCCGCCACCCAAGCCGCGTTGCCGCCGTGATAGGCCGCGCCGAAGAGCGCCGCGCTCGTGATGGTCGGAACACCTTCCCACACCTCGCCGCCGTCGCGCGTCTGGAGCACGCGCCCCTGATCGCCCACCACCAAAACGTCCTCGCGCGACGCCGCGGCCACCGAGTAGAGGTTGATCTTCAGCCCCGTCTCCTGATCCTTCCAACTCTTCCCGCCGTCGTCCGTCCGCAGGATGAGGCCGCGCTCGCCGACGACGTAGCCGCGCAGTGCATCCGCGAACGCCACGCCGTAGAGCCACTCGCGCGCGTTCAGATCAATCTGTGTCCAAGTCTCGCCGCCGTCCTCGCTCCGCACCAGTGTCCCCTGCGAGCCGACCGCGACCGCGACACGCTCGTCGGCATACGCGACCGCCTCCAACCACCCCTGCGTGAAAGACTGACGCACGTGCCACGTCTCGCCGTCGTCGGTACCCAGAATCCTCCCGCGCGCGCCGACCGCGAGCCCCCGCTTCGCGTCGAAGAGGCTGACGCCGAAGAGGTCTTCCTTCACGTCGAGCGGCACCTTCGCCCAACTGACGCCCGCGTCCGCCGTGCGCAGCAGCGTCGCCTTCTCGCCGACGACCACGCCGTTCAACTCGTCGGCGAAGCTGACGCCGAACAGGCGCGCCGCCGTCCCCGTCAGGCGCGGCGTCCAACGCCTGCCGCCCGTCGCGGTGTAGAGCACACGACCGCGCGAGCCGACCGCCCAGCCGCGCTCCGCATCGAGGAAGTAGATATCCGCGAGGTCTTCGCGCCCGCCCTCGGTCAGACGGCGCCAGCCGATGCCGCCGTCGTCCGTGCGCAGAATCAGACCGTCGCGCCCCGCGGCCCAGCCCGTCGTCTCATCCGCGAAGTGGACGGACGCGAGCCGCGGCGCTGTCTTGACGCTCACCGGAAACCATGTCACGCCGCCATCGCCCGTCGTCAAGACCTGCCCCTCGTCGCCCGTCGCCCAACCGTGGCGCGCGTCCGTGAAGCAGACCGAGAGCAGGTCTGTGCGCAGAAGATTCTCGACCGCAGCCCACGTCTCGCCGCCGTCGGCCGTGCGATAGATGGTGCCGCCTAAGCCGACGGCGACGGCCACCTCTTTGCCGCCCGCGAACGAAACGGAAGTGAACGCCAATCCCGTCTTCGAAGTGCGGTCGAGCCACGTCTGCCCGCCGTCATGCGTGACGACGAGCGCGCCGTCGGCGCCCGCCGCGACGCCGTTCAAAGTGTCTGCGCAGGCGACCGAGTAGAGGTGCCCGCGCACGCCCGACGCCTGCGCGGCCCAAGTGCGCCCGCCGTCGCTCGTCTTCAAGATTTCGCCGTAGCTCCCCACGGCCCAACCGTGCAAGGCGTCCGGCGCGAAGGCCACGCCGAAGAGATGGTTCGCGCCCTCGCGCACGGGCGGCGCGTTCTTCGCCGTCTTCTCGCCCACGAGTCGCAGAGTCCAGCGCGCGCCGCCGTCGTCCGTCGTCAACACGACGCCGCGCGCGCCCACCGCCACCGCGCGCTTCGCGTCGCGCACGTACAGCCCATAGAGCGGCACGGGCACCGGCGCCTTCTGCTCATCCCAGCGAAAGCCTCCGTCCGACGTGTGCAGGATGACGCCGTCGGCGCCGACGGCCCAGCCCGTCCGCTTGTCGGCCGCGAACCGCAGGGCGTGAATCGCGTTGCCCTGCGGCAGAGGATTCTGCCACGCCCAAGCGCGCTCGGCCTGCGCCGCCGCCCCGGCTCCGGCCGCGCACACGGCCGCGCACGCGAGGCACAAAAGCCACGCACGCACACGCGCCGTCGTTCGAGGTCTGACACTCATCGGGAAAACATTTCGGGCGGCCGGGGAGGGAAGATTTTAGCCTGTACGTCTCCGCTTTGCTAACGGGCGTGGCCGACGGGTTGCGGGCTAAGCGGCCTCGACGTAATCTGCCAAGCTCGTCGGCTCCGGAATTGGCAATCCGTCTTCGCGCATGCCGCGCAAGTGAAGTTCGACCGCCTCACTCATGCGCTGCTTCACCTGTTCGACTGTCTTCCCGGTGGCGACACAACCCGGCAGGTCAGGCACGTAAGCCGAAAAGTTCCGCTCGCCCTTTTCGATAATCATCGCATAACGCATACGTCACTCCTCACTTGGTCAGTCCCGCTTGTGTCAGGATACTTTTCAACGTCTTAGGGTGAATGTCATCACGCGGATGACCAGAGACCGTAACGCGTCCCGACTTAGAAGGATGTTTGAATTGACGGTGGCTTCCTTCTGTTGTGACAAGGAACCAGCCGTCATCCTTCAGCATCTTCAAAACTTCACGAACCTTCACGATACCTCTTGAAGTAGAACGTTTGTTCAGTCCTTCAACCCTTCGGCGGCGGTGGCGGCGGCCTCGCTGAGGGCGTCCTCGTCGGCGTGGCCTGCGGCGGCGATGCGGCGGGCGGCCTTGTCCACCGCCTCCTGCGCGACGTGGCCGGCGTGGCCTTTGAGCCATTGCCATTTAATCTGGTGCTGCGCCGAAGCCTTGTCGAGCCGCGCCCACCATTCATGGTTCGCCTTGCGGCGGAAGCGCCCCGACATCGTCTCGACGACGTAGCGCGAATCACTCAACACGGTCACGTGGCACGGCTCGCGCAACTGTTCGAGCCCGAGCGCGGCGGCGGCGACCTCCGCCTGCTGGTTCGTCGCCTCGCCCAGATATTCGCCGAACGCGCGCCACACGCCGCGAAACCCCAAGAGCGCCACGGCCGCCGCCCGCGGCTCGCCCCGCCCGTTGCCGAGACTGGAACCGTCGCAGTAGATGAGAACGTCTTTCAAACGCTGAACGCTGAACGCCGAACGCCGAACTAAGAACCTTAAAGCAGAGTTGCCTTACAGTTCATCGTTCATCGTTCAGCGTTCATCCTTTCCTTCACGCTGCTTCTCCGACCTGTTCGCGCGCGACGGGGACGACGTGGTCAACGGTCTGCTCGAAGGTGTCGTCGTGGGAGATGACGAAGAGTTGATCGAAGTCTCTGACTTGGCCTATCTGCTGCGCGAGCCGCTCGCGGCGCTCGGCGTCCATGTTGACCGTGGGCTCGTCGAAGAAGGCGACGCGAATGTCGGAGAGTTGCTTGAGAAGCGCGAGGCGGACTGAGAGCGCGGCCACCATCTGCTCGCCGCCCGAGAGGCTGATGAAGGAGCGCTCGTGCCCCTCCTCTTCGAGCACGATGTCGTAGTCCTTCGTCCACTTGAGCGCGCGCCCGCCTTCGCCCGTGATCTCTCGGTAGAGCTGGTTGGCGTCGATGGAGATGTTGTAGAGGTAGCTCTCTGTGACGAGCGGGCCCGCCTTGCGCAGCGTGTCGCGGATGAAGTCGGTCGCTTCGTGGAGTCCGCGCAGGCGTTCGAGCGCCGACAGCTCCTCGCGCATTGACTCGCGCACCTCGTCGAGGCGCGCGACCTCCGCCGTGAGCGACTCTTCGCGCTCGCGCGCGGCTTCGAGCTGCGCCGAAGTCTTTGCCGTGTTCTCGCGCGCGAGCGCCAACAGGCCGCGCTCCGTCGCATGACGCTCGCGGTCGTAAGAGCCGAGAGCCTTCGCGTGCTCTTCGCGCGCGGCTTCGGCTTCAAGGGCGGCCTGCGCGGCGCGCGTCTCGGCGTCGGCGGCCTCGCGCTCGCGCTCAGGCAGGGTCGAGGCGAGCGAGGCCGATTCGAGATGCTCGCGATGCGCCTGCGCCGTCAGGTCGCGCCTGCCCGAGGCTTCGGCCCAAGCGGCGTCGAGGTGCTCGAACTTCTTCAGCTTCTTATCGAGCGCACGCGCCTGCTTCTGTAAAGTCTCAAGCGCATCGCGCGCACCCTGCGACTCGCGCAGCAGTTCCTGTTCGCGTCCTGCTTCGAGTTTGAGCGCCTCGGCACGTGCGCGCGGGTCGCCGAGTTCGCGCAGACGACGCTCGACACCGGCCGCGTCTTCCGCCAGCGCGGCTTCGGCGCCGGCCGCCGCGGCGACCAGCTCGCGCTCCTCGCGTTTGGCCTTGCCCTCTTCCTCTATTTCACCGATGCGCGCGCGCAGGGGCTCAAGCTCCGCGTAGCGCAGTGCCTCCTCGCGCGCGTTGATGAGCATGCCGCCGATGCCGAGCATCTCCGCCTGCAACTCGTCGCGCAGCGCCTCGCTCGCACCGGAGAGTTTTTCCAGCGCAGCATCTATTTGTGCAAGCGACGACTCGCGCTCCACCAATAACTCGCGCTCGTGCGCGAGCCGCGTGCGCGTCGTCTCGGTGCGCGCGGCGGCCTTCTCCGCGTCGCGCGCCGCGCGGACTTCGCGTGCGAGCGCATCGGCATCGCGCTCGACTTTGGAGAGCTGCGCGCGGTTCTGTTTGAGCTGGTCGGCGAAGTAGTCCTCGAAGGTGCGCCCCTCTTCGGCGAGGTTCTTACAGGGCTCGTTGAGGATGGGACAGTGACGGCCGCCGCCCGTGCGCTCGCTCATCTTCTCGTCGCGCTTGATGGTCGCCCGCAGGACGGCGAGCTGGTCGTTCAACTCGCGGTCGCGTTCTTCCAACGAGCCGAGGAGTGCGGCGGCCGTCGCGGCTTGCTCGAACTCGCGCGCCTCGCGTTCGAGCGCGTTGACGCTGCGGCGCAGACGCTCTGCCTCGCGCACGGCCTCGCGCCGCTGCGTCGTCAGGTGGCCGCGCGACGTGAGGTCTTGTTCGAGACGACTGAGGCGAGTCTCGACGCCGAGCCTTTCGTTCTCCAACTTGTCGGCGCGCTCCTGCGCCCCTGCGAAGCCTTCGGCCGCGCGCACGCGCTTGGAGAGTTCGGAGTGTGACTTGCGCAAAGCGGCCAGCTCGCGGTCGAGGTGCGCGAGCCGTTCGGCGGCGGCGCGCGCCTGCGCCAGAAGGTCGCGGAGGCGTTCGCGCTCGCGCTCAAGCTCGGACTGCGCGGTCACATCCCTTTCAATCTCAGAGAGCGCGGCCCCGGCCTCACGCGCGCGTCGAAGCGCGTCGTCGAGACGGCGCACGTCCGACTCGGCCGAGGCCGTCAAGCGCGCCGCGTCCGCTCCTTCGGCGCGCAGGCGGTCGCGCTCGACGCGCTCTGCTTCGAGCCCGCGGAGGCGTTCGAGCGCCGCGAGGTGTGCGCGCGAGTCCTCTTCGGTCGCGCGCTGGCGCTCGGCGGCGCGGCGCGCGGCTTCGAGCCCGCTCTGCAAATCGCGCAGGCGACGTGCGGCCGAATCACGCTCGACTTCGAGCCGGTCAGCCACGGCGCGCGACTCCGAGACGCGCCGTTCGGCCTCGTCCAGAGCGCCCACGGCGCGCTCGCGCTCCTCTGTCTCACGGCGGAACGCGGCGAGCGCTTCGGCCAACGCTTCGACGCGCGCGCGCGCCGACTTCTGCTCTTCGACGGCCGCGTCGTAGCGCGCCAGTTGCGCCTCGGCCGCGCCGATGCGGACGCGCGCGTCGCCTATGCGCTCGTTGATGAGATTGGTCGTGTCGCGCAGTCGGTCGGAAGATTCGCGATACTCTTCGACTTTAAGGAGACGGTCGAAGGCGGCCTTGCGCTCGGCGGCGGAGCGGAGGAAGTCCGTGGTGAAGAGACCTTGCGGCACGCCGATGGCCGAGCGGAAGAGGCCGCGCAAGTCAGTCCCCGGCTCGACGCCGAGGTGCTGGTCGAGCCACTTGCGCACATCGGCCTTGCCGCTGACGAGTCGTTGCTTGAGTTCGAGGTCGTAGACCCAGTAGCCGCTGCCCGTGTCGCGATAGACCAAATAGCGCCGCTCGTCGGCGTCGCTCTGGAAGGTAACGCGCACGCTCCCTTTCTTCGCGCCGCGGCGGAGAAAGTCGTCCTTGCTGTAGTCGAGCACGTCGAAGAGTGCCCACGCGATGGCTTCGAGGATGGTCGTCTTGCCCGCGCCGTTGGGGCCGACGATGGCGGTCGTCCCGCGCTCGAACGCGAACGCGCCGCGCTCGTAAGACTTGACCTGTTCAAGCTCGACTCTGGTGACGTGCATGGGAAAAGTAGACGCTAGACAGTAATCAGTAGCCAGTAGAAAACGTCGCGGCCGGTACGTCTGAATGAACGCCCGGGCGCCCGCGGTGCGAAGCCTACTGACTACTGTCTACTGTCTAGCGTCTACTTGTCAAAGGTCTTCGCTTCAGCGTTCCCGAGGAGGTAGACACCTGTCTCTGGATGGTACTTCTTCCAGTCGAACCAGTAGTCCTTGACGGGCTGGAAGCGTGCAAGTCTCCTGCCCGCGAGCGCGCCGCTGTTGGCGGTGCCGGTGAAGTCCCAAGCGCTCCCCGTCTCGGCGTCGATGAGTTCGCGCGAGTCCGGGCGGAGGAAGAATTCGAGCTGGCGGCCGTCGAGCCTTCGGTCGAAGACGCGGACGCTCTTGCCGTCCTCCGCGAGCAGGAGGAGGAGGGGCGCGTCGCCGACGCGGTCGATGATGGGGTTCTGTCCGGCGAGCGCGTCAAAGGGGTAAGCCTTCGCCGCGCCGCCCGCTTCGACGCCGACGACGAGCGTGCGCGCCGGGAGTTTCTCGTTCGGGTTGGCGAGCGTCGTCGCCACTGGCACGCGCTCCATGCGCTTCTCCCAGTCGGCCGGCGCGTATCTTTTCTCAGCCAGAAGCTTCGCGTCGGGTCGCAGCACGCGCCCCTCCGCGCCCTCGCGCTTCCAAGTCGCGTAGGTCAGCTCGTCGTGGTCGAACGACTTGAGCTTGCGCCCCTTCAGCTCACCGAAGATGCACTCGCCCGAGACCTGCTGCCACCACGAGCCGGTCTCCTCGTCGCGCATGATGAAGTTCTGGTTGTTGATGCCCCACAGACGAAAGTGGAGCACGCGCCCTTCGATTGTCGACTCCCACACCAGACCGGTGTGACAGAGCGTTCAATAGGTGGCGACGAGCGGCACGCCTCCCACCGTGTCCGCGACGAGGTGATGATAGGCCATCAGCCTGACGGGGTACGCGACGCGCTCGCCTCCGCGCTCGACGGCGAGCACCATGTCTTCGTCGCCGATGTAGTCAACCTCTCCGGCGCGCGCATAGGCTGGGGCCGCGAGTGGGTTGAACATGACTTCGTAGACGTTCTGCCGCGACGCCCAGACGCAACCGCCGACGGGCAGGAGCAGCAAGACCATCAACGCCTTCGCCCACCAGCGCCTCGACGCGCGCCACATCCGCGCGACGAGCAGGAGCGCGACGAGCGCGAGCGCGACGGTCGCCCACGGCGCGAACCGCCGCACCTCGTAACCGACCGCGAGCCCGCGCTCGGTCTGCGGCCGGAACGGCTGAATGAGAAAGACGGGCACGACGACGAACGCAACCGCCGCCGCGATGATTAAGAGGAGAAGGAGCCAGCGTTTCATTCTTTTTTAGTCGTTGTCGCTTTGAAGTTTTTACAGGTCTGCGACGGTCAGGCGCGTGTCGGCGTCCTTCCACGCCGCGGCGAACTGCCGGCGCGCGAGAGCAGCCTCGCGCATCTTGCGTTGCGCTTCGAGGCTCTTCGACAGGCCGAAGAGTGAGCGACCGCTGCGCGGGTTGTGCTTGAGGTCTTCGCGGAAGACCGCTTCGGCCTCGGCGGCGCGGCCGTCGGCGAGCAGCAACGCGCCGAGCGTTTCGCGCGCGGGCAGGAACCAAGCGGGCGGCTCGTCGTACGCGAGCCCGTCTTCGGTGGCGACCGCCTCACGCAAAAGCTCCGCGGCACGACCGCGCTCGCCGCGCGCCGCGACGATGCGCGCCGCGAGCATGCGGTCGGCGATCTTGAGAATGTCGCTTGCCTTGTTGAGCCCGAACTGCACGTCGGCCGGGAGCGACTGCTCGGCCGCACGGAACGAGTTGAGCGCGGCCTCTGCCTCGTCGGTCTTGCCGGTCGCGGCGAAGGCCATCCCGCGCGCCCAAGTCCAGACGGCGCGCGTGCCGCCCAACTCGGCCGGCGGCTCGGGCGTCTTCAGAATCTCGTCCCAGCGGCGGAAGCGCGCGAGCACGAGCGTCGAGGTGGTGTTGAAGCCTTCGAGCATCGGCATCGCCTTCAAGTGCGGCGCGACGTTCGCCTCCAACTGCCGCGCCGAGCGCAGCGCGTCGCGGTAGCGCCCCGAGAAGCTGTAGGAGACCGTGAGAAAGTGCAGGTTATGGCTGTAGTACATCAAGGGGTAGATGCCCTGCACCCCCGACGCCTTGATGTACGCGCGGTCGGCCGCGGCCGCCGCCTCGTTGCTGCGCGCCGAAGCATCGTAGTCGCCCGTGCGCTGATAGATGTGCGCGGGCATGTGGACGATGTGGCCCGCGGCGGGCATCAGGCGGCCCAGTCGCGGCGCGTAGCGCAACGCGCGGCCGGGGTCGGGCGAAGCCT
Organism: Pyrinomonadaceae bacterium; assembly: GCA_045807845.1. GTDB lineage: Bacteria > Acidobacteriota > Blastocatellia > Pyrinomonadales > Pyrinomonadaceae > QHXN01. Next base: position 9,208 of record JBJMGQ010000315.1, on the reverse strand, counting down.
CGACGGCGTGGATGTAGTAGTGAATGGCGCCGGCGTGGTTCGGGTCGCGCTTCAGAACTGATTCGAGCGTCGAGATGATCTCGTTCGTCCCCTCGGCGGGCGTCCCGTCCTTCTCCCAGAGTCGCCAAGGGCGCAGGTTCATCAACGACTCGGCGTAGAGCGTGGCGGCGTCGAGGTCTGCGGGGTACTTCTTCGAGAGCGCGCCCATCGCGCGGCTGAAATTTTCGGCGAGGCGGCGTAGCGTCTCGGGCGACGCTTGAGGGTCGCTCGTGTAGCGCAGCGCGAGCGCCTCGATGTAGTCGCGCTCCTTCGGCGAAGCCTTCGCGATGAGAGCGAGAGCTTGCTGCACGGCGTTGTAGGCGGCCTTCTCTCTTTCGGGATCAACGTCGAGGTTGATGTTCGGCCCCAGCGCGTAGGCGATGCCCCAGTGCGCCATCGCGAGCGAGGGGTCGAGCTCGGCCGCGCGTTGAAAGGAGCGCACCGCCTCGTCGTGGTTGAAGGCGTAGACGAAGCGCAAGCCCTGATCGAAGAAGCGCTGCGCCTCCGCGTCGCGGGTCGTGACCGGGTGGTGCCAACTCCCCATCCCGGTGACGAGCGCCGCCGCATCACTTTTCTGAGTTGAATGGTGTTCATGCTGTGCCTGTGCCGCGCCGCACGCCAGCAGCAGCATGAGCAAGAGGGCGGGGAACTTCATCGCGGGTTCTCCTAGTCTTCCGTGTTCGACGATAAGGAAGGCACAGGCACGCGGCCCGCACCGTTCGTCGAACTCTACGCTGACTTAACCCTTTTCGGATTCGGTGCCCGCCTGCGCCGCGGCGGTGAGACGGCCTCTACACACCCGTCCGAATCACTCCGACGCTGGTGCTGAGCGAAAGCAGCCTCCTCAAGCTCGATGCGTTCCTGCACGATGCGCCGGAGCCATTCACCCACGCTCGGGGCGCGTGACAGCCGCGCGCAAAAAGCCGCACGCACGACTAGCTCTGCGGGAAGGGCGAGGGGCATGGATTTCACCGCTCGGACTTTGACGGGCTTCTCCCACGCGGAATCGTCGTCCGCCTGCGCTATCACCGCTTCGTCGATCTCCTCTTCGGAGAGAGAACGCTTTCTACTGCTCATATGTCCCACCCCGTGATGATTCTAACGACATTGCCCGATTTCAACTGGAAGATAATCTTGAGACGGCGACCCCCGCCGGTGCGCCCGATTAATTGATAGCGGTCACGGTGCTGTCCCGGTTTGTTGCGGCGCACCTCGAACTCGTTGAAGAAACAGGCGACCGCCTCCTCGTAATCAATACGGTGAGCAGCGAGTTCATCCGTTTCAAAGTCGTACTCGAAGTCGGCTGGCTCGAAGCGTCGCCAGTTTACCATCGCGCCCCTCCGGGGTGAGCGTGGCGGCGCTTACCTGTTATTCGTTAACTTTCAAGACGGCGAGGAAGGCTTCTTGGGGGATTTCGACGCGGCCGACGCGCTTCATGCGCCGCTTGCCCTCTTTCTGTTTTTCGAGGAGCTTGCGCTTGCGGGTGATGTCGCCGCCGTAGCATTTGGCGATGACGTTCTTGCCCATCGCCTTGACGGTCTCGCGGGCGATGATCTTGTTGCCGATGGCGGCTTGGATGGGCACCTCGAAGAGCTGGCGCGGGATGAGCTGGCGCATCTTCTCGGCGAGGAGACGGCCGCGCGCCTGCGAGTTCTGGCGGTGGACGATGATGGAGAGCGCGTCCACGGGCTCGCCCGCGACCATGAGGTCGAGCTTGACGAGGTCGCTCTCGATGTAGCCCGCAAGGTGGTAGTCGAGCGAGGCATAGCCGCGCGAGACGGACTTGAGGCGGTCGTAGAAGTCTAAGACGATCTCGTTCAAGGGCAGCGAGTAGACGAGCATCACGCGCTTCTCGGCGATGTACTCGAACTTCTTCTGTACGCCGCGCTTCTCTTCGAGGAGCGGCAGGATGCCGCCGAGGAATTCGTCGGACGAGAGGATGGTCGCTTCGATGATGGGCTCTTCGATCTTGGCGATGCGGACGGCGTCGGGCATCTTGGCGGGCGAGTCGACCTCTATCGTCTCGCCGCCGGTTGTCGTCACGCGGTAGCGGACGCCGGGTGCGGTCGTGATGAGGTCTAAGTCGAACTCGCGCTCAAGTCGCTCCTGCACGATCTCCATGTGGAGCAGACCGAGGAAGCCGCAGCGGAAGCCGAAGCCCAGGGCGACGGACGATTCGGGCTCATAGAAGAAGGAGGCATCGTTCAAGCGCAGCTTATCGAGCGCGTCGCGCAGCTCTTCGTACTGGTTGGCCTCGACGGGGTAGAGGCCGGCGAAGACCATCGGCTTGATCTCTTGGAAGCCGGGGAAGGGCTCTTTGGTCGGGCGCGCGGCCTCGGTGATGGTGTCGCCGATCTGTACGTCGGCGACCGTCTTGATGGAAGCGGTCATGAAGCCGACTTCGCCGACCGAGAGGCTGTCGATGAGGGTCGGGCGCGGGCGGTTCACGCCGATGGTCTCGACCTGATAGTCGCGGCCGGTGTTGAAGAAACGAATCTTCATGCCCGGTTTGATGGTGCCGTCGATGACGCGGAAGAGGACGATGACGCCGCGGTATGAGTCGTACCACGAGTCGAAGATGAGCGCCTTCAAGGGCGCGTCGGCCGAGCCCTTCGGATGAGGGATGTCGCGGACGATGGCTTCGAGGATGTCGGGGACGCCGACGCCCGTCTTGGCCGAGGCGAGCACGGCGTTCGAGGTGTCGAGGCCGATGACGTGCTCGATCTGCTCCATCACCTTCTCGGGCTCGGCGCCGGGGAGGTCGATCTTGTTGATGACGGGCACGAGTTCAAGGTTCTCGCCGATGGCGAGGTAGGTGTTGGCGAGCGTCTGCGCTTCGACGCCCTGCGACGCGTCCACGATGAGCAGCGCGCCCTCGCAGGCCGAAAGAGAACGCGAGACTTCATAACTGAAATCGACGTGACCGGGCGTGTCGATGAGGTTGAGGACGTAAGCTTGACCGTCGCGCGCGCGGTAGTCGAGGCGGACGGCGTGCGCCTTGATGGTGATGCCGCGCTCGCGCTCCAAGTCCATGTTGTCTAAGACCTGCGCCTCCATGTCGCGCCCGGAGACGGCGCCGGTGAGTTCGAGCAGACGGTCGGCCAGCGTGGACTTGCCGTGGTCGATGTGCGCGATGATCGAGAAGTTTCTGATGCGTTCGGGATTCATAAAATGCCGTAAACCGTGAACCGTAAACCGTGACAAGACTGTACGCCGTTACTTGTCGCGGTTTACCGTTCGACGTAGATAATCTTTATAGCAAAACGGGGACGAAACCGCACGCGAGAGGTCGGCGTGGGCTCTTTCTCGTCACGGTTAACGGCTTTCGTTCAGGCGCGTGAGGAGAGGGCGCCGCGCGCTTCGGCGGGGCGTGGTTTGCCGTGGGAGGCGGCGTCGAGCGCCGGGCCGCCTTCCAGCTTAGACTGTGCGGGCTCGGAGGTGGAGCCGTGCAGCGGAATCTCAAGCGTGACGACGGCGCCGCCCTCGGGCGCGTTCGTCAGCTCGAAGCGGTAGGAGCCGCCGTAGAGCTGTTGCAGGCGCGCGCGTGTGTTGACGAGGCCGACGCCGCCCTGCTTGGCGCGGCACGCTTCGGCGCCCTCGGGCACGCCGCGGCCGTTGTCGCGGACTTCGAGGCGGAGCGCTTGACCGGCGCGCGAGGCGCGCACCTCGACGTGGCCGTGCGCCGCGCGTTGCGAGACGCCGTGACGGATGGCGTTCTCGACGATGGGCTGAAGGATAAGGTTGGGCACGACGCAGTCCAAGACCTGCGGGTCGGCTTCGATCTGCGTCGTCAAACGGTCGCGGAAGCGCGTGCGCTCGATGTCGAGATAGCAGTTGAGGAACTCAAGCTCCTGACGGAGCGGCACCTCCTGCGCGGCGGCCGAGTCGAGCGTGAGACGGAGGAAGTCGCCCAGTCTTGCAATCATCTTGTCGGCCGCTTCCGGGTCGGAGTGGACGAGCGCCGAGATGGAGTGCAAGGCGTTAAAGAGGAAGTGCGGGTGGAGCTGCATCTTCAAAGCCTGCAACTGCGCCTGCGAGGCGCGCAGCTCGCCTTCGCGGTAGCGCTGGTAGTAGTCGGCGGCGTGGCTGATGACGACGATGATCCAGTAGATGAGCAGCTCGCGGTCGATGTTGAGGAAGACGACGCGCGGGAGGTTGCGCCACTTGAACTCGGCGAGGTTGCCGTTGAAGTACCAGTCGATGAGGAGGTGGAAGGCGGCCCACGCCGCGCAGATGAGGATGCCCGCGAGCAGGTGGACGGGGACGGCGCGGCGCCACGTCTGCCGGTCGATGCGGTAGCGGCGCGCGAGCAGGAGCACGAGCGGGGTGGAGAGCGCGAAGATGACGACGGCCGTCATCTGCCACGCGAGCGAGCGCGGCAGCGACATCTGCTTCGGCGTGCCGAGATAGTAGAAGTAAATCTGGCTGGAGAAGAAGAGGCCGACCAGCGTCCAGACGAGCGCGATGAAGGCGAGCCGCGCCCAGCGTTGCCCGCTCAGGCCCGCGCCGCTCCCCGCCTCTGTCTCGAACCACCTCTTCACATGCGTATCATCGCAAACCGCCCCGCGCGAAGACAAGCCCGCTAGAGGAGCCGCAGCCCTTCCGGCAAAGATTCGCCGAAGATACGCACGGCCGCCGCACGGCTGCGCGGCACGTGTGTGCGCAGGGCTTCGAGGGCTTCCTCGCCCGCGCCCGCCTCTGCTAGACGCCGGACGGCCTCGTCTCTGAATCCCGGCTCAACGTCGCGCAGAGGGTCGTCGGTGCGCGCCGCCAACTGTGAGACGGCCGCGGCGACGTGCGCCGAAAGCTCGGGCAGTGCGAGGAGTGCGGCGGCCCAACGCGCCGCAGCCTCGGCCGGCACGACACAGTTGAGCGGGCCGTAGAAGGGGACGCGCGCGCCCAGACGCCCGAGCGCCCATGTGAAACTCTTGTTGCCCGGCTCCTCTTCGATACGCGCGAGCATCTCCTCTCCGAGTTCGACGCGGAGCGCGGGCGGCAGATGTTCGAGGCTCGCGAGCAGGAGCAGCCCCTCGCGCTCGACCTGTCGATTGATGCGCCCCTTCACTCTCTTCCCGCCCACCCCGAGCAGCCCCTTCTGGCGCTCGTAGAGTTCGAGCTGCTGCCCCGCGTTCAGGCCGCCCGCCACGCGCTGCCAGAGGATGAGCCACTCGACCTGACACTGCACGTCACGCTCGAAGCAGAGCCCTTCGTGATAGACCTTCCGCGCGCGCGCGACCCGCCAGTCATCCAGCACGACGCCGAAGCCGGGGCGCAGGCAGAAGCCGAACAGGTTGAGCCAGCGCGCCTCGTAGTTGCGACCCTTCCTCCGTCCGTTCGAGAGTTCCGCCAGCACGTCGCAGAGCTTGCGGATGGTCTCCGTCCGCCAGGAGTCTTTTCGATAACCGAGCGCGGCCTCAAGTCTTCCGGGCAGCGCCTCGGGCGATAGAGTCTCGCCCGCAAGGGCGTCGCGCGGGCCGCCGAAGACGGCCTTGATTAATCTCTCTGCTTCCAGCACCGCCTCTTCGGGGATGACGACCTGCGTCCCTTCGTGCTGCGTCTGTGTCTCTTCGTCGCCCGCCGTCTCTTCCTCTTCCGGCTTCGCGCCGCGCAGTTGAAATTGCAGGCGCCAGCGGTGGCCGGTCTTCGGCGCCTCGCACCAGAGTTCGAGCGTGCCCACTTCGGTGAAGTGCGCCGTGAGCTGCACGTCAAGCTCGATGTGGCGCGAGCGTTTGCCGTAACGCAGCACGGTGACGAGCGGCGCGTGCCGGTGCAGCTCGCCCTCTTCAAAGCGGACGACCTCGCCCTGCGCATCCTGTCGCGTGGTCGTGCTGTAGAGCGTGAACGAGACGGGCCGGTTGGTGAGCGCCGTGAACTGCCGCCCGCCGAGTTCGAGCCGCGTGCCCTCCTCCGTCCCGCGCGGCAGCACGCTCACGGCCGTCAGACGCTCCTGTCCCGCGCCGACGTGCGCGCCCTGCTGCTGGACGCCGATGTAGTAGCCGCGCGCGCTCCCGCCGCTGACGCGGACGCCGCCCATGCGCCGCACGCGCGCGTAGTAGGCCGCGCCGACGGCGACGGCCGTCTCGGGTGATTCGTTGTGCAGCACCTTGGGGCGCCAGCGCTTCGCCTCGTGCGGGAACCAACCGGCGACCGCCGCGACGAGTCGTTCACGCGCAAGCATTGGTTGGAAGAAGCCACCGTTGAAGAGGATGGCGTCGGGTCGCGCCAACGCGCCCTGAGCGGCGCCCGCGTCACCCGCGCGCATCGCCAGAGCGGCTTGAGTAAGGAACGCGGCCAGATGCTTTGTGATCCCCGGCTCGCTCGCGTACGGCAGTCCAAGCTCGCGCAAGCCCACGCGCCGGTCTGATGCGGGCAGGTCTTCGGGCGCGCTCGCCGGAAGAAAGCCTTCGGCCAAGACCTCTTCGACCTCTCGACGCATCAGCTCCGTGCTGAGCGCGCCGCCCACGACCGCGCGCCCGCCGCCGAGCACAGTGACGCTCGCGCTCTCGACCGCGTTATCGCCGAGCAGCATCTCCTTCGCCGCGCAGCACTGCCGGCGCAGAGCGTTCTGCTGCCTGAGGGAGAGACGCGGGCGGCCCAGCTTCTCTTCGACGAGGCGCGCGAGTGCGAGGTCAACGTTGTCGCCGCCGAGTAGAAGGTGTTCGCCGATGGCCGTCCGCTCGAAACGGACTTCACCGGCTTCGACTCTCACGCGTATCAAACTGAAGTCGGTCGTGCCGCCCCCCACGTCGCAGACGAGCACGAGCTGCCCGTCTTTGAGCTGACGCTTGAGCCCGCCCTTCTGCGCCGCGACCCACGCGTAGAAGGCCGCGAGCGGCTCTTCCAGCAGCGTCAGATTCTCAAGCCCCGCCTCGCGCGCCGCGCTCACGGTCAGCTCGCGCGCCTCTTCGTCGAAAGAGGCGGGCACGGTCAGCACGACCTGCTGGCGCTCGAAGCGCAGTGCGTCAACGACCGCGCCGCCTTCGTCACGCGCCATCGAATGATTCCACGCGTCGCGCAGGTGCGTGAGGTAGCAGGCCGAGGCCGCGACCGGCGAGCAGATCTTGTCGCCGGCTTCGGCGTCCCACGGCAGGAAGGCTTCGGTGCGGTCTACGGACGAGAGGCAGAGCCACGACTTGGCAGAGACGACCTGACGGCCCGGAACCAGTGCGCCGCGCTCGCGTGCGAACACGCCGACCAACGCGCCGTCCGTCTGCTCCTCCCAAGGCAGGCGGAGGCCGGGTGCTGCGTCCTCCGCCTCGTCCGTGAAGTAGATGAAGGAGGGAAGGGAGGGAAGCGCGCGCACCTCGCCGTCGGCGACGAGCTGCGGCACCTCGAAGACGCGGACGGGCGGCGGGGCGCCACGCGCCGGCTTCTCTTCCGTATCGACGTAGGCGACCGCCGAGTTCGTCGTCCCGAGGTCTATGCCGATGAGGTAACGGCTCGACGCTTCCATCTCATGAGTTGAAATTTGAGATGTGAAATCTCAAATCAGTTCTCGTCCTGCTCCCTGATGTTGAATTCGAGCTTCCAGCGCTGCGCGCCGTCGCGCGAGACGCACCAGACTTCGAGCGTGCCCACCTCGGTTACGCGCGACTCAAGCCGCACGGGCAGGACTGTGTCCTCTTTACCTTCCAGCTCAAGCTTGACCTCAAGCGGGCTCAGCTCCTCAATCTCGTCGCCCCAGTCTTCGACGAGGCTGCCGATCGGGTCGCCCTTGCGCACCGTGGAGCTGAGGAAGCGGAACTCGGCCGGCTCGCCGACGACGAGGCCGAACTCGCGCCCGGGGATGGCGGCCTCCGTCCCCTCCTCCATGCCGAACGGCACGACGCACAGCGCCTTGAGCGGCGCGGGCAGACCGGGCACGGCGGGCATCGAGCTTTCGACGCCGATGTAGTAGGTGCGCGGCGCGCCGCTGCGGATGCGCACGCCGCGCCCGCGTTTGGCACGGCCGTAGTAGGCCGCGCCGCGCGCGACGGCATGGTCGAGGTCGGGCGCTTCGAGCACGCCGCGCTCGCCGAGCGGCTCGAAGCCTTCGGCGCGGAGCCATTCGTCGAGCACGGCGACGACGCGCTCGCGCAACACGCCGGCCTTCATCACGCCGCCGTTGAAGAGGACGTGCGTAGGGCATGCGAAGCCGCTCGGGCCGCGTCGAATCAGGTCGGCCTCTTCGCCGCTCGCCTGCTGCGAGAGGAAGCGCGCGAGGTGCTTCGTGACGGCGGGGTCGGCCGCGTAAGGCAGTCCCAACTCCTGAAAGCCGATGCGTCGCTGTCGCGCGGGGCTGTCGTCGCGCCCAACCGTGGGGAAGAAGCCTTCGGCGAGCACGCGTTCGAGGTCTTCGCGGCGCAGCTCCGTCTTGACCGTGCCGCCGACGAGCTTCGAGCCCTTGCCGAGCAGCGTGACGGGCTGCTTCTGGCTCTTCGGCTCGGCGAACAGCTTCTCCTTCGCCAGACGACACTGGTGCCAGAGCCCCTGCAACTGCCAGGTGTCTACGCGATGCCCCTCCTCTTCGAGACGTTGTTGCAGCAGCCGCGCGAGCGCCAAGTCCATGTTGTCGCCGCCGAGCAGGATGTGCTCTCCGACGGCCACGCGCTTGAGTGCAAGCTCGCCCTCCTCCTCCGAGACTGTGATTAAACTGAAGTCGGTCGTGCCGCCGCCCACGTCGCAGACGAGGATGAGGTCGCCGACACGCACGCGCTTGCGCCAAGCGTCGCCCTGCGCGTCTATCCACGCGTAGAAGGCGGCCTGCGGCTCTTCGAGCAGCGTGACCTGTGTGAGCCCCGCGGCCTCGGCCGCGCGCAGGGTCAGCTCGCGCGCCTCCTCGTCGAAGGAGGCGGGCACGGTGAGAAAGATTTGCTGCGCGGCGAGGGCCAGTTCAGGATTCTTCTTCGCGTTGACGCGCGCGTCCCATGCTTGACGGAGGTGGCGCAGGTACTCGGCCGACGCCTCGACCGGCGAGAGCTTGCGTACCTCTTCGGGCGCGCCCCAAGGCAGGATGGCCGACGTGCGATCAACGGCCGCGTAGGAGAGCCAAGACTTGGCCGACGCGACGAGGCGCGTCGGATTCTCCGCGCCGCGCTTGCGCGCCAGCTCGCCCGCGAAGACCTGCGGCTCGCGCTCCCAAGGCAGCGCCAGCGCGCCCTTCGGGAAATCAAGCTCGCCCGGCACGTAG
>JBJMGQ010000314.1:0-5331 GCA_045807845.1 Pyrinomonadaceae bacterium | reverse complement strand
GCATCCGCTCCCGGCGTGATCGCCTTGCCGCTCTCCGAAAGGTAAGGGCACAGGGGGCAGCCCTTCATCCGCTTGAGTCCTTCGACGACCGACGCGGCGTTGAACTCGGCGCCGGCCGGGCTCGTATGCGTGTGGTCGGGGCCGAAGAGCGGCTTGACCTTCTCCTCGCCCAGCGCTTCGTACTTGTCCGCGACGATGTTCGTCACGTCCACAAACTCGACGCCCTCCGCGCGCGCGACCTGCTCGGCCCATTCACGAAACTTGCCGGAGCCGCGCTCGACATGGCCGTCCTTCCAGATGTTGCGCACGGTGAGCGAGAGGATGATGGGCGTCGCGCCTTTCGCACGCACGTCGGCGATGAACTTGCGGTTGTACCAGCCGAAGGTGTGGACGACCTCCTTGGTGCCATCGGGCTTCGTGACCTCTTTCGTCTCTTCGCCCAAGCCGGGGAGCGAGCCGCGCGCGCGTTCCGTGTCGAGCGGGCCGCCGTCGTTGTGGCCGAACTGTATGAGCACGAAGTCGCCCGCCTTCAAGTCCTGCAAGACCCTGTCCCACAACCCCTCGGTCAGAAACGTCCGGCTGCTGCGACCCGCGCGCGCGCGGTTGAGGACGTTTATCTTTGACGTATCGAAGAAGGCGACGAAGGGGTCGCCCCAGCCGAGCCCGCCGTTCGCGTTGTTGTTGGCCGTCGAGTCGCCGACGACGAAGAGCGTCGGGAGCTTCGGGTCGGCGGGTCGCCGTATGGGCGGCGTCGGCAGAGGGCTTGGCTCGGCCGTCTGCGCCGCGGAGGTGAAGGGCGACAGGCAGAGCGCGAGCAGCGTCAACATGAATACGGCCGTCTTGTTCTTCAGTTGGTGCATGTAGCCTCTTGAATGTCTGAGCTGTTCTTCAACGCTTGCCGTCGGTGGGCCCCGGCCAATCATCTGTGCGGAAGGGCGCGGCGGGCAGCCCCGTGTCGTTCGTCAGGTTCGGGTGTCGCGGGTTGTTGTTGAAGGCGTAGCGCGCGGCGACGGGTCGCGCCACGTCAGTTGACCAGACCTCGACCTTGTCGCGGCCGACGATGCGCGCCTCCGCCCAGTGCCACTTGCGGTCTTCGCCCGCGACGGCGAACTCTTGCAGCTTGTCGCCGTCGCGAATCTTCAAGCCCGCCCCCACGTCTCCGAAGGTGAGGACGAGCTTCGACCCGCCGACCTTCATCTTGCTGAACATCGGCCCCGTCGCCGTCAACTTCCGCCCGTACACGTCGGCCAGCGCCCAGCGCGCCATGCGGCGCCCCACGTCGAGCTTGTTCTTCGGGTGTATGTCGTGCGCCTCGCCCACATCAATCGTGACGATGAGGCCAGCGTTCTTCGTCGAAAGTGCCGTGCGGCGCTGCGCCTCGCGGATGTGGCTCCAAGCCTCGTCTACGGGCTGCGGGTTCGGGTCGCGGTAGTTGGGGAGTTGAACGATGCCGAAGGGGAAGTCGCCCTGACCCCAGCGCTCGCGCCACGCGCGAATCATCGTCGGCAGCAGAGTGTTGTACTGCTGCGCGCGTGCCTCGTTCGACTCGCCCTGATACCAGAAGGCGCCGCGGACGGGGAAGGGGATGAGCGGCTCGATCATGCCGTCGTAGATGGAGGAGGCGACGCGGTACTCGCGCAAAGCGTCGGGCACGGCCGGCGAGGGCGAGGGGCGCGCGCCCGCCGCCTTCGCCTTGTCTGACTCCTCGCGCCAACGCTTGAGCTGCTCCTCATACTCGACCTTCACACGTGGCCGCTCCTCGTCCCAAATCTTCGTGCGCTCGACCGTGGGCTTGAGTTCCGGGTTGGCGAGCAGATACTCGACCGGCGTCCAAGCCTCTGCCTGCGAGCCGCCGTAAGAAGAGTTGATGATGCCGATGGGGACGCCCAGCTCTTTCTCCAACTCGACGGCGAAGTAGTAGCCCGCGGCGGAGAAGTCTTTGACCGATTCCGGCGAAGACGCAGCCCAAGTGGCGAGCGGCGGCGGCTTGTGCTTGAAGGCGACCTGCCGGCTGACGTTGAAGAGTCGTATGAGTGGATGGCTCGCGGCGGCGATGGCGGCCTGCGCCTCACGTGTCTCGGCCAGTGTGAACTGCATGTTCGACTGGCCGGAGACGAGCCACACCTCGCCGACGAGCACGTCCTTCAACTCGACTCGGTTCTTGCCGCTGACGGTCAGAACCGTGGGCGCACGCGTAGCACGCAGCGGGTCGAGCCACACGCGCCAGCGCCCGTCCGTGCCTGCCGTCGTCTTCTTCGTCTGCCCCGCGAAGCTGACCGTGACGGGCTCGCCCGGTGAAGCTGTGCCCCAGACGGGCACACGCACGCCGCGCTGTAAGACCATCGAGTCGGAGAGCACGTCGGGCAGCACGACCTGTGCGCGCACCTGCGCGGCCGAGGCGAGCACGACGAGCGCCGCCGCGAAAGCGGAAGCGGTTACGTAAGCGATTCTCTGCAAGACGAAGGAGAGCATGCGGACAATCTCCGAAAGATTTTCACGGGTAAAGCGGTTTACCACGCGCCGACACTGCGGACGCCTCCGGCCTTCACTCGGCCCAACGGTCATACAAGGTTGCTATTGCTGGGGGCTCTGATTCTAAACCGAGTCGGCGCGAAAAGCTAAATGGTGAGCGCATGCGAACGGGCCGCGGAGCGGCGGCGGGCTCAATTTCCCAGAGGCTTTGTCTCCGTCGCGAGCGGGCTCGGGGGGAGTTTGAAAGACGAGATCGGGTCTGGGTGCGCGGGGTCGAAGGGGCGTAGGTCGTTGGTCAGATAGTTGACGAGGGCGAGGTGGTTCGACTTGATGCCTTCGACGACGGCGCGCGCGAGTTGGTAGCTGCCGTAGTTGTTGTGGTGCGTGCCGTCGCCCGGTGCGAAAGCCTTCTTCGACTCTTCGGGGCCGAGCGCTTCGTAGAAGGGCGTGCTCATCGCGTGGAGGTCGATGAGGGGCACGCTCAACTCCTTCGCCGCGAGACGGACGGCGTCGTCGTAGTCGCCGTGCGAGTCGGTAATCTTACCCGCCGCGTCGAAGGTGCGGCGCTGCATCGGCGTGATGAGGACGACGGTCGCGCCGCGCCCCCGCGCCTCTTCGACGTAGTGCTTGAGCGAAGCCTTGTAGGTCGTGAACGCGCCGACGCCTTCGCCACGCTCCTTCTCGTCGTTGTGGCCGAACTGTATGAAGAGATAGTCGCCGGGCTTTATCAAGCTCAAGACCTTGTCGAGGCGGCGCGCGCCCGCAGAGCTGCGCAGAGACTCTCCCGACTCCGCGTGATTGGCGACTGCTATCCCGGTACGGAAGAAGCGTGTGAGCATCTGTCCCCAACTATTGTAGGGCTCGCGCGGCTGGTCGCAGACGGTCGAGTCGCCGAGGAGAAAGAGCGTGGGCGCCGTGTCGTTCCGCTTAATCTCAATCGCGGCGACGGCGGGGCGCGCGTTGTTGAATTCGAGCGTGAGCTTCTCGTCCCAAGCCCAAGCCTCCGTCGTCTTCTCGCGGTCTTTGAGCTTGACCTCGCCGCCGGTCGAAATCTGCGGCGTGCGGACGTTGACGGTGAACGTGCGCGTCTCGAAGCGGCCGCGCGCGGTGCGCACCTCTTCGAGCATGAGGCGGCGCAGCTCGGCCTTGACCGTCGTGACCGACTCGCCCTCGCGGTCGCCGAAGGTGATGGTCACATCGTAGTTGCCTTCGGGCAGCGCGACGGAGAAGTAGAAGGGCGACGCGGCCGTGCAGAAGTCTCCACGCAAACGGTCGCCGCCGCGGTCTTCGCACGTCACCTGCGCGCCGGGCTCGAAGCCGTAGCCGAGTCCCTTCGTGTAGAGGGTGGAGGGCAGCACTTGTAGATAGCCGTCCTTGACCTTGCCCGGGCCGAAGTCGAACTTGAGAGACGGCCTGATGGGACGCTCCCCCGCGGCCTGCGCGCGCACGCCTGCGGCGCCGTTTGAGAACGCGCAGATGAGCGCAAGCAGCGCGGTCGCGCGCCTAAGAAAGTTGGTCGGCATGGCTCAGCTCCTACGAGTCGGAATTCGCCCGAAAGGTTACGGCTTCGTTAAATCTTAGTCCAGTGAAGGCGTGCGAGCAGAAGTGTACAGGCAGACGGTTAAATCCGTGCTAGAATCTGTAAGTACTTGTGTTAGTGGAATTTATAGGCGGATAAAAAGTGCTTATCGCGCGGTGAGACGAACCGGGAGGGGACATACTTGACGACTTTAAGAGACGTGGCGGTGCTGGCGGGGGTTTCGACGGCGACCGTCTCGCACGTCATCAACCGGACGCGACGCACCACGCAGGAGACGCGTGAGCGCGTCGAGCTGGCAATCAGACAACTGGGCTTCGTCCCGAACGCGGCCGGGCGCGCGCTCGCGATGCGCAAGAACGGCGACGGCAGGGCGCACGCGTTCAAGGGCGGTGACGGTGCCGTGGCCGTCGCCGAAGTGGAAGAGGCTTTCGCGCCGGCTCAGGCGCAGACGGCGACGAGCGCGGTCGGCGCGTCGCGCATGATTCTGCGGCTCGTGCTCGCGGCGCAGCCCATCCCGCGCGTCGAGATCGCGCGCAGGCTCGGCGTCAACCGGAGCACTGTGACGGAGGTCGTCAAGCCGCTCCTCGCCGCAGGCGTGCTGCGCGAAGAGCAGGAGGCTCTGCCCGCGGGCGTCGTGCGCACGTCGGGGCGCCCGCCGGTCGCTCTGTCGTTCGGAGACTTGAGAGAGTTCTTCGTCGGCGTGAGCGTCGGCGTGCGCCATACGACCGTTGGACTGGCGACGCTCGCGGGCGAGAGGTTCGGTGAAGAAGAGTTCGAGACGCCGCCCGATTCTTCAGAGGCTCTGGCGCGGATACGCGCGTCGGTGAAGCGCCTGTGCGCGAAGGTGCTGGACAGGGAGTTGAAGGTCATCGGCGTGAGCGTGCCGGGGCCGACCGACGCGGAGCGGCGAAGGATGCTCTATGCGCCGCACCTCGGCTGGCGCGGCATTGATGTCGCGCAGGCTTTGAGCGTGAAGCCGTGCGGCGTGGAGGGTGGCGCGACGGTGCCCGTCGTCGTCGAGAACGACGCGACCGCGGCGGCGATGTACGAGGCGCGACTGCGCCTGCGTGATGCGTCGGAGGCGCCGCCGTCGAACTTCGCACTGGTGCGAAGCGGCACCGGCATCGGCGTCGGGCTCGTGCTCGGCGGCGAAGTCTACCGAGGCACGGGCGGGGGCCAAGGGCTCGCGGGTGAGTTCGGGCACATGACCATCGTCGCGGGCGGCAAGCCTTGCCGCTGCGGGAACCGTGGATGCTGGGAGATGTATGCGTCGGCGTCGGCGGCTTCGTCTCTGTACGCGGGCGACCGCGTGCAGTTGG
>JBJMGQ010000313.1:0-7794 GCA_045807845.1 Pyrinomonadaceae bacterium | reverse complement strand
GCTGATGTGGGCGGTACGGATAGGCAAACGCTGGGCGCACGCGACCGTTTGGAAGAAGCCCGTCTCGCCTCTCCTCAAGTTGCAGCAGACGGTCGCGTCGCGGCTCGTCTTCTCGAAGTGGCGCGAGGCGACGGGCGGGCGCATCCGTCTCTTCTGCTCGGGCGGAGCGGCGCTGCCCGAAGAGCTGGGGCTCGTCTTCTACGGCGCGGGTCTGCCCATCGTGCAAGGGTACGGGCTGACGGAGACCTCGCCCGTCATCTGCGTCAACGGCCCCGGCGACAATCGCATCGGCACCGTGGGGCGACCCATCCGCCACGTCGAGGTGCGCCTTGCTGCGGACGGCGAGATAGAGACGCGCGGCCCCAACGTCATGCGCGGCTACTACAACAAGCCCGAGGCGACGCGCGAGGTCTTCACCGAAGACGGCTGGTTCAAGACCGGCGACATCGGCGCGCTCGACGAGGAAGGCTACCTGCGCATCACCGACCGCAAGAAGGAGTTGTTCAAGACCTCCGGCGGCAAGTACGTTGCACCGCAGCCCGTCGAGCAGCTCATCAAACAGTCGCGCTTCGTCAGTCAGGTCGTGCTCGTCGGCAACGGGCGCAAGTTCCCCGCCGCGCTCATCGTCCCCGACTGGGAGCAGCTCCGCTCCTACGCGCAGCACAAGGGGCTCAGCCTCAAAGAGCCTGCGGACTTCTGCCGCCACCCGCGCATCATCGACCTCCTCCAACGACAGGTGGACTCGCTCACCGCAGACCTCTCCCGCTACGAGCGCGTCAAACGCGTCGCCCTCCTCGAACGCGAACTGACCATCGACGGCGGCGAACTCACCCCCACCCTCAAGGTCAAACGCCGCGTCATCGACGAGAAATACAAAGACGTGATCGACCGGATTTACACAGAGGCCGAGGCCCGGCCGTGAGGGCTATTTCTTTATCTCCGTGTTCGGGGTGTAAGGCAGCTTGGCGGGCGGGAGTATCTGCTTCGCCCCCTGGTACGCGGGCAGCGGAGACCTCACGCCGCGGTTGAGCGTGTTGACAGCGCGGAGCACTCCCCAGACTTCGCCGTCTTCGTTGTACTGGCCGAGGCCCTTCTGGCCGCCGCCGCGCAGGTACCAGGCTATCCCCCAGTAGTCACCGAACCAACCCTTTAGCACGTTCTGCGCCGCCTCGTCCTGCTGCTGCTGTACTTCGTCCGCGCCGGGCCCGACGGTGACCTTCGGCTTTTCGAGCTTACGTCGCTGCTGCGCCGCCTCGTCCTCCGCCAACTTGTTGAGAATCTTGGCGCGCCGCTTGACCTCCTCCCACGTCGGCACCTTGACGAAGGTCACGTCCCTGACACTGAACCTCGCCATCTTGTCGTCAGGCGCGAAGGGCGGCCCCGTCGCAGCGGACTTCTTGGCGGTGACGGTCACTTCCGGCAGGAGGAAAGGGCCGACCGGCTTCGGCTCGGGGCCGCCGCCCTCCCCCGGCCCCCCTTCGGGCTGTCGCATCAGCGCGGGCTCGGCGGCATGCACACGCACGCGGCTGAAGTCGTGCCCAGGGCTCGGTTCGGGTCTGTCCGACACTTGTCGGGAGACGTGCTCGGCCTCCTGCTCGCGGGTGTCCCAGGGAGTTGTAGTCGTGAGTCTTGCGCGCGGACTTAGAAGTCCGTCCGCACACGGCGCACTTACGTCGCCGTGAGGCTGCGCCTTCTGTCGCAAGTTATCCAGTCCCGGCGCGTGTATTTTCATTGAGCCATTCTCCTTTCGAAGCGGTGACGCCCCTCAGAGTGGCTGCTTTTGTGCTGCGAGGTGAGGGGTAGAAAGGTTTCAGTTAAGGTAAAGGCTCTCCGACGGCGGCTACACGATACGCCGGTCGGAGCATCTCGTCAATTAAATTGATTCGCGCGCCCTGAGAGACGATCGGCACCCGTCTAAGCCTTGCCCTCTAACATCCCGGCGGCCCAGTCGGCGACGGCGCGTCTTAGCTCTTCCAACTGCTCATCAAAGAAGTGGCCGGCGTTGGGGATGATTTTGATTTGGACGCGCGCTTCGGGGGGAAGGCGCGCGGCGAGGGCGCGGAGGTCTGCGATGGTGCCGAACTCGTCGCGTTCGCCGTGGATGAGGAGGAGGGGCTTGCGACAGTCCGAGAGGAAGGAGAAGTCGTATTCGCGCTCGGGGATGCTGACGGGGGTGCCGACGCCGATGAGGTATTGGACGCGCTCGTCGTGCGTGCCCACTTCGAGGCCGACGCGCGCGCCGAAGGAGAAGCCCGCGAGGAAGATGGGAAGCCCCGGGTACCTCTCCGTCAAATAGTCCAGAGCGACGCGCGCGTCCTCCTGCTCGCCGCCGCGCGCGCCCGTGTGCTCGCCGGTGGAGTGGCCGACGCCGCGGAAGTTGACGCGCAAGCTGACGGCGCCCGCGTCTTCGAGCCCGCGCGCTGTGCGGAAGACGACCTTGTTGTGCATCGTCCCGCCGTGCAGTGGGTGCGGGTGAAGCACGAGCGCGGCGGCACGCGCCGCGGCGCCGCGCGGCTCCTTCAGAATCGCTTCCAAGCGCCCGTGCGGCGCAGGGATGTGCAGGTTGCCTGCCGGGTACATAGAGGTCAGAGGTTAGAGGTCAGAGGTCGGCAAAAGCAAATGGCGCGGGAGAATTTTCGACCGAGGCCGGCGGCCACTACTGACCGCCGACCTCTGATTCTTGACTTGCCGCGGCGAAAAGCAGTAGGTTTGTCGGCGCACGCAACAAGACACAACAACGGCCGAGTCAAGGTAGAAAGATGTCCGACCCCCGCCCCCTCGGCGCTCACAACCCGGAGCGACTCTGGAGTGAGTGGGCGCCCGCACGGTACGCGCTGGCCGTCGCGGCTGCCGCCGCCGCCACGCTGCTGATGTTCGCGCTCTACGCCGCCTCGGGCATCCAGCGCGGCGCCGTCCCCTTCATCTTCTACTTCATCGCCATCATCGTCGTCGCGCTCTACGCAGGGCGCGGCCCCGTCCTTCTGACCATCGCGCTCTCGGCGCTCGCCGCCAACTACTTCTTCCTCGGCAGAACCTACGGGCTCGCGCTCGACTTCTCGGACGTGCTACAGACCGGCGTCTTCGTCGCCGTCTCGCTCTTCATCTCGGCGCTCGCCGACCGCAGCGTGCGCGCAGAGGCGGCAGCGCGCGCCAGCCGCGAGTCTTTGCAGACGACGCTCGTCAGCATCGGCGACGCCGTCATCTCGACCGACGGCGAGGGGCGCGTCCGCTTCATGAACCCCGTGGCCGAGCGCCTCACGGGCTGGCCGCTCGCGGAGGCCGAAGGGCGCCCGCTGAGCGAAGTCTTCAGGATAGTTAACGAGGTGACGCGGGCCGTCGTGGAGAGCCCGGTCGAGAAGGTTCTGCGCGAGGGGAAGGTCGTCGGCCTCGCCAACCACACGGTGCTGCTGGCGCGCGACGGGCGAGAGGTGCCCATCGACGACAGCGGTGCGCCCATCCGCGACGAACGCGGGCGCACGTCGGGCGTCGTCCTCGTCTTCCACGACGTGAGCGAGCAGCGCAAGGTCGAGCGCATGCGCGCGCATCAGGCCGCCATCGTCGAGTCTTCGACCGAGGCCGTCATCGGCAAGACGCTCGACGGCACGGTCACGAGCTGGAACGCCGCGGCCGAGCGCATGTACGGCTACACGGCCGAGGAGGCCATCGGCCAACACATCTCCTTCATCGTCCCCGAAGACCTGCAAGCAGACCTCGCGGACATCCTCGCGCGGCTCGCGCGCGGCGAGCGCGTCGAGCGCGCGGAGACCTTGCGCTTGCGCAAGGACGGCTCGCGCCTCGAAGTGTCGCTTATCATCTCGCCCATCCGCGACGCGTCGGGCCGTCTGGTCGGCGCCTCGACCATCGCGCGCGACATCACGGAGCAGAAGCGCGGCGACGCGGAGCGCGCAAGGCTCTCGCGCCTCGTCGAGCACGAGCGCGGCCGTCTGAAGAACCTCGTCGCCAACGTCCCCGGCGTAGTCTGGGAGGCTTGGGGCGAGCCCGACGAAGGCTCGCAGCGCATCGACTTCGTCAGCGAGCACGTCGAGCAGATGCTCGGCTACACGGTCGAGGAGTGGCTCTCGACGCCGAACTTCTGGCTCACCATCGTCCACCCCGAAGACCGCGAGCGCGCCGCCGCGGAGGCGCGGCGCAAGTTCGACAGCCGCGAGGGCGGCACGAGCCAGTTCCGCTGGGTGCGTAAGGACGGCCGCGTCATCCACGTCGAGGCGCAGTCGCTCGTCGTCCTCGACGAGCGCGGGCGTCCGGCCGGCATGCGCGGCGTGACGATGGACATCACCGAGCGCAAGGCCGCGGAGGAGCGCCTGCGCTTCCTCGCCGAAGCGAGCCGCGTGCTCGGCTCCTCGCTCGACTATGAGACGACGCTCGCGGGGCTCGCGCGTCTCGCCGTCGAGGCGATGGCCGACTACTGCTTGGTTGATTTAGTTGACGACGACGGCCGCGCACGCCGCGTCGCGGCCGTGCACGCAGACCCCGCGCAACGGCCGCTCGCCGAGCGCCTGAGCACGTTCCCGCCGGGGCCCCAGAGCGCAGGCGTCCCGCGCGTCCTGCGCACGGGACGCCCCGAAGTCTTCCAGGAAGTGACGGAGGAGATGCTGCCTTCGCTCGCGCGCGACGAGGAGCACGAGCGCGTGCTGCGGGAGTTGGGACTGAAGTCGTTTATCACCGTCCCGCTCGTCGCGCGCGGGTGCACCGTCGGCGCGCTCACCTTCTCTTCGACGCGCGCGGCGCGACGCTACACCGACGAGGACGTGGCCTACGCGCAGGAGATTGCCGCGCGCGTCGCGCTCGCCATCGAGAACGCAAAACTCTACGCGCGCGCGCAGGAGGTCAACCGCGCCAAGGACGAGTTCCTCGCCACGCTCTCACATGAATTAAGAACGCCGCTGACGCCTATCCTCGGCTGGACGCACATGATTCGCTCGGGGCGTCTCGGCGAGGCTGAGACGGCGCAGGGCGTCCGCGTCATCGAGAAGAACTCGCAGTCGCTCTCGCGCCTCATCAACGACCTGCTCGATATGTCCTCCATCCTCTCGGGCAAGATGCGCATCGAGCGTGCGCCCGTCGAACTCGCGGGCGTCGTCCGCGAGGCGGCCGACACCGTCCGGCCGCAGGCCGACGCGCGCTCCGTCTTGGTCGAAGTTCAGACGGGGGGCCCCGCCGTCGTCAGCGGCGACCGCACGCGCCTCGTGCAGGTCTTCTGGAACCTTCTGCACAACGCCGTCAAGTTCTCGCGCGAGGGCGGGCGCGTGCGCGTGCGCGTCGGAGCGCTCGACGGCACGGCGCGCGTCGAGGTCGAAGACGAGGGCGACGGCATCGCTTCGGAGTTTCTGCCGCACGTCTTCGAGCGCTTCCGGCAGGCCGACGGCTCGACGACGCGCGTGCATGGCGGCTTAGGGCTCGGGCTCGCGCTCGTCAAGAGTTTCGTCGAGGCGCACGGCGGCTCAGTCTCCGCGGAGAGCGCCGGCGAAGGGCGCGGCAGCCGCTTCACGGTCGCGCTGCCCGCGTCCGACTCAGAAGGCGCGCGCCGCAACAGCGATGAGTTGGACGCGGGCGCGGGCGAGCCCTGCGCGGAGAGGTCTTGCCGCGTCCTTGTCATCGAGGACGCGCCCGACACTCTGGAGATGCTGCGGGTCGCCTTCGAGTCGCGCGGCTACCGCACGTCGGCCTGCGCGACGCCCGAAGAGGCGCTCAGCGTTGCCGAGTCGGAGCGGTTTGATATAATCGTCTCCGACATCGGCCTCCCACGAATAGACGGATACGAGTTGATTGCGCGCCTGCGCAAGCTGTCGCACCTGCGCGAGGTGCCGGCGCTTGCGCTCACGGGCTATGCCGCGCAGAGGGACGCCGAGGCCGCGCTCGCCGCAGGCTTCGACGCGCACGTCCCCAAGCCCGTAGACCCGGCCGAGCTGGCCGAGCGGATGGATCAGCTCACGCAACGCGGGCCGGCCGAGAATAAGGAAGGATGAAGTGTGAACGCTGAACGATGAACTGAAACCGTCTGTCTGACAGTTCATCGTTCAGCGTTCCTACTTCATCCTTACACACAGGGGGGAGTCTGGCGCACGTCGCCGGGGCGTGCGCCGCGCTGAATGATGATGTACAAGCCCGACGCACGTGCCGACCGCGGCCCGACGCAAGACGCAATGGCAGCCACGCCACAAGACATGCCCGACGAGCCCGCCGCCACGCCCGAAGACGCCGCGCGCGCGGGCGGTTGTCTGCGCGTGCTCGTCGTGGACGACGCGCCCGACGTGACCGAGCTGCTGGCCCTCTTGATGACCCACGCGGGCTACGAGGTGGCGATGGCCTTCTCGGCCCCGGAAGCCTTCGACGCCGCACGCGCGGGACACTTCGACGCGGTCATCTCCGACATCGGCATGCCCGGGATGAACGGTTATCAATTGGCCGAGGCGTTGCGCGCGCTGCCCGGCTACAAGAGCACGCCGCTCATCGCCGTCACCGGCTTCACACACTTCGAAGACCGCGAGCGCGCCCGCCGCGCCGGCTTCGACGAATTCCTCCACAAGCCCATCAGCCCCGCCGACCTCCTCGACGCCGTGAGAAGACTCTGCGGGTAAGGCAGAAGCCCGGCCGTGAGGGAGGGCGTCGGTCAAACGCAGAACTCGCTTGCCCGCGCGCGTTCGTGTTATTTTCGTTGACTTGATTCGGCCCGTGAAATCTGCTCGGGCACATCCGTCCAAGTGAGCGAAAGAAAGATGGAGAACATACAGAGCGGAACTCTCCCCGCGGAGACTGCGGAGCAGACTGAGGCCGCGAGCGTCGCGGAGGTCGTCGAAGCCAACGACGCTCCGGCGCGGCGCGCGAGTCTGGTCGATTTTCTCAACAGCCCCGCGGCGCTGCTCGTCGCCGGGGCCATCCTCATCGGCGCGGTCTTCTGGTACTTGCAGTTCTCGACCGGCTCGCTCTGCTGCGGCGACTACGACGCCTACTATCACTTCCGTTGGAGCCGCATGCTCTGGGAGGGGATGCGCACGGGTCACTTCCCGCCCACGTTCGACGCGCTGCCGCTCACCACGCTCAACCCGAAGGACTACGTGGATCATCACTTCCTCTTCCACGTCCTACAGATTCCGTTCACCTTCTTCTCAGACTTCCAGACGGGCGCGAAGATCGGCACGTGGCTCTTCGCGTGCCTCGCGGTCTTCTCTTGCTACTGGTTGCTGGTGCGCCAGCGTGTGAGCTACCCGCTCGTGTGGCTCGTCGCGATTGTCGGCAGCTCGGCCCCGTTCCTCTACCGCATGAACATGGGTAAGGCGATGAGCCTCTCCATCGTGCTGCTCGTCGCCGGCATCCACCTCTTCTTTGAGAGAAAGTATCGTTGGCTGCTGCCGCTCGCCTTCGTCTTCGCGCTCGCCTACGACATGTTCGCGCTGCTCGTCGCGGCCGCCGGACTCTGGACGTTCGTCATCCTCTGGAGCGAGCGACGACTCGAATGGAGACCGCTCGTCTACGTCATCGCGGGCTCAATCCTCGGCTTCGTCATCAACCCATACTTCCCGCACAACTTCCAACTGCTCTACGAGCATCTCGTCATCAAACTCACGCCCAACGACTTCACGACGACGGTCGGGTCGGAGTGGTATCCGTATACCACTTGGGAGTTTTTAGGGAACTGCGGCGTGGCGCTGGCGGCGATGTTCGTCGGCTACGTGTCGTTCAATGATTCGGCGAGCGAGGGGCGACAGAGGGCCTTCCTCCTCTTGCTCTTCTCGACGCTGCTGATGCTCGCCAACATGCGTTGGCGCCGCTTCT
>JBJMGQ010000312.1:0-6932 GCA_045807845.1 Pyrinomonadaceae bacterium | reverse complement strand
GCAGACGGCACGCAACGCCGCGCGGCTGGGGCTACGCCTCTTGGAGTTGCCGCACTGGTACGACGTGGACACGCCCGCAGACCTCGCGCGCCTGCGCGCCGAACTCTCTAATGACGAAGGCGCACGCCGCCGCGCACCGTCCACCTCTGAATGGCTGCGCGCTCACTTCACTTAAAGCGTTTTCAAAATTCATCCCTCGCGCGCACCGCGGACGGGCGCGTAGAGGCGCGCGAGTGTGTGCGGGCTGACGCCGAGCCAGTAGAGCGTCTGAAGCAGCGACCAGCGCGCGAAGGTGAGCGCGAAGCTGCGTCCCTCGAAGCGGCGCGAGGAGGTGACGACGCAAGCCTCGGCCTGCACGAAGCGCCCCTGCTTCCACAGAGCGCGCAAAAGGTCTAAGTCTTCAAAGACGGGAAACTCCTTAAAGCCGCCCGCGTGCTCGTAGGCCGCGCGCCGCACGAAGATGCCGGAGTCGCCGTAGGCCAGCCCCAACAGGCGTAGACGTGGATAGAGCCATGTCATGAACCGCGCCGCTCCGCTCACGCCGTCGAAGCGGATGCGGAAGTTGCCGCCGACGGCGCGCGGGTCTTCGAGCGCGCGTGCGATGCACGCGGCTGCGTCCGCGGGCGCCTGCGTGTCCGCGTGCAGGAACCAGAAGACTTCGCCCCGCGCCGCCTGCGCGCCCGCGTGCATCTGCGCGCCGCGCCCACGCGCTGCCGTGACGACACGCGCCCCGCGCGCACGCGCGACCGCGACCGTCTCGTCCGCGCTCCCGCCGTCCACGACGATGATTTCCGTCAAGCCCTCCACGCGCGCCGCCGCGTCGAGCGTCGCGCCGATGGCCCGCGCCTCGTCGAGCGCCGGGATGATGATGGAGAGTTGCGGGGCTTGCCTACTCAAGCTCGTTAAGCACGCGCCACGTCGGGCGCTCCTCGCCGAAGGGGAGCGCGAGCATGGAGGTCAGCCCGACCTCGCGCGGGTCTCGGTAGGCGGGCACGCCGATCTCTATCTCGCCCTGCGGCACGTCCAGACGCAGCGTGCCGTGCAGCCTGTCCCAGACAGTCAGCCCGCTCGACCAGTTCGAGTTCGTCTCCTCCTTCAACAACGAATGATGTATGCCGTGCATCCGCGGCGTGACGACGAGAAGGTTGAGCCGTCGCTCCAACTCGACGGGCAGACGCACGTTCGAGTGATGGAAGAGGATGGAGAGCTTCAGGAGCGTCTGCCAGACCGAGTACGCGAGCGGCGAGACGCCGATGGCGAGAATCTGCGCCGCGCGCCAGGGGACGGAGAGAACTAACTCCGCGAAGTGAAAACGCAGCGCGGTCGTCGCGTCGAGATCGAGGTCGATGTGGTGCACGACGTGGAAGCGCCAGAGCCACGCCGCGCGATGCGTCAGCACGTGCCAGAGGTAGAGCGTGTAGTCGAGCAGCACGACCACTGCCGCGACCTCAAGCCAAAGGGGCAGACGCATGAGCTTGAGCAGCCCCCACTTCTTACGCTCGACGAGCGCCGTCAGCCTCTCCGCCAGCGGCGCCTCCGTGAGTTGCAGCGCCGCCGCGCCCGTCGCCGCGACCGCGAGGTTGCGCGCCGAACGCGCGAGCTTCGACTCACGCTCGACGCGCAGGGGCCGGCGCCGCTCAAGCCACACGAGCGCCCCGAACGCGCCCAGCACGAGCGCGCCGCTCAGCCACGCAGGCACCTTTCCGCCGCTCCTCATCTCAAACCCCCGGCCGCCCGCATCAGAAGATTTCCGAAAGACTGTTCGCGATTATATTTCGTGTTCCCCTTTCGCGCACCGCGCGGCCGACCTGTAGAATGTTCGACCTGAGAAGGCGTTTGGAGGTTCCGGACGATGGAGAGTCTTGCGAGCAAACACTGTGTGCCGTGCCACGGCGGCGTGCCGCGCCTGAAGGGCGTTGAGATAGAGCAGTTGCTCATGCAGCTCGAAGGCTGGCAGGTCGTCGAAGAGCAACACCTGTCGAAGGAGTACAAGTTCACGAACTTCGCCGCGGCGCTCGCCTTCGTCAACCGCGTCGGGCGCGTTGCCGAAGAAGAGGGTCATCATCCCGACATCGAGTTCGGCTGGGGCTACGCGCGGCTCAAAATCTACACGCACGCCATCGGCGGCTTGAGCGAGAGCGACTTCATCCTCGCCGCGCGCATCGACGCCGGCTGAAGCGCGCGCCCGCGTTTCAGAAACTCGTCCCGCGACGTGCACGCGCCTCGATATATGTGAAGGCTTGGAAGCGGAGTGGCTGCGTTCTGCCGCTTAAAATAATCGTTGACTCGATTTCTTCTCAGACATTAGACTCGCCGCACACGTTCAAGGGCATCTGGGTTAGCGACAAGGCCGGCTCCGCGGGTGCTTTGAACTTCATTTCTCCCGGAGTCCCAACCTCAAAACCACACAGGAAGGAGTCGCCTTAAAGAGGCCACCTGCCTGTCACCCTCTCAGGAGAAAAAGAGATGAAAAAGTTTCTCGTCGTTCTGCTCTCCGTCTCTCTGTCCGCGGGTAGCGCCTACGGCTACGGGTCGCCCGGACACGCGCTGGTCGGCGCAATCGCAGACAAGCGACTGGAGAAGAACCCGGCGGTCGCGGCCAAAGTAAAGGAGCTGCTGCACGGCCTGAGCCTGAAGCAAGCCGCGACGCTGCCTGACGCAATCAAGAATTGGGACGATCCGAATCCGAAAACCTGCAACAACACGCGCTTTGACAATAGCCCGGTCACCGAGGCGAAGCAGATCGAAGATGATCTCCGCGCCTTCCTCAAAGCCAACCTGTGCAGCAGCCATCCCTCTCATCACGAATTTCATTACACAGACGTTCCGGTGTTCGGCGATGAGGACTACGATGGCGGAACGGTGGGGCGGGAGGATTTCGACATCGTGAAGATGATTCCCTTCTGCATTCGCGTCCTGAAAGATCAAGAGCCTCAGCCTAACAACCGCGCGATAACCAAGTCGGTCGCCGTCGTCCTCCTCGCGCACTACCTCGGCGACATACATCAGCCGCTCCACGTCGGCGCCGAATACTTCGACGCCAACGGGAATGCTTTCGAACCCACATCGCCCAACGAAGGCTTCGCCGATCAGGGAGGCAACAAGCTCACCTTGTTTACCTTCTTCAACGGCAAGCTTACTTCGGCCGGCAAGTTCCATAGTTATTGGGACGGCCAGACGGTGACGAACGCTTTCGGCAGCGCCACGAGCGCGACGGTCGCAGCTAAGCTGGCGAAGAGTGAGCCCGTCCACTGGAAGCTGTCGGGCGGGGTGGAGACTTGGGCTAAGCAGATGGCAAACGAGATCCTGCCGGTGGCTCGCGAAGCACACACGCGTCTGGCATTCTCGAAAGTCACGACGCAGCCTCATCACAGGGATATCAACGGCGGGGACGCGAAGGAGAAGAAGCCGCAACCGGGCGGAAAGTTCTACGCGATATGGGCGGCCGACACTGTGAAGGAGGAGATTCACAAAGCGGGCTGGCGTCTGGCTGCACTGCTCGAAGCAGTCCTTCAGTGATTCCGTGGATTAAGCCGGACAAGCATAACCACGGCAGAGACAGAGGCACGGCTTGAAGCAATCAGTCTTCAAGCCGTGCCTCTGTCTCTGCCGTGTTAACTGCTACCGGCTTACTGCTTCGGCCCGATTGTGGGGCCGTCGCCGACGATGAAGAATCCGGCGGGCGGGTTGTTGCCGTTGCCGGCGAAGGCCGCGACCGCGGCGGCGGCCTGCGCATTGACGCTGCTCAAGCTCGACTGGCTCTGGTTCTGCGTCACGACCACCGTGCAGTAGCTGTAGCTGCTGTTGTTCGACGGGTCGGTCGCCTTGATGCGGATGACATAGACGCGGCCGTCCGAGTCGCCGCGGCGCTCGGCGCGCAGGCGCAGGGTGACGGGGGCGATGTCCCTCGCGTCCGGCGACATCTCGCCGCTGGCCGAAGTCACGTCGTCCTCGTCGCTGAAGACTGCGACCTCCAACTGCACGGGGCCGCCGCTGTTGTCGCTCGTGCTGACGGAGAGGCCGACGTTGAAGAGGTAGTGGGTCGGCGGCCAGAGCGAGTCCACGCCGACCGACGCGTTGAGCACCGGCGGCACTGTGTCGTGGACTGTGATGTTGACCGTGACCGTGTTGGATGGAGCCGCGCCGTCCGACGCGCGGTAGGTGAACGAATCGGCGCCCGCGAAGTCCACGGCCGGCGTGTAGTCGAACGAGCCGTCGGCGTGGAGCGCAAACGACAGCGCGTGCGAAGGGCCGGAGACCTGTTGCGCCGACAGCACGTCGCCGTCAACGTCCGAGTCGTTACCCAAAACACCGGGCGCGACAACGTGGAGCGGCGTGTTCGAGTTCGTGTCGTACGCATCCGGCGAAGCGACCGGCGCGTCGTTGACCGGCGTCACGTTGACGCTGACGTTCGCGGTGTCCTCGCCGCCGTTGCCGTCCGAGACGGTGTAGTTGAACGAGTCCGGGCCGTTGTAGTTGGCCGTGGGCGTGTAGCTGACGCCGGTGCCGCCGCCCGTGATGGCGACCGAGCCGTGCGCGCCCTGCGTGACGGAGATGATGGTGAGCGTGTCGCCGTTCGGGTCTGTGTCGTTGCCGAGGACGGCCAAGGCGTTTGCGCCGCTGTCCTCTGCGACGTTCGCCGCGTCGTCGCCCGCGACGGGTGGTGCGGCCGGCACGCCGCACATGCCCTGCACTTCGAAGGCGCCCGCGTCGCCGCCGTCGCCGCCCGCGGCGTTCGACACAGAGGCGAGGTCGCACGGGCGCGTCAGGCCGCGCTGGTCTGTGGTCGCGCCGCTGCTGTGGCCTTTGTCGATGGCGACGCTGCCTGCGCCGAGCGCGTGCGTCGGCGTCGGGCCGCCGTTGTTCTGTAGAGGCCCGAGGTTGACCTGCGCGGGCGTGACGCCGATCTGGTCGGTGGCCTGCGCGTTGAAGGTGCCGTTGTTGGGCGGCGTGCCGGCGTCGCCGATGACGTTGTAGCCCTGGCTTTCGAGCGCGCCGCTGAAGTTCGGGACGCCGTTGACGATGGAGCCGTTCGTGTTGCCGACGAGGATGGTGCTCCGCAGGGTCGTCGTCCCGGCGGGGGCGTTGATGCCGCCGGTCTGTCCGCTGCTGCTGGAGTTGGCGGTGATCGTCGAGTTAGTGATGGTGGCCGTGCCGCTGCTTATCTGGATGGCCCCGGCGATGTCGTCGGCGACGTTGCCGCTGACGGTCGAGTTCGACATGTTGAGCACGCCGCCCGCGGCCACTTCGATGCCGCCGCCGGGGCCCATGAAGGCGTAGTTGTTCGAGACGGTGCAGTTCTCAAGCACGAGCGTCCCACCTTCGACGAGGATGCCGCCGCCGTCGGGCCAACGCCCGTTAGTGATGTGGATGTTGCGCAGCGTGAGCGTGGCGCCGGGGTGGACGTGGAAGACGCGGTCGAGGTCGTTGGCGTCGATGGTCGTGCCGTCGGGGTGGCCGGTGATGATGAGGTTGTCGGTCACGTCGAGGTCGCCGGTCTCGCCGCCCTCTTCGTTGGCGCCCGCGAGCGCGAAGACGATGGGGCCGGAGAAGTTGAAGACGATGGTGTCTACGACCGGGCTCGCCTCGCCCGCCTGACACTGCGGGTAGGTGGCGGCGTTGTCGTTCGCGTTGTTGACGGCCTTGCGGAGCGTGCAGACGTTCGAGAGCGGCGCGGGCGGCTGCGCCAGACTGTCGTACGCGACTTCGATCTGTATCTCGACGGCGTGCGCCGCGGGCGCGAGCGCGACGACGCAGGCGGCAAAGGTCACGGCGATGACGAAGCGCGCGCAGAGCGGCAGACGCGCAGCCGCGCGAAGGGGCAAAGTAGGTAGGGTCATGGGAGTCTCCTATTAAAAGGGAAGGTCTCGGGTGACTTCGGTGACTTTCGTCGGAAGCCGAGAACTGGATGGACGGCCCGCGCGCAGCGTGCGCCGCACCGGGGCCGCTAAACTGACCGCGCGCGCCGAACACTGCCACGCGCGCAAAGGGTGAGCAAAGGGGCTCTAAACCTGTCCAACCACGGGGAGTGTCGCGCAACCTACCACACCACCCCACACCCGGTCAACGCTCTCCCCCGCCAAGTAGTGTCCTAAATCTGTGTTGCTAGGCTGAAGCAGTGCGAATAATCGGGAGAAGGTAAGAAACCGTCTGAAAATGCGATAACCAAGCACGATTTGTAATCTTGGCAGTATGCCAAGAGACATGTACGGCACTGACTTAACTGACGCCGAATGGGATGTACTTCAACCACATCTGCCACCACCCGCAAGGCGTGGACGCCCGCGCGAGCACTGCTGGCGGGAGATCCTCAACGGCGTCTTTTACCTCGTCCGCAGCGGCTGCGCGTGGCGGCTGTTGCCCCATAACTTACCGCCGTGGAAGACTGTCTATCACTACTACTGCCTGTGGCGCATTGATGGCACTTGGGAGCGCGTTAACCGAGTCGTCCGCGAGCAGCTACGCCTCCATCTCGGGCGAGAGGCGCAACCTTCGGCCGGCGCCATCGACTCGCAATCAGTCAAGACGACGGGCGTTGGCGGTGAGGAGCGCGGCTTCGACGGCGGTAAGAAGATCAAGGGCCGCAAGCGCCACGTGCTGGTCGATACCCAAGGTTTTGTGCTGAAAGCAAAGGTTCATGGCGCGGACATCATGGACCGTGACGGCGTCAAGCTGCTGCTCGCGGGAGGCGTCAGAGCAGAGTTGCCACGCTTGTCTCACGTCTGGCTAGATGGCGGCTACAAGGGGGAGGACAAAGGTAAAGAATGGATCGAGCGGCACCTCGGTTGGACGGCGGAGATCGTGCAGCATCCGCCAAAGCCGCGCGGCGTGTGGGCACGACCCGGGGCGATCATTGACTGGTCGAAGATCATGCCGCCGGCCGGCTTTCGGGTGCTCCCGCGGAGATGGGTCGTCGAGCGCACCTTCTCCTG
>JBJMGQ010000311.1:0-11044 GCA_045807845.1 Pyrinomonadaceae bacterium | reverse complement strand
TCTGCCATCAGCGCGACGGCCGCCGGGTCGAGGCTGCGCTTGAAGAGAATCATGTTGGGCGGGACGTTCGTCATGGGGTCGCGTGTGCCGCGCAGCTCGTCCCATGCGCAGAGGATGAAGTTGGTGATGCCTGCGTGGTCGAATTCGAGCAGGCGCTCGCGCAGGTGCTCGGGCGTCCAGAAGCCGAGGACTTCGAGGAAGACGCCGGAGCCCGTCTCCGCGTGGCGCAGCACGTAGTCGGGGATGAAGGCGGAGTCGCCGAGGTCGATGACGACGCTGCTCGGCTCAAGCGTCCAAGCGGTGGCGGCGCGCGCCCAGACGTTGGCGAGTTTTTCGACGATAGGATTCTCGTAGGGCGTGACTTCGGGGTAGTGCGAGCGGAGCATGGTCTGCGCGCTCGTCAGCTCGAAGTAGGCGACGCGACCGCCGCGCCCCTGTATCTCGGCGCGCATGCGCCAGCCCTTGCAGAGCAGGAGCGCGGGCAGGAAGACGGCCATCTGGATGCCGTACTTCTGCGAGCGTTGGAAGATGGAGGCCGGGCCGTCGAGTCTTACCTCGTAGCCCTCGCGCGAGTTCCCCTTGACCGTGTGAATCAGTCTGTAAGCCTTAATCGCGCCGAACAGCTCGCGGAAGCCTTCGGGCGCCTGCGGCTCAAGCCACAGGCGCATCTCGACCGAGCGATAGAGTAGCGCCTGCGCCTGCGCGACGTTGTAGAGGTCTAAGAGTTCGGGCGCGTTGATAGACTCGAAGAGCGTGAGGCGCTGGTTGCCGGGCAGGTCTGCGTAGAGCGCGTTCAGCAACGTTGCAGGGTCACAAGTCAACTCGCGCGCGGCCTCGCCTACAAGCTCTGTTCTCGACTCGGCGTTGATAATCGGGTGGCGCGCACGCGCCTTGAGGAAGACCGCGCGGCGAATCTCCGCGGGCTCGGCGGGCGCGTTGGTCTCGAACTCGCAGCGGTCGGTCAGAAGCTTTATCAGCCCGCGCAGGATGCGATAGTCCGTCCCCGTCCCCACGTACTCCTGCAAAGACTCTTCGAGCGCCGCGCGCGTCCGCCCGTCGTGCGACTCGAAGAGCGCGACCAAATCCTCGGCCGCGCGCAGATACTCCTCGTCCTCCGCGTCGATGTAGCGCGGGTTGATGCGCTCGCCGCGCTGCCAGCTCATCGCGAGGTCTGCGGTTAACATCTCTTCAAATCAGCGAAGGCTCTTCGGGCTGACGGCCTTGGCCGCGGAACTGCTCGCCCGCGCCGCGGCGGCGACTGATGTGCTCTTCGGTCGTGTCCTGCGTGACGACTTCGTAGAGGATGGCCTCTTTGCCGGGGAACTTTCTTAAGATTCTTCCGAGGCGCTGGACGTGCTCGCGCGTCGAGCCGGAGCCGGAGAGCACCACGGCGACTGACGCGTCAGGGATGTTGACGCCTTCGTTCAAGACCTTTGAGGTGACGAGCGCGAGCACCTCGCCCTTGTTGAAGGCTTCGAGCCACTGGCGCCGCTCCTTTACGCCCGTCTCGTGCGTGATGGCGGGCACGAGGAAGCGGCGCGAGATGCGATAGACCATCTCGTTCTCGGCCGTGAAGACCAGCACCTTCTCGCGCCGGTGTCTTTGCAGAAGCTCGCCCAGCACGCGCAGCTTCGAGTCCGTCCCCAGCGCAATGCGCTTCGACTCGCGGTAGGCCAACATCGCACGCCGCCCCTCCTGTGAACGCGCCGACGCGGCGACGAACATCTGCCAGCCGCGTAAGCTACCGAGCCCGATGCCCTTCCCCTTGAGAAACGCGCGGAAGACTTCGCGCTCGCGCTCGTACGCGGCGCGCTCCTCGTCAGACAGCTCGACGCGCAGGCGCACGACCGTGTAGTCGGAGAGATACTCGCCCGCCAGCTCGTGCGTCTCGCGGCGAAAGACGAAGGGGCCGACGAGTCGTTCGAGCAGTGTGTCCTCGCCGTCCGCGCGCTCGGGCGTCGCGGAGAGCCCTAAACGAAACGGCGCGATGCACATCTCCGCGGCGATGCGATGGACGCCCGAGGGCAGGTGATGGCACTCGTCGAAGATGATGAGGCCGAAGCGGTTCCCCATCCGCTCCATGAAGCGGAAGGCCGAGGCGTAGGTCGAGACGGTCAGCGCGCCGACCTCGAAGTAGCCGCCGCCGATGAGGCCGACCTCCGCGTTGAAGCATGAGAGCAGAAGGTCGTACCACTGGTTCATCAAGTCGAGCGTCGGCACGACGACCAGCGTCGAGCGCTTCACCTGCTCAATCGCCATCTGCGCGACGAGGCTCTTGCCCGCGCCGGTCGGGAGCACGACGACGCCGCAGTGGTTGGCGCGCTTCCACTCTTCAATGGCTTCCTGTTGATAAGGGCGCGGCTCGACGAGGAACTTGGTCGGGAAGTCGAAACGATGATAGGCGCGCGCGTGGTCTTCGTAAGCGGTCTTCGCCCTAATCAGCTCGCTGACGACCCGCCGGTACTCCCAAGCGGGCGCGCGCCAGCGCATCACGCGCGCGTCCCAGCGAAAGGACTCAGGCACGCGCGCCTCGACTCCCGCGCCGTCGAGCAACAGCGTGCCCGCGTCGAACCGGAGGACGAGCGTCGTCTCAGCCATTCAAGATTTAGAAAAGCTAGCGAGGTATGACAGAGGCTTTACTCATAACGTCCTCAAGCGTCTTATATCTGGCCTCATTAAATAACAAACGTAGTAAGCCCCTGGCGGTTGATGCGTCACCAGCATCGTCGGGAGGGTCTCCCGCTTCAAGTTCAAGTTTATGGAGAAAGCTGGCCAACTCGTCTCGAAATATTTCTCTTACTTTCTCCTCATCTTGTTCAGTCATTAGATGTCACCTCCTTGTTAGCGAAACAGAACCGCGAGCGGTAGCGAGCGGGTCGGTGTAACGACACGTGTACTTATGCCGAAAGACGCACCCGCTCGCTACCGCTCGCGGTTCTGATTAAAACGGAATCTCGTCGTCTTCGATGTCGCCGCCGCCCGCGGGGGGACGATCTCCACCGCCGCCAGGACGTGAGCCACCGCCGCCGCCCGCGGGAGCGCCGCCGCCGCCCTGCTGCTGGCGGACGGGGATGCCTTCGACGCCGCCCGCGCCGGCCGAGTCGATGAACTGCACGTCCGAGGCGTTGACCTCCAAAGACTGGCGCGGCTTGCCCTCGCGGTCTGTCCACTCCTCGACGTGGAGGCGCCCTTCGAGATAGACCTTGCGCCCCTTTGTGAGGTAGCGCGAGACGTTCTCGGCCTGCTTGCCCCAGCACGTGACGCGGAACCAAGTGGTGATGTCCTGCTGCTCGCCGGCCTTGTCGCGCTTCCGCTCGTTGGTCGCCACCGAGAACTTGCAGACGGCCGTGCCCTGCGGCGTGTAGGAGAGTTCGGGGTCGCGCCCGAGGTTGCCGATGATGATGATCTTGTTGAAAGACATGTCTCTCGCTCCGTTTACCTTCTAGCGTCGCGCGGCGGGCACACGCCTTCGCGCGACGTTGCAGTCTCGGCACATCGTATCACACGCAACAGGTCGCGTGTAAAGCGTTGTGTGCCGTCGAGGGGAGCCAGCCGGACGCGGCTGGCCGCGGTTTCGATTTCGGTGGCCGCGCGTTGTGGCGGCGCGGGCGGCCAGAGTTGTTTACTACTCGCGCCGCTCCACGTCAACGCTCAGGAAGTCGTGCGCCAGCTCCGCGCCCGCGAAGACGGCGCGCGCCTCTTCGAGGAGTTCATCCGGCCCGGTCTGGTTGCCGGGGAAGTAGCGCGGGCTGAGGTGCGTCAGCACGAGACGGCGCGCGCCCGCTTCTCGCGCAACGCGCGCGGCCATCGAGGCGGTCGAGTGCGTGCTGCGGACGGCCAACTCCTCGTCGGCCTCTGCAAAGGTGGCCTCGTGGATGAGGAGGTCTGCGTCGCGCGAAAGCTCGACGGCCGCGGGGCAGTAGGTCGTGTCGGTGCAGTAGACGACGCTGCGGCCTTTCAAGTCCGGGCCGCAGAAGTCGGCGCCGTCGAACGTGCGACCGTCGGGGAGCGTGATGCGCTCGCCGCGCTTGAGTTTTCCGTAGAGCGGCCCCGGCGGGATGCCCTCTGCGCGCGCGCGCTCCACGTCGAAGTGGCCGGGACGATCTTTCTCTTCGACGCGATAGCCGAAGGCGGGCAGGCGGTGCTTGAGCGGCATGCAGGTCACGGCGTACTCCTCGTCCTCGAAGACCAAGCCTTCCGTGACCTCTTGGACTGTGAGCGGGTAGTTCGTCTGAAACTGCGTGCGGCGGCTGACCTCGCGCACGTAGTCTGCGAGCGGGCGCGGGCCGTAGACGTTAATGCCGCGCGTGTGCGCGGTCATGCCGCAGGTGGCGAGCAGCCCCATCAGCCCGAGCATGTGGTCGCCGTGCATGTGCGTGATGAAGATGCGCGCCACCTGACTGATGTTCAGCTCGCTCCGAAGGAGCTGGTGCTGCGTCCCCTCGCCGCAGTCGAAGAGCCAAACCTCCGCGCGCTGCGGCGGCCTGAGCGCCACGCACGAGACATTCCGCGCCCGCGTCGGCACGCCCGCGCTCGTTCCTAGAAAAGTTATCCGCAAAGATACTCACTCCGTTCGAGTAGGCAGTAGGCAGATGGCAGTAGGCAGCGCGCTCCGCACTAAGGACGTTGAAAGTTCAAATCAGGATTTCCGACAGCGGCGCTTTCAACTGCCTACTGCCTACTTTCTGCTGACGTATTCATTATCTTTGACCCAGAAGCGCCAAGGCTTGAGCGCGTCTTCGGCGGCGTAGGCGACGCCGATGCGCGGGCCGGAAGCAATCTCGTCGGGCTTGTAAGTCTTGCCCGTCTCTTCGAGCCAGACGCGGCGGCTCGTCGTCAGGTCTTCGCCGTCGAAGGTCAAATCAAGGTCGAGGGCGCGGCAGAGCTTTCCGGGGCCGTTGGTCAGCTCGCGCTCCTTCGAGACGGGCCGCCGCGCTCTCATCAACTCGCTCCCCTCCTCCGGCTCGACGGCGCGGACGAGGACGGCGTGCGGCTGACCCGTGGGGCCTGTGACGACGTTGAACTGATGGTACATGCCGTAGACGAAGAAGACGTAGACCGTGCCGCCCACGCCGTACATCGTCTCCGTCCGGCGCGTGCGCCGGCCGCCGTACGAGTGCGCCGCCCTGTCCTCGACGCCCAGATACGCTTCGACCTCGACGATGCGCGCCGACACGCGCGCGCCCGTCGCGGAAGGGACGACCAGCCGCTTGCCCAAAAGCTCGCGCGCCACGCGCAGGGTGTCTGCGCGCGTGTAGAAGTCGCGTTCGAGTCTGGGGAGTCCGGCTGAGCGGGGCAAGCGTTCGGCTCCTACTCGAACTGTCTGCGGAACTCTTCGAAGAGCCGGCGCATCTCGGCCAACTCGCCGCTCAGGCGTTCGACCTCGCCTTCGAGCCG
Organism: Pyrinomonadaceae bacterium; assembly: GCA_045807845.1. Classification (GTDB taxonomy): domain Bacteria; phylum Acidobacteriota; class Blastocatellia; order Pyrinomonadales; family Pyrinomonadaceae; genus QHXN01. The sequence goes on along the minus strand of JBJMGQ010000311.1, from coordinate 5,647 downwards.
TGCGACGCGCTCCGACTCGCCCCCGCGCGTGCGCGGAGCGACGGAGGCGGCTTGAGCTTCCGGCTCATCCTCGACGACGGGCGGGCCCGAGAGCAGGTGCGCGTAACGAGCCTCTTTGCGGCCGGCCTGACGTGGGAGCTTGGTGACGAGCGGCTCGTCCCTCTGCGCCAGTCCTTCGAGCGTCGCCTCTGCCTCGCGCAGGTCTGTGAACTCGTAGAGGCGCCCCGTGCGGCCGCGCACCTCGCCCACGGTCTGCGGCCCGCGCAGCATCAGCACGCAGAGCGCGGCCAGCTCCGGCGGCTCAAGCCCGAGCACCTCGCGCATCATGTGCTTGTACTTCGGCACGCGGCTCTCCGCACCGTAGAAGATGTAGACCAGATTCTTCAGGCGCAAAGAATCGACGGCCTCCGAAACCTGCCGCTCTTCGTACTGCATGACCGGGTCGCGGTTCGAAATCTGGTTGCACGCATGCACCAGCGCATTCATCGTCAGCGGATAGTAGTCGGGCGTCGTCACCTGCTTCTCGGCCAGCGAGCCCAGCACGCGCACCTCCGCTTCGCTTAAAAATGTCTCCACGTCTCTTGGCGTAGCCTCCGTTCGGGTTCGGCGTCACTCAGAATTTCATTGACACGCCGCGGCGGTCAAGTGTACACGTCCGGAGCGCCGCACCGCATTACGCTCGCGGGCGGGCCCTGCGTCCTGCACATCACATTCTAAGGAGACCAACAATGGCGGAGACGAAACAGCCCTCTTGGGGGCATCTCGAAAAGCGCTTCGGCGAGAAGACGAAAGGAACGCCGCGCAAGCTTTTGGCGCTCGACGGCGGCGGCATCCGCGGCGTGCTCACGCTTCAGGTGCTCATCCGGATGGAGGAGCTGCTGCGGGGGCCGAGCGGGCAGGGCAAAGACTTTCGCCTCTGCAACTTCTTCGACTACATCGGCGGGACGAGCACCGGCGCCATCATCGCCACCGGCCTCGCCATCGGCATGTCGGCGCAGGAGCTGTCGGACTTCTACATCGCCACGGGGCCGAAGATGTTCGAGAAGGCGTTCATCCTCGAACGCCTGCGCAACCTCTACAAGAAGGAGCCGCTCACGGAGGAGTTGAAGAAGACCTACGGCCAGAAGACCGACCTCGGCTCGACCAAACTCAAGTCCCTGCTGCTCGTCGTCACGCGCAACGTCTCGACCGACTCGCCGTGGCCCATCAGCTCGAACCCCTTCGCCCTTTACAACCACCCGGCGCGCAAGGACTGCAACCTACAGATTCCGCTCTGGCAGCTCGTCCGCGCCTCGACGGCTGCGCCCGTCTTCTTCCCGCCCGAGATTCTTCAGTGGGATCCGAAGGACGCCACAAGCACCTTCCTCTTCGAGGACGGCGGGCTCACCCCTTACAACAACCCCGGCTTCCTCATCGCGCGGATGGCGACGCAGGAGCCGTACGGGCTGAGCTGGAAGACGGGCGAGAACAACCTGCTCGTCACGTCGGTCGGCACGGGCTCGGCCGCGAAGCTGGACGCGGACATGTCGGGCAAGAACGCCATCTCGAACCTCGTCAACTTCCCCGGCGCGCTGATGTACGGCGCGCAGATTGATCAGGACATCAACTGCCGCACGGTCGGCCGCTGCGTCCACGGCGCGCCGATAGACAGCGAGATGGGCGACCTCATCCCGCGCCGCGGCGAGGGCGACGAGCGCAAGCTCGTCCCGCTCTCCGAAGACCTCGGACGCGCCTTCCTCTACGCGCGCTACAACGCCGAGCTATCGCGGGAATGGCTCGCCGAGCGCGGCCTCGGCAAAGTAGACCCGGCCAAGGTCGCGCAGCTCGACTCGGTCGAGTACGTCCCCGACCTCGTCCGCGTCGGCAAGGCACTTGCTAAAGAGGTCAAGGTTGAGCACTTCGCCCTCGAACGCTTCGGCCAGTTCTACTAAACGCGGCCCTTCACCACACACAAGGAGCAGCCATGCGAGCCTTCATCATCCGCCCCTTCGGCAAGAAGAAAGACCTTCAGGGTAACGAGATAGATTTCAACGAGGTCGAGCGCGTTCTCATCGCCCCCGCGCTTGAGGCCGTGGACGCCGAGGGCGGCACCACCATCGACATCGTCGAGTCGGGCAACATCCGGACGGACATGTTCCGGCGGCTGTTGACGGCCGACCTCGTCGTCGCCGACCTCTCGATTCACAACGCGAACGTCTTCTACGAGCTGGGCATCCGCCACGCGCTGCGCGAGCACGGCACCTTCATGCTGCGCTCCGACGGCGACGCTTTCCCCTTCGACCTCCAGACCGATCGCTACTTCGTCTACAAGAAGGAGAACCCGGCCGCCAGCCTCGGCGCGCTCATCCTCGCGCTCCAGCGCACGAAGGACGCGCAGGAGAGGCAGGCCACCGTCAAGGACAGCCCCGTCTACACGTCGCTGCCCAAGCTGCGCGAGCCCGACCCGACGCTCTTTAACATCCTGCCCGAGGACTTCGCCGAAGACGTGGCGCGCGCCGCCGCAACGAAGCAGGCCGGCGACCTCGCGCTCTTCTCCTACGAGATCAGGGGCTTGGAGTGGGAGGCAATCGGGTGGCGCGCCGTCGGGCGCGCGCAGTTCAACCTCAAGGCGTGGGCCGGCGCCGAAGAGACCTGGGGGCGCCTGCGCACGCTGGAGCCCAACGACCCGGAGGCGAACCTGCGGCTGGGCACCATCCACGAACAGCTCGACGACCTCGTCAACTCCGATCAGGTGCTCGCGCACGTCCGCGACAACCCGGCGGCCACGCCGAACGAGCGGGCCGAGGCATACGCACTCCTGGCGCGCAACGCCAAGACGTGCTGGCGCGCTGACTGGGAAAGCCGCCCGCCCGAGGAGCGCGCCGCGGCGGCGCTGCGCTCGCCGCTCATCCTCGACTCCTTCGGGAACTACGAGCGCGCCTTCGAGGAAGACCTCAGCCACTTCTACTCCGGGCTCAACGCGCTGGCGATGCTCAAGGTCTTACTCGGGCTGGCCGACGCGCTCCCCGACGTGTGGGCCGAGGGCTTCAGGACGGCCGCGAAGGCCGGCGACGCGCTCGACGAGTACCGGGAGCAGGCCGACAAGCTGGCCGGCGCCGTCGCGCTCTCGCTGGCTGCGTCGGAGGCGCGGCTGAAGCGGGAGGGGGTGGAGCAGGACGTGTGGGACAAGATCAGCGTCGCCGAGCACTGCCTCCTGACCACGGCGGAGGCGCGGCCGTTCGTCGCCGCGGGCTACCGCAGCGCGCTCGCCGGCGCGCCCGACTTCACGGCCGACTCCGTGCGCAAGCAGCTCGCCATCTACCGCGACCTCGGCGTGCTCGGCGCGAATCTTGCGGAGGTCTTCAAGGTCTACGGCGAGCCGCCCCCGCTGCCCGAGCACGCCGCCGCCCCGGCCGCCGCTCCACCGCCGCGCCCGCGCGTGCTGCTCTTCGCCGGCCACATGATCGACGCACCCGAACGCAAGCAGCCGCGCTTCCCCGCCGACAAAGAAGGACTCGCGCGCGAGAAGCTCAAGCATGTCATCAAGAAGGAGATGGAGACGGGCGGGGGCGTCCGCAGCGGCTACGCGGGAGGCGCAAACGGCGGCGACATTCTCTTCCAAGAGGTCTGCGCCGAGCTGGGCATCCGGACGCGCCTCTACCTCGCCATGCCGCCCGGTGAGTACGTGCGCAGGTCTGTGAAGAATGCGGGGCAGACTTGGGTCGAGCGCTTCTGGCGCATCCACAACGAGCACGCGGCGCAGAAGCAGGTGCGCGAGCCGCTGAGCGAGGCGACCGACGTGCCGCAGGGCAAGGAGCACCTCTACCTCCCGGCGTGGCTGCGCGAGAAGGAGAGCTACGGCATCTGGCAGCGCAACAATCTCTGGATGCTCTTCAACGCGCTCGACGAAGCCTGCGACCCCGAGAGCGCCGACCCGAACATCACGCTCATCGCCCTCTGGGACGGCGCGGCCGGCGACGGCCCCGGCGGCACGGGCGACCTCGTGGACAAGGTCGAAAACCTCGGCGCGCGCGTCGTCATCATCGACACCAAAGATCTGCTCAACCCTTAACGCGCTCGACGCTAACTTTTCGACTTCGCCTTCAACGCCGCGTCCACTTCCACGTCGAGCGTCTCGACCGCATCGAGGATGGTCTCGGCGGCGCCGATGAAGAAGTCGCGCGTGAGCGTGTCGAAGTCGTCGGTGGGCTTGTGATAGTCCTTGTGGTCTTCGACGCCGAAGTAGACGAAGGGGATGCCGGCCTTGTAGAAGGCGTACTGGTCTGACTGGTTCGTCCAGTCGTCGTGCCCCTGTTCGGGGCGGTCGTGGCCGAGCAGGAGCTTGACGGGCGCAGCGGCGGCGACACGTTCGATGGCGGGGCGCAGCGCGGGCGTGTGGTACGTGCCCGAGGCGTAAAGCTCCCCGCTCTCGCTGTGGCCGACCATGTCGAGGTTCACGTCGAGCGCCACGTCGCGCTTCTCGGCTTTCAACTTCTTCACCAGCTCGCGCGCGCCGACGAGCCCTATCTCCTCCGCGTCGAGCGCGGCGAAGACCATCGAATGTTCGGGCCGCGCCGCGCCGTTGTAGTGCGCCGCCAGTTGCAGCAGCACCGCGACGCCCGATGCGTTGTCGTCAGCTCCGTTGTAGATCTGCCCGTCGCGCACGCCGAGGTGATCGTAGTGCGCCGAGACGACGATGAAACGCTCCGGGTACTTCGTCCCCTTCACGTAACCGACCACGTTGACGCCCTTGCCCTTCGACGACAGCTCGAACGGCTGCTCGAAAGACGACCAGAGCGGCGCGAGCCCCGCTTCGGTAAAGCGCCGCTCGACGTAGGCGCGCGCCAACTCCCCGCCCTTCGTCCCCGCCCCGCGCCCCTCCATCGCATCGGCCGAGAGCGCGCGCACGTCTTCGAGCAGACGTGCCGCGTCAATCTTCTTCTTCGTCTCAGCGGGCCGGGCCGCCTCTGTCTTCTGCCCGCCCCCCTTCGGCGACTGCTGCGCGGGGAGCGTCGCCCCGCAGGAGGAGGTCAGGACGATTGCGAGTAATAAATGCTTCATGCTCCGAGTCTGCCTCAACCCGGCTCTTTTCATCAAATGATAATTACGCGTTGAGCCAGTCGGCCGTGAGCCGTTCGATGGCAAGCTCTTTCTGCTTGGCCTCGACCTCAATCCACGGCACGCGGCGGTAGGCGGCGGGCATCCTCTCGACGAGGTCGCTGTGGTGCCGGTCACAGAAAGAGGTTCGGCCGTTCGAGATGTGGACGAGCTGCCACTCGGGATTCGGCCACGTCCCGCGCGCGGCCTCGACCATCTCGGCGATGCTCGGGTGATCGTAAGATTCGAGCCCCTCGTGTACGACGTGGTGGTGCGCGTCGAAGACCATCGGGACGCCCGCCCTTCTACACACTTCAAGAATCTCCGCGGCCGAGTAGATGTACTCGTCGTTCTCGAACGCGATGCGCGCGCGCACGGCCTCGGGCAGCCGCTCCGTCTGTTCAATCAACCTCTCGCTCCGCCCACCCTTCCCGCCGTGAATCTCGATGAGCGCCCAAGGGCTACGCGGCAGGCCGAGCATGTCCATGACGCGCGCGTGCGATTCGAGAATGTTGACGCTGTTGGCGACGGTCTGCGGCGAGTCGGAGCTGAGCACGACGAACTGGTCTGG
>JBJMGQ010000310.1:0-4079 GCA_045807845.1 Pyrinomonadaceae bacterium | reverse complement strand
GCCGTTCCGAACATCTCCACTCGAACCCTCCCCCGTCGAACCAAGCCCGAAAGACGAAGCCGCCCGCGCCTCGTTGCAGGGGGCGGGCGGGTTCTCGAAAATAAATCTTGTTGGCGGAGGGTGAGGGACTCGAACCCCCAAGCCCTTTCGGGCGACGGTTTTCAAGACCGTTGCAATAGCCGTTCTGCCAACCCTCCGCGTCGTTGCACACAAAATATAACCCGCGTCGAAAGGGAAGGCAAAACGCTCGGCCACGCCCGCGACTGCGAGTGCGTGCGTGTGTGTATCGCGGAGACTACCTTTCCCTTATGGCGGCGGGGGTGCGGGTGGGTAGGGGTTGACGCCGGGGCGGCGTCGTTGCTGTTCGAGCTTGCGTTGGCGGCGCTGCTCTTCGAGGATTCTGTCGCGTTCCATCCGCGCCTTTCTTCTCTCCTCGGCGGCGCGGCGGAAGATGGCGCGCCACTCTTCGCGGGTGAGTGGTTGGGCTTCGAGGTCACGGCCGCGGAGGGTTGGGTCGGCGGCGGCCTCGGGCGGCAGAGGCGGGCCGGTGGGAGGCACGCGTGGCTGGGGCACGGCCGTGTGTTCCGCGTCGGGCTGTGTGCTTCTGGGCGTGGCGGCGTTGGTCGCGCGCTTCTGCGCGGCGGTGGGTGTGGTCGTGGGCATCGCCTCGCTTGCTTGCTGTGTTGAGGGAACTGGAACCTCGGGCGGGGTGGACTGTGTGGTCGGCTGCGGCGCGGGCTGGGCGGACGGCTCGTTCGTCGAGGCGCCACGCATGTACGAGAAGAGGTACGCGCCCGCGAGCGCGACGCAGACGAGACCGAGCACGGTGTAGAGCGCGCGGCGCGGACGTGAACGGGGCGGTGCGTCCGCGAGTCTCACGCGCGTGACGACCGACTTCGCGTCAGCTCCTTCGACCGAAGTCTGCTCGGCGCCGCGCGCGGAGGTTTGCGCGGGCGCAGCTCCTTCGTTGAGGAGCGTTGCCGCCTCCTGCGCGACGGCAGGTCGCGTCTCGGCCGCGCGCGGCTCCTGCGCCGAAGTGCGCGCAGAGGCGGAGGAGTCCAAGAGGCGCGTCTTCTGCTCGGACTCGACGCTGGGGACGAGCGTCGCCGCGCCTGAAGCGTCCGAAGTCTCGGCGACGGGGTGCGCGGTATCACGCAGGGCGGCGCGCATCTCTTCGGCTGAGCTGAAGCGGCGCGCGGCACTCAGAGCCATCGCGCGCGCGAGAACGTCAGAGACTTCCGCAGGGACGTGCGCGGCCGTCTCGCTGGCGGGGCGCAGAGGGTCTGGCTCGCCGTTAAGCACCGCCGTGGCACGCGTCAGAGCGTCGGGCGGCGTCGTGCCCGTGAGCAGGTGGTAGAGGGTCGCGCCTAAAGAATAGAGATCGCTGCGCGGGTCTGTGCCTGCGCCCTGCATCTGCTCGATGGGGGCGTAGTTGAAGGAGTAGCCGAAGAGGCTCGCCGTGTTGGTGACGCGTGTCTGAAGCGGATTGCCTTTGGCGAGCCCGAAGTCGAGCAGCACGACCTGGTCGCGCGCCGTCAGCTTGAGGTTCTGCGGCTTGATGTCGCGGTGGATGACCGAAGGCTCCTGCGTGTGCAGATAGTCGAGCGCGTCGAGCAGTTGGTCGGCCCAACCCAACACCTGTCGCGCGGGGAAGCCCGAACCATTCTGCGCCTTCAACATCTGCGAGAGGTCGCTGCCCGCGATGTACTCCATGACGAGGAACTGCCCTTCGGCCTCCTCGAAGTGGTCGCTGACGCGCGGCAGCGCCGTGTGGCGCAGGCGGTTGAGGAGTCGCGCCTCACGCTCGAAGGCTTTGCGCAGGGTGGGGTCGTCAAAGAAGGTCTCCTTGAGCGCGACCGTCGAGCCGAAGCGGCGGTCGGTGGCGACGTAGACGGCGCCCATGCCGCCCGCGCCGATCTGCCGCTCGACGGCGTAACGGTTCTGCAAGACTGTGCCGGGCTCTATCATCCGCGCAATCGTAAAGCGTGAATCGTACATCGTAAATAGTAAATTGTGAGGCAGTAGGCAGTAGGCAGATGGCAGTTGGCAGCCGCTCCGCGTGACGCGTGTTGAAAGATTAATCCTCAAATCTCGATAATGGCGCTTTCAACTGCCTACTGCCATCTGCCTACCGCCTACTGTTCCTTCACCCTTGCAGCACGCCGAGCATGGCGTCGTGGACGAGGCCGTTGCTGGCGATGATGGGTGGCTTGTAGATGTGGAAGGGCGAGCCGTCGTAGTGCGTGATGCGGCCGCCGGCCTCTTCGACGAGCAGCACACCGGCGGCCACGTCCCAGGGGCGCAGACCCTCTTCGTAGAAGCCGTCGAAGCGACCCGCGGCGAGGTAGGCGAGGTCGAGCGCAGCCGCGCCGTCGCGTCGCACCGACTGCGCCTTCATGATGAAGTCGCGGAAGTGGCGCGCGAAGTCGGTGCGCTCACGCACGTCGTAGGGGAAGCCCGTGCAGATGAGCGCGCGGTTCAACTCGTCGGTCTCGGAGACGCGCACGCGGCGGCCGTTGAGAGTCGCGCCCTCGCCGCGCTCGGCCGCGAACAGCTCGTCGCGCGAAGGGTCGTAGACGACGCCGACGACGATGCGCCCCTCGTGTTCGAGCGCGATGGAGACGCAGAAGACCGGGTAGCCGTGCGCGTAGTTGGTCGTGCCGTCGAGCGGGTCGATGATCCACTTGTGCGCGTCATCGGCGGCGCCGGCCTCGGCCACGTCGCCCGACTCCTCGGTCAGAATCCGGTGGCGCGGGTGGTAGCTGCGGATGCGCTCGACGATGAGCCGCTCGGCCGCGAGGTCGGCCTCGGTCACAAGATCGATGTCGCCCTTGTTCGACACCTGCAACGCGCGCCCGAACTTGTCGGCCAGAATCTGCCCGGCCTCTCTCGCCGTCTGAATCGCGAAGTTGAGCATAAAATTAGTTGGCAGAGGGCAGCAGGCAGTCGCTCTGCGTTATTGAAGTCGAAAAGTTATCCTAGACTCTCGATGGCAATGCTTTCAACTGCCTACTGCCCTCTGCCTTCTGCTTACTTGTCTTTCAGAATCGGAACTATCTCCGTCTGAATCGGTTGTCCCGTCACTTCGATGTCACGGTCGGAGACGTAGACGTTGATCTCGGAGCGGACGCCGAAGCGGCCTTCGAGGTAGATGCCGGGCTCGATGGAGAAGCATGTGCGCGGGATGACGCGGCGCGAGTCGCGCGTCTCGAAGTTGTCGATGTTGGCGCCGTTGCCGTGCCCTTCTTCGCCGATGGAGTGGCCGGTGCGGTGTGTGAACTGCTCGCCGTAGCCCGCGCGTTTGATACGGCCGCGCGAAACGTCGTCCACCTCGGCGGCGCGAATCTGGCGACCTTCGCGGAAGGCCGCGCGGACGAAGTCGGTGGCGGAGTCGCGCGCCTCACGCACGATATTGAAAACCTTGACGTACTCGTCGGGCACCGAGTCGCCGACATAGCCGACCCACGTCTGGTCGGCGACGATGGCGCCGGGCTTCTTCAACTTCTCGGAGATGTCGAAGAGGACGAAGTCGCCGCGGCGGATGGGGGTGCTCTGCTGCTCGGTCGGGGAGTAGTGCGGGTTGGCCGTGTTCGCGCCGACCGAGACATCGCCGCCGCCCGCCGTCATCCCCTCCGCGTCGAGACGGCGGGCGATGAACTGCTGGATGTCGTACTCGTTCATCGGCTCATTCGCTCGGATGCGTCGGGCGATCTCGGCGAAGCCCTCCATGATGACCTTGTGCAGTTTGTCGGCGGCCTCGCGGTGCATGGCGAGCTGCTCGGGGGTGAGCGTGGCTTCGAACTGCTGGACGAGGTCGGCGCTGGTGACGACCGAGACGCCGTTCATCGAGCGGACAAGCTCAATCGTCCCGGCGTCCACGCGCGCGACGTAAGGGATGTCGCCCATGGGCGAGTACTGCATCGCGATCTTCTTGAGCACGACACGCTTGTTCTTGAGGCCGCCGGAGGCGAGCGCGTCGCGGACGGCGGCGTGCAGCTCTTCCCAGCTCCGGTAGATGATTTTGCGGCCGGGCAGCGTGTCGAGACGGTAGCGCTCGATGGAGTGGACGATGCGCGTGG
>JBJMGQ010000309.1:0-8916 GCA_045807845.1 Pyrinomonadaceae bacterium | reverse complement strand
ACTCCCGAGAACGTTGTTGCGGCGGAGACGCCCAACACTTTGACACAGACCGCATCCGAGAAGCTCGGCGAGGCTGCCGCGGAGGCTCAACTGAGAGCCCCGCGCAAAGCGCCGCGCTTCGTACGGGAGCAGAACGAGCAGCCGGAGGTTAAGTCGGAGGTCGAGTTCATCGCCCCGGCCGAGACTCCTCAGCGTTCGCTCGCGGAACACGAAGAGACAGAGGAGCTAGAGATGACGAAGAAAGCAACCGCACACGTTCAGCAGGCGGAAGAGGAGCAGGACTTCATCACCGCCGAAGAGTACGAGCAGCAGACGGCCGCGCCCGTCGTGTCGCTCTCTTTCACGAAGACTTTGAGCGTGCTCAAGCAGCCCGTGGAGCCGCGCCTCATCAAGACCCGCGAGGGTTGGCGCGACCGCAACGGCAACCAGCACATGGTCGAATACGTCGAGTGGCACACGGTCGCCGACATCCTCGACCGCGTCGCACCCACTTGGTCGCACGCCGTCCGCGGCATCGTCCAGATCGGCGAGATGGTCGCCGTCACCTGCGCCATCACCATCGACGGCGTCACGCGCGAGGGCGTCGGCACGGGTAACGCAGACAACGAGACCGGCATCAAGAAGGCCGAGCACGACGGCTTGAAGCGCGCCGCCATCAAGTTCGGCATCGCGCGTGAGCTGTACCAGCGCGAGAGTGAGGTCATCGAGCGCGAGGGCGCGGGCCCGCAACCGGGCGAGTTCCCGAAAGACCCGCTCGCGAAGTCGATGGCCGACCTCGTCACGCCAAAGCAGCTCGGCATGATTCGCGCGCTCGCGCGTGAGGCGGGCGTTGACCCCGATGAGGAGAGCCAAGCCGTGATGCGCGTTCGCACCGAGGAGCTTTCGAAGCGCGCCGCTTCGACCTTCATCGACCACCTCAAGGGCTTGCAGAACAACCAGCAGACCTTCGAAGTGCGCCGCGCGAGCTAAGTGAGCATTGAGGGGTGAGCAGTCGGCAGTCAAAGCGAACTGCTCACCGTCTCAAACATCTAAGTAAAGAGCTACTGCTGACGGCTTACTGCTCACTGCAAGGGGGTTTTAAAGAAGATGACGACCGAAGAGATGATTGAGGAGATGAAGCCGCTCACGCTTGAGCTTGATTACGCCGACGAGGCGGTCGAGCGCGAGCGCGTCGAGGCGGCGCAGACAGAAACGACCGAGGCCGAGCAGCGGACGAAGAAGGAGCAGATCGTCTCGCTCTTCGAGTCCGGCACGAAGGACATCGCGGAGATCGTGCGTCGCGTGAAGGCGCGCCCTTCCTACGTCGCGCAGGTCTTGCAGCACGCGGGACACCTCGACGGCTACTTCGACCTCTACACGACGACCGGAAGAGAGCAGAACGTCTACACGCGCTACTTCCGCAACGTGCTCCACTTTCGCAACGTCGAGGCCGCGCGCGAAAGCGTGGCGCGCATCGAGCGGCTCTACAACTACTTCGAGCGCCTCGGCGACCGCGCCGGCCAGCATCAGGCGATGATTCTGGCGCTCACAGGCAAGAACCGCGCGCGCTGGTCTGGCAAGACTGAAGAGTCGCAAATCTTTAGCGACTGGCTCGCCGCGCACTAAGCGACGGCGACGACCCGACACTTTTTAAGTGAATGGCCCGACTCTTTAAGGGCCGAGCAGTTTTAAGAAGGAACGCATTAGAGAAACGATGAAGTATGAACGCTGAACGATGAAGTAAAAGCAGGTCTTCAGTTCATCGTTCAGCGTTCATACTTCATCGTTCCCATCAACGAACAAGGGGTGGGTCTGAAGGTGAGTTTTCAAATGTTTGAGGGCTCACCTTCATTGTTTTAAGGGCGCGCTCCGCGCGTCTCAAGCCTTCGCTTTCGTCTTTAAACCTCGCCGGATTGGTTCTACCGAACAACGCTTCAGAGGAGATATAGTCATGTCCGAATACAAGATGCCCGCCAACGGCGCCTTCTGCTGGCAGGAGCTGGCGACGACAGACCTCGACGCCGCGCAGAATTTTTACAAGACGCTGCTGGGCTGGGAGATCAAAGAGGGTAAGGCCCCTGCGTGTGAAGAGGCGGAAGCCCCGCCGATGGTCTACAACGAGATAGTCGTCGCGGGCAACCACGTCGGCGGAATGTACAAGATGGGGCCGGAGTTCGGCGCGGCTCCTTCGCACTGGATGGCCTACGTCGCCGTAGACGACGTGGACGCGAAGGCCGTACAGGTCGCGGAGCTGGGCGGCAAGGTCTGCGTCCCTCCGTCAGACATTCCCAACGTCGGCCGCTTCTGCGTCATCAACGACCCGACCGGCGCCACCATCTCGCTCATCACGCTCAAGGGCGCGCAGTCCTGAGCGAGGCATCCGCCCCCCTTGCCCGTTAACTTTTTCCCCTGCCGCAAAGGAGAAGGGTCGAACATGAGAATCAACTATCCGGCCGTCGTCGCTTCGGCCATCGCCTACTGGGTGCTCGGCGCCCTCTGGTATTCGCCGCTGCTCTTCGCGCGCCCCTTCATCGCGCTCAAGGGCTACAGCCCCGAGCAGTTGGCGGCCATCGAGGCGCAGAGCCACGCCGGAGAGATAGGCGCGGCCTTCGTGATGTCGCTGCTGCTCGCCTACGTGCTCGCGCACTTCGTCAAGTTCACGGGTGCCGAGACCGCCGGCTCGGGCGCGCTCACGGGCTTCTGGCTCTGGCTCGGCTTCGTCTTGACGACGAACCTTGAGACGGTCATCTTCGAGGGGCGCCCGCTCGGGCTCTACCTCATCAACAACGGCTACCACCTCGTCGGCCTACTCGGCATGGGCGCCCTGCTCGCCGTCTGGCGCCGCGAGCGCGGGCGCGTCCCCGCGTACCAGAGCTGAACTGAGAGTACGGCTTAAGGTCAAAGGAGGATGAGAGGCCCACTGCCTCTCATCCTCCTTTTGCCTTCACTCGGGGAGGCGCGGCATAATCGACGGCGACAATCCCCCTGAACATTTAAAGAAGGTACGGAACAAGGACGGGTATGCCTGCGAAGAATGAAGACCTGCACGGCAACGTGCCGGACAAGTCGAACGTGGCGCTGCTGCTCATCGACGTGATCAACGACCTCGAATTCGAGGACGGTGAGGAACTCCTCCGGCACGCGCTGCCGATGGCCGAGCGGCTCGCCGCGCTCAAGCGGCGCGCGAAGGAGGCGGGCGTCCCCGTCATCTACGTCAACGACAACTTCGGCAAGTGGCAGTCGGACTTCAAACGCATCCTCGAACACTGTCTCAAGGAGGACGTGCGCGGCCGCCCTCTCGCCGAGTTGCTGCGCCCCGAGGACGAGGACGACTACTTCGTCCTCAAGCCGAAGCACTCCGGCTTCTTCTCGACCACGCTCGACATCCTGCTCGACTACCTACAGGCCAAGACGCTCATCCTCACCGGGCTCACCGGCGACATCTGCGTGCTCTTCACCGCGCACGACGCATACATGCGCGACTTCAACCTCGTCATCCCCTCCGACTGCATCGCCTCGACCGACCTTTCGGAGAACGAGTACACGCTCCGCAAGATGGAGACGTTGATGGACGCCGACATCCGCCCCTCCGCCGAGATCGACTTCGAAGCTCTCAAGCGCGCCCCCGCCCGCGAGGCCGAGCCGCACCCCGCGCCCGAGCCGCAGCAGGCGGCGCGTTGAAACTTCCGCTTGACGCCGGAGGCCGTGCGGCATTAGTTTTACACGCCGCCCGAGCGAGGGCCGCTCCCGTACACAAGGCCGCAAGCGACGCCAAGGGCTGTCGCCCCGGCCGGCAACACAGGCTTTCAAACAAACACCTCGCGGCAGTTGTCTCTCGACGGGCCGGTGCGTCCGGCCCTCGACTTCCCCAAGGAGAATAACCGAACCGATGACAACCAAACTGATCTCCCTCTTCGCCCTCTGCGTCATGCTGGGTCTCGTCCTGCTCGCCTGCGGCGGCGCGGCCGACAACACAAACACCGCGACGACTAACGCCACGGCCAACACGAACACGAAGGCAGCCGCCACGCCCGGCGCCACCACAGCCGCAACCGGCGAGAAGATCGGCGTGGCCGAGTGCGACGACTTCATCACGAAGTATGAGGCATGTATCACCGGTAAGGTGCCCGCGGCGCAGCAGGCGCTCTTCAAGTCCTCCATCGAGCAGTGGCGTAGCTCCTGGAAGAAACTGGCCGACAACCCGACGACCAAGAGCACGCTGGTGTCGATCTGCAAGACGCAACTCGAACAGTCGAAGACCGCGCTCAGCAGCTTCGGCTGCGCTTGGTAGCGTCGAGTTACGACTGAAGACAAAAAGGCCCGGCGAGTTTTCGACTCGCCGGGCCTTTTTGTCTGTCTGCGGTTGCCGTCTACTCTTCGAACGACCTCGTCTGCGGGTTGCGTCCGCGCATGGCGGCCGTGGCGAGGTCGCGCGCGCGCGGGAGCGAGTCGATGGCCTTCTCGACCTGCGGGTCGTCGATCATGAGCACCTGCGTCGCCTTGACCGAGCCGTAGGCGGCGGTCGTCAGGTCGTAGCGCAACTGGCGCACGATGAACTCGCGCCCCTTGTCGAGCTGCGCGTCGGTCAGCTTCAACTCCTCGCCGTAGTTGGCGACGGCGAACTCCTTGAACGCCTTGAAGACCTTGTCGTCCACATCGAAGGCGCCGGACTCGACGTTGCGCTCGAAGTCCGGCATCCCGCCGACCTTGAAGGAGGCCGGCACGCCCGCGACGCGGCCGTTCACGGCCTCACGCGCGAAGGCGAAGATGGGGTCGATGAGTCGCACCTGCGGGGGCGTGAGCGCGCGCGCCTTGACGGCCTCGTCGGGCGCGATGCCGCCGCCGCCGTAGAGCGGCCGCCCCGTGTCCGTATGCGTCTCGCCGCCCTTCGGCTTCTCGGCGCCGGCGTCGGCCTGCGTGCCGTTGAGGCGGCCGTAGATGTAGTCGTAGTAGCTCTGGTTCGAGTAGTCGCGCTGAATCAGACGCCCGGAAGGCGTGTAGTACTTCGAGGTCGTCAGGGTCAGCGCCGTCCCATACTCCAGAGGCATGATTGACTGGACAAGCCCCTTGCCGAAACTCGTCTCGCCGACGATAAGCGCGCGGTCGTGATCCTGCCACGCACCGGCGACGATCTCACTGGCCGAGGCCGTGCCGCGGTTGACGAGGACGACGAGCGGGGTCGGGTCGGGCTGGCGGTTGTCGGAGGTCAGCTCGCGCTGCATGCCGCGCGTGCCGCGCCCCTTCTGCGTCAGGATGACTTGGTCTTTGGCGAGGAACTGCTCGGCCACGATCTTCGCCTGGTCGAGGATGCCGCCGCCGTTGCCGCGCAGGTCAACCACGAGCCCCGTCATCCCGTTCGAGCGGAGATACTTGAGCGCCTCGACGAACTCCTCGCCCGTCGTGTAGTTGAAGCCGCGCGTCATGTCGATGTAGCCGACGCCGGGTTTGATGAAGTAGGCATCCGGCACAGTCGGCTGCGGGACGGCGTCGCGCGTAATCTCGACCGTCTCCTTCTGGCCGTTCGAGGCGCGCTCGACCGTCACGCGCACCGTGGTGCCGCGCGGCCCGCGCAGCATGTCGCGCACATCGCCCGAAGCCTTGCCCTTGACGGACTTGCCGTCTATCTCAGTTATCTTGTCGCCGAACCGGAGACCCGCGCGGAAGGCCGGCGTCGCCTCGAAGGTGGCGAGGATGTACGTGTCGATGTTGCCGCCGAGCTTGCGGTCGCCGATGGTGGCGCCGATGCCGTAGTACTCCGAGCGCCAGTCGGCGCGCTGCTCCTCGAACTCCTTCGCATCGTAAAAGTTCGAGTGCGGGTCGAGCGTGCGGAGCATGCCGATGATGGAGGACTTGAAGACTTCATCGTACTTGACCTTGTTGCCGTCAACGTAGTTGTCCTGAATGACGGTGAGCGCCTCGGCCACGTCGGCCTCAAGGCCCTCGGTGGCGTCGGCGGGGCGCGGACGGCGCGTGCGCGAGTTAGGCGCCGTCGTGGCCGGGCCGTCACCGGCCGAAGGGGCCGGGCGGCGGGCGGCGGGCGGCTGTGCGCCGCTCTGCTGCGCGATGACGAAGGCCGGGAGCGAGACGGCGAGCAGGAGAAGCGTCGCGAGCGCGGTGGATATTCTCTTTTTCACGGAGACAGACCCTCAGTTAAAACCCAAGATTTCGAAAGGGCGCCGGGCGGCCGGAGCGCGGCGCATACATCAAAGCTGTGACTCCGCCCGTTCCGAAGGCAGGTCGGTGTAGTGTAATTGATGAGCGCACGGGCGGCAAGGTTGCAAACCCTCGCGGCGAGCCTCGCCTTGCGCTCGTCTCGCGCCCCCCCTTAGAATGCCTCCAAGCAGTTTGCCGACAGCAAAACAGCGAGCGACGGCCAGTCCGCGGGCCGACCCCGGCAGCCGAACGCCCGAGTCGCAAGAGGAGGTGGGAGCAGCAGATGAGCAGCCCGAACGACCCGAGAGAACCCGAAATTCTTGACCCCATCGACGACCTGATGATTCCCGAGCACGACGACGAGCACGGTGAGCGCGCCCACGTCTCCTCGTCGGTGCGCGACATCGCCTCGCGCATCCCCGAATCGCTGGCCTCCATCGGCCGCGACATCAGCCGCACGGTCGAGCGCGCGCTCTCGGCCAAGGACGACTACGTCGTCGCCGTCAAGGTCTCGCACGAGGCGCAGGAGCGGCTCGAACAACTCGTGCAGGCGGGCGTCTTCCGCAGCCGCGCCGACGCCGCCGCCTTCCTCATCGACGAGGGCATCAAGGCGCAGGCCCCGCTCTTCGAGCGCGTCTCGCTCAAGCTCTCCGAGATTGAGCGCCTCCGCGCCGAGCTGCGCGGGATGATTACGAAAGAGGGATAGTAGGCAGTAGGCAGATGGCAGATGGCAGTCGCTCCGCGTTGAGAGAGTTGAAGATTTAATTTCGACGGCTCGAATTAAGATTCTTAACTGCCTACTGCCTACTGCCTACTATCCTTTCCACAGGGGGTTTCACTTGTCCACTGCTACGCTGCCGCAGGCTCCGATTGAGATTTACACGCTGGAGAACGGCCTGCGGGTTGTCTTGAGCGAAGACCATTCGGTGCCGGTCGTCTCGGTCGCCGTCTACTACGACGTGGGCTCGCGCAACGAGCGCGAGGGGCGGACGGGCTTCGCGCACCTCTTCGAGCACATGATGTTTCAGGGCTCGGAGAACGTGCCGAAGGCCGGCCACTTCCAGTACATCTTCAACAACGGCGGCACGATGAACGGGACGACCTCCTCGGAGCGCACCAACTACTTCGAGACACTTCCTTCGAGTCAACTCCCGCTCGCGCTCTGGTTGGAGAGCGACCGCATGCGCTCGCTGCGTGTCACGCAGGAGAACCTCGACAACCAGCGCGAGGCCGTCAAGGAGGAGAAGCGGCTCTCCTACGACAACCGCCCCTACTCGAACGCCTTCCTGCGCTTAAACGAGCTGGTCTACCGCAACCCGCGCAACGCGCACTCGACCATCGGCTCGATGGAAGACCTCGACGCCGCGACGGTCGAGGACGTGCAGGAGTTCTTCCGCGTCTACTACGCGCCGAACAACGCCGTGCTCACCGTCTGCGGCGACTTCGACTCCGACGAAGCGCGCGCGCTCGTCGAGAAGTATTTCGCCTCCATCCCTTCTCAACCTGCGCCGCCGCCCGTGGACGTGAGTGAGCCGGAGGAGGTCGCCGAGCGCTCGGAACTCTATCGCGACCCGTTCGCGCAACTCCCGGCCATCATGCTCGGCTGGAAGGTGCCCACGCGCCGTACGCCGGACTTCTACGCGCTCTCTTTGGGCAGCGACCTTCTGCTCGACGGCGACAGCTCGCGGCTCTATCAACGGCTCGTTAAAGATGAAGAGTCTGTGGTCGGCATACAGGGCGGCATGGGCGAGCGGCGCGGGCCTTCGACGCTCTGCATCTTCGCCATCCCGAAGCCCGGCCACACGACCGAGGCCATCCGCGCGACGATTCAGGAAGAGGTCGAGCGACTCGGGACGGAAGGCCCCAGCCCCGACGAGATGGAGAAACTGCGCAACACTCTTCTCAACGACGCCGTGCGCAGCCGCCAGTCAACGCTCTTCCGCGCACAGCGTTTGGCCGAGTACACGCTCTACGACGGCGACCCGTCCCACTTCAACACCGAGCTTGAACACTTCCTCGCCGTCACCCCCGAACGGATACGCGAGACCGTCAGCCGCTATCTGCTCACGGACAACCACTCCGTCATGGAGGTCGTCCCGGCGCACGCGGCCGACCCGGCAGCAGAAGCGCCCACCCCGGCCCAACCCGAGCCTTCGGGCGAGCCCACACAACCCGGCGCTCCCCCGCCGCAGATTCCCGCGCCCCCGCCCGCGGAGCCGGCTCCACCGACCGAACCCGCGCAAGCCCCGGCCGAACCGGCCATCGCGCTGCAACAGGAGCAGGCTTCCCCGACGAACGAATGAAAGGAACGTGATAAGTGATGAGCGATGAGTGATAAGAGAAGAACAAGGCCCGCTTGTCTTCTCTTATCACTCGTCGCTCATCACTTATCACTCATGAAACATTGAGCACTAACGCTACAGAAGATTTCCGCAGCAAGCCGCCCGCGCCTCTGCCGGTGCGCCCGCTGAATTTGCCCGAGCCCGCGGAGACGACTTTGAAGAACGGCCTGCGCGTCGTCGTCGTTGAGCAGCGACGGCTCCCACTCGTCAGCTTCCGTCTGGCCTTTCGCTCGGGCGACTCGTCCGACCCTCTAGACCTGCCCGGCCTGACCGACGTGATGACCGACATGCTGGTCGAGGGCACAGAGTCGCGCACCTCGCGCCAGATTGCCGAAGAGGTCGCGCGCTACGGCGCGACGCTCGCGGCCGGCGCCTCGTCCGACTATCTGACCGTCGCCGCCTCTTCGCTCGCGGCCTTTTCCGACGAGGTGCTCGAACTCTT
>JBJMGQ010000308.1:0-21929 GCA_045807845.1 Pyrinomonadaceae bacterium | reverse complement strand
CCCGTCAGCGAGAATCAGAAGTCGGGGCGCGGCGAGTCGGGCTTCGAGTGGCTGCTGCGCGTCTCGTACGTGCAGCGCACGCGGCGCGGAGGCAAGAGCGCGCCCGCCGCCGACCCGGCCGCCACGGCGCGCACGAAAGACATATTCAGGGACGCGGGGGGGCGCGAGTAGCTTTGAAGAACGACCACGAAGTCAACGGGATGGGAGGGGCCGGCGCGCGCACCGCAGCTCTGCGCACGCGACTCGACACGCTCCGCACCACACGTCGCCGCGGCCCCTTCGGCCTGCCCGAGTTGGGTGCGCTCGCCTGCGCGGCGCTGCTCCTGCTCGCCGCCGTGCTCTCCTATCTCTTCCTGCTCGTCCCGCAGAAGTCGCGCGCGCAGTCGCTCGACGCCGAGGGCAAGAGTCTCACGCAGGTGCTCGCGAGCCAGCAGACCAACATCGGCGCCAATCAGGACACGGCGCAACGCGTCTCAGAAATCCTGACGAGCCTCGACCGCTTCGAGGTCGGCCATCTCGGCAACGCTTCGAGCGGCACGAAGACGGTCATCGAAGAGTTGAACCGCCTCATCAGCAAGAACGGGTTGCGCATCAGCGGCGGCATCAACTTCACGCAGTTGCAAGAGGCCGTACCCGGCGCGGAGAACACACAACGCGCGCGCCGACAAGGGTCGGGCGAGCAGAGCGCGCAACGCGTCGTGCAGAGCATCTTCCCCGGCATCGGCGTCACGCTCACGGTCGAAGGCACCTACCCGAATCTTCGCCGCTTCATCCGCGACATCGAGGGCGACCGCAGCCAGTTCGTCGTCATCAACACGGTCGAGCTTGAAGGCGTCACCGACGCGAACGCGGCCGAACAGATAGCGCCTCCGATCACGAACGGCGTGATGCCGGGTGCACCGCCGCAGGCGCAGACGCCCACGCGCGGCGCGCTCGTCAGCCTGCGTCTCGACATGGCTACGTACTTCCGGCGGGCGGCCGCCTCCGCCGGCGAGGCGCAATAGTAGTTGAGGCCGCGCCCCTCACGCACGGGCTATGAAGACGACGAGCGAGTTGAAAGTCATGGCACTCTTTGAAGGAAAGACACCGGCGGAGCGCAACAAGCTGATCGCGGCCATCGCGCTGCCGATTCTCGCTCTCATCTTCGTCGTCAACATGCTCTCCGGCCCTTCCAAGCCGGCCACGACGACCGTCAACGCCAACGTCAAACCCGGCGTGCGACGCACGACTGCACAACAGCAGGCGCCCAACTCGACCACCGCGGCAGCCGACGTTGAAGTCTCCGCCGCCGACGTGGTGCCCATCGACTGCTGCCCCGAGCCCTTCCTCGGCGACGCCGCCGGCCGCAACATCTTCGCCTTCTACGTCAAGCCCACGCCGACGCCCGGCCCCGCGCCGACCGTGCCCACGCCGACCCCCGCGCCGCCGCCACCGTGGACGCTCGCCGGGCTCACGCCGCAGAGCGTCTTCGCGCGCACGAACGGCTTCACGCTCCAAGTCACCGGCGACAAGTTCGGCCCCGGCGCACGCGTCTACGTGAACGGTCAGGAGTTGCCGACGCAATACAAGAGCGCTCAACAACTCTCGGCCAACGTCCCGGCCTCGCTCATCTCCACCCCCGGCATGCGCCCCATCAAGGTGCAGACGCCGGACGGCAAGCTCTTCTCGAACGAAGCGGTGCTCAACGTCATGCAGCCGCCGTCGCCGACCTACACCTACGTCGGCTTCCTCAAGCGCCGGAACGCGAGCGCGAACACGGCTGTCCTCAAGGATGCGAAAGGCGAACTCTACAGCGTCCACCAAGGCGACCTCGTCGAAGGGCGCTTCCGCGTCACAGACATCTCGGAGCGCGGCGTCGAGGTCGTGGACAAGGACTTGAACATCAAGCACACGATGCCCTTCGTGGACGCGCGCGGCACCGCCGGCATGCCCGGGCGCGCCCCCGGCTCCATCCAGCCACCGCCGCCCGACCCGGAAGGCGGAGACGAAGAGCCCTGAGCCACGCGGCAGCACGGACAGACTCGATGATGGCACGACCTTCAAAAGATGAACGCGGCTCGCACGAGCGCGGCTACGCGCTCATCGCGCTGCTTGCGCTGATGACGCTGCTCATGATTGCCATGATGGCCGCCGCGCCGAGCATCCGTCAGCAGTCGCGCCGCGAGCGAGAGCTCGAAGCCATCGCTCGCGGCGAGGAGGTCGCCGAGGCCATCCGCATGTACATCAACATCAACCCCACACACCAGCCGCCGAACTCGATGGAAGAGCTGCTCGAAGGCGTGACGCCCGCCGGCCGGACGCGGAAGGTCAAGGTGCTGCGCGCCAGCGCCGCGCGTGACCCGCTCTCCGAGAGCGGCGAGTGGCGCACCGTCAAGCTGCGTGACGAAGCGTTAGTCCGCTTCATTCGCGACATCACCGAGTACGCCGACGGGCGGACGCCGACCGCGACCAACGACCCATCCTTGCAACCGCTCGCGAATCAACTCCCGCAACTCACCGGCCTCGTCACCGGCCTCGGCGGGAGCAGTGGCGAGAGCGGCGAGGAAGGCTCGATCTCCACTAGCGGCCCCTTCATCGGCGTTACCAGCCGCAGCCGTCGCGAGTCCATCGTCACCTACTACGGCATCGAACGACACGACCGTTGGGTCTTCACCCCGTTCTATAGATAAGCTTGCGACGACGCGCGCGGTGTGAGTGAAAGAGTCTCGCGCGTCACATGCAACACGTTCGCGAGCGATGAAGAGCATGCAACTCTTCATCGCTCGCGAAATTTTTTTTTGCGTGAGTGCATTAAGTTATTGACTTCTTTTTTTAATCTGTTTATAAATCCCAACATGTTGTGCGCTTTTCAGTCTAGGCCACAAGATGAAAATCAACACAGCATCTTGTGGTAAGGAACATCAAACCAACAAAGGAGCAAGTACAGCTTATGGCAAGCAAGAAGGCAGCGAAGGGCGGAGCGAAAAAGGGCGCGGCCAAGGGCGGCGCTAAGGGCGGCGCTAAGGGCGGCGCGAAAAAGGGCGGCTCCAAGAAGGGCGGCTCGAAGAAGAGGTAGTTTAATCCGAGGGGAGTGCGCGCAACCTTCAACCGCGCACACAACCTCCTTCGCCCGCGAGGGCGTTAATTAGGACGGCGGATGCATCCGATGCACGCCGTCCAAATTATTTTAAGCGGTCATCATTCAACCCTCAGCCTTCAGTCTTGCCTTTGGCCGCCACGCTTCACGCGCGCGCTTGCTACCTCATCACACAAGGCAGACAATCATTCCAGACTCATCGATGACGAAGTTAAAAGTTAAGAGCTGACTGCTGACTCCTTCTATGTTCCACGTCGCGCTCGTCGAGCCGGAGATACCGCCCAACACAGGTAACGTCGCGCGCCTGTGCGCGGCGACGCGCACGCCGCTGCACGTCGTGGGTGTGACGGGCTTTCGTCTCGACGACCGCGCGGTGCGACGCGCGGGGCTCGACTATTGGCCCGAGGTCGAGCTGCATCGTCATCGCGACCTCGACGCGCTCACACAGACGTTGCCGGCCGCGCGCCTTCTCTACTTCACGACGAAGGCCGAAGCGTCTTATGCCGGGTGGGCTTTCAACGCAGGCGACTGCCTCGTCTTCGGGCCGGAGACGCGCGGGCTGCCCGAAGAACTGCTGCGCGCGAACTGGGAACGTTGCCTGACGATACCGATGCCGAACCCGCGTGTGCGCAGCCTCAACCTCGCCACGTCGGTCGGCATTGTCCTCTACGAAGCGCTCAGGCAGGCGGGCGCGCTCAGGCGCGGGTGACACGGGGACGCCCGTCAAGGTACAATTTCCCTTTAAATTCAGCCCGAAATTTCAGGCAATTTTGAACAATGGGACGGCCGCGTGTTTCGGCGAGGGTCGGGGCGCGCGCGGCCGGGGAAGTAGCAATGCACAAAGAGAGAGAAGACGTTAGAAACATCGCCATCATCGCGCACGTCGATCATGGCAAGACGACGCTGGTGGATGCCATGCTCAACCAGTCGGGGACGTGGCGCGAGAACGAGCAGCACGCAGAGCGCGTGATGGACTCGATGGACTTGGAGCGCGAGCGCGGCATCACCATCATGGCGAAGAACACGTCCGTCCGTTTCGGCGGCGTGAAGATCAACATCCTCGACACGCCGGGGCACGCCGACTTCGGCGGCGAGGTCGAGCGCGTGCTGAAGATGGTGGACGGCGTGATGCTTTTAGTTGACGCCGCCGAAGGGCCTCTGCCGCAGACGCGCTTCGTATTGCGGAAGGCGCTCGAAGCAAGACTGCCCGCCATCGTCGTCGTCAACAAGATCGACCGGCAGGACGCGCGTGCCGAAGAGGTTGTCAACGACATCTACGATCTCTTCATCGACCTCGACGCCACCGACGAGCAGATAGACTTCCCAGTCCTCTACGCCGTGGCGCGCGACGGCGTGGCGAAGAAGGAGCTCGCCGACGACTCGCGCAGCTTGCGCCCGCTCTTCGAAGAGATTGTGCGCACAATCCCTCCGCCGCGTGAGATGCGCGACGACGCGTTGCAACTCTTGGTCGCCAACCTCGATTACAACGAGTACGTCGGCCGCCTCGCCATCGGCCGCATCTTCTCGGGCGAGATCGCGCAGGGCGAAACCGTGGCGGTCGTGCGGCGCGACAAGACGGTCGAGAAGATTCGCGTCAAGGAGCTGTACGCGTTCGAAGGCTTGAAGCGCGAGTCCATCGCGCGCGCGTCGTTCGGCGAGATAGTCGCGCTCTCCGGCATCGAGAGCATCGAGATCGGCGAGACCATCACGAGCGCCGACAATCCGCGCGCGCTCCCAGTCATCGCGGTGGACGAGCCGACCATCTCGATGATCTTCGGCGTCAACAACTCGCCGTTCGCCGGGACGGAAGGTAAGTACGTCACGTCGAGACAACTGAAGGAGCGGCTCGACCGCGAGCTGCTCTCGAACGTTGCCATCCGCGTCAACGAGACGGAGTCGCCCGACCAGTTTCAAGTCTCTGGTCGCGGCGAGCTGCAACTCTCCATCCTCATCGAGATGATGCGGCGCGAGGGCTACGAGCTACAGGTCTCGAAGCCGGAGGTCATCACGCGCTCGGAGGAAGGGAAGACCTTGGAGCCGATTGAGCTGGTCGTCATCGACTGTCCAGAGGAGTTCATCGGCGTCGTGACGGAGGCGATGGGGCGGCGCAAGGGGCAGATGACGAAGATGGTCAACCACGGCACGGGGCGTGTGCGTCTTGAGTTCGAGACGCCTTCGCGCGGGCTCATCGGGTTCCGCGGCGAGTTCCTGACGGAGACGAAGGGAACAGGGCTCTTGAACACCATCTTCCTGCGCTGGGGCGAGTGGCAGGGGGCGATGCGCGGGCGCTCGACGGGCAGCCTCGTCTCCGACCGCTCGGGCGAGGCGACGACCTACGCGCTCTTCAATCTGCAAGAGCGCGGGACGATGTTCATTCGCCCGACGACGCGCGTCTACGAAGGGATGATCGTCGGCGAGAACGCGCGCGCCGTTGATCTGGATGTCAACATCGTGCGCGAGAAGAAGCTGACGAACATGCGCGCCGCGTCCGCCGACGAGGCGATGCGGCTCGTCCCCGTCAAAGACCTCTCGCTCGAACAGTCGCTTGAGTTCATCGCCGACGACGAGCTGGTCGAGGTCACGCCCAAGTCCATCCGCCTGCGCAAACGCGTGCTCGCCGCGAACCGGCGGCCGAAGAAGGAGTAGTAGTCTTGACAGGCGCGCGCGTGTGCCATAACGTCAGCGCGTTAATCTCAACAGTAAAGGTGGGCGACGTGAACGACAGGTCTTGCTGGAACTGCGGCCATTCGCAGGGGCAACACACCATCGCGGGCGGGTGCTCGTTCGCGGGCGAGGGCGGGGAGCGTTGCGATTGCCCGCGGTACGAGGACAGCGAGTACTACGGCGAGCAGCGCAAGCGCGACACCTACACGCTCTCCGACCGTCGGCGCCTGAGCCTGCGGCGAGGGAAGCATTGAGGGACGGCACCGCGGCGGGGCGCGTTCAAGCCTCTTCCGCGCGCGCTTCGTCTTCCGGCTCCTCCTGATCCTCTTCGGGCCGGTAGGTCTCGTAGCCGGTGGCGTCGTCGTAGTAGTAGCGACCGGGCGCGGGGCGCGACTCGGCCTCCGGTTTTGTTGTATCATCCCGCCGCTCGTTCACCTTCAAAGTCTCCCTGACAAGCAACACCGCAAGTCTCGCGCGCGCACGTCGCGCGGCGGCATGAATTATACCCCGCCGCCTTTGCGTGCGCGGCCCGAACCGAGAGGATTGAATGCGAGGACAAACTTTCCGTCGCGCGGCCGTATGCGCGTTCGTCGCCGCTCTGCTCTTCCAGCAGACCTTCGCGCGGCAGCAGCAACAGCCGACGCGCCCGCAGGCGCAGACCGCGTCGGCGAAGACGTTCGAGCTGACCGTGGACAGCATCATGCGCGGGCCCGACCTCGTCGGCTATCCGCCGACGGGCGTCTACTGGTCGCAGGACAGTGGGCGCGTCTACTTCCGCTGGAAGCGCGCGGGCGAGCCGCGCCTGAAGGAGACAGACCTCTACGTCGTGAACGCCGACGGGACGAACTTGCGCAAGCTCTCGGAGGAGGAGGCGCGCAAGGTGCCGCCCGCCACGGGCGAGTTGTCGAAGGACAGGCGCCTGACGGTCTTCACGGAGGAGGGTGATGTCTTCCTCTACGAACACGAGAAGGCTGAGCGTCGGCAGTTGACGCGCACGGTCGAGGCCGAGTCGAACGCGCACTTCACGCGTGACCAGCGCAGCGTCTACTTCACGCGCGCGAGTAATCTGTATGTCATGTCGCTCGACGGCGGCTCGCTCGAACAGCTCACGGACATCCGCGTCCCCACTCCACCCACCACCGGAGCTTCGACGGGCGCCTCGGCCGGTTTGCAGGCGACGGTCGGCGCGGGTACGCGCGCGAGCGAGAGCCAGGAGTATTTACGCAAGGAGGAGCGAAGGCTCCTCGACGTGGTGCGCGAGCGCGCTGAACAGCGCGAGGAGCAGGAGCGCCGCCGGCGCGAGCGCGATAAGGACAGGCGCAAGCCCTTCTCACTCACGGCGGGGCAGACGGTCACGAACCTGCAACTCTCGCCCGACGGCGCGTACGTCGTCTTGACGGTGGCTGACCCCGCAACGGGCAAGAACACCATCGTTCCCAACTTCATCGGCGACGCCGGCTACACCGAAGAGATACAGTCGCGCACGAAGGTCGGCGACACACAGGGGCGCACGCGCCTCGGCCTCGCGTCCGTTGCGACCGGCGAGGTCAAGTGGGTCGAGACGGGACTGCGCGTCGAGGTCGCGCCGCGCGTGCAGGCGCGCACCGAGCAGAACGCGACCGAGTCGGCGCAGCGCGAGTCAGGCGCGCAACAACAGACCGGCGCGCAGTCAGGGCCACAGACGACCGGACAACAGACCGGCGCGCAGTCAACACAGACGCAGACCGTTCAGCCGCCGCGCACGCAGACGCAGCAGACCGAGTCGCAGCAGGCGCGCGACCGCGAGGTGCAGCTCTTTCAGTTGCAGTGGAGCGAAGACGGCTCGCGCGCGGTGCTTCTGGCGCGCGCCTCGGACAACAAGGATCGTTGGGTGATGTCGCTCGACGCGGCGACGGGGCGGACGCGCGTGCTGGCGTCCGTGCATGACGACGCTTGGGTCGGCGGGCCCGGCGCGTTCACGCTGGGTTGGCTCCCGGACAACCGGCGCGTCTACTTTGTTTCGGAGCGTGACGGCTGGGCGCACCTCTACACGGTGAGCGTTGACGGCGGCGAGCCCGTGCAGTTGACGAAGGGGCGCTTCGAAGTCTCGGACGTGAGGCTCTCGACCGACAAGACGAAGTTCTATTTCACTTCGAGCGAGGGCAGCCTCTTCGAGCGCCACCTCTACTCGATGGCCTTCGACGGCACGGCGCGCACGCGCCTGACGACGATGACGGGCAACAATCAGGTCGATGTCTCGCCCGACGAACGCACGCTCGCCGTCGTGCGCTCCTACACGAACCGCCCGCCCGAACTCTATCTACAGCCGAACCGGCCCGCGCCCAACCAGACCTTGCAGGCGCCGAACGCAAACTCTCAAACTACGAACTCGCAGACGGCCGACGCGCCGAGCCCTGAAGTCAAACAGGTGACGAACTCGCCCATCCCTGAGTTCTTCAACTACAACTGGACGGACGCGCCCATCGTCAACTTCCGCGCGCGCGACGGCGCGACCGTCTACGGTCGTCTGTATAAGCCCGCGAACGCGCGGCCGGGCGGCCCCGCCGTCATCTTCGTCCACGGCGCGGGCTACTTGCAGGACGTGCACAAGTGGTGGTCAACCTACTACCGCGAGCACATGTTCCATCATCTCTTGATGGAGCGCGGCTACACGGTCTTGAGCATCGACTATCGCGGCTCGGCCGGCTACGGCCGCGACTGGCGCACAGGGATTTACAGGCACATGGGCGGCAAGGATTTGGACGACCACGTTGACGCCGTCCGCTACCTCGTCACGGAGCACGGCGTTGACCCGCGCCGCGTCGGCCTCTACGGCGGCAGTTACGGCGGCTTCATCACCTTGATGGCGATGTTCACCACGCCCGACATCTTCGCCGCGGGCGCGGCGCTCAGACCCGTCTCCGACTGGGCGCACTACAACCATCCCTACACCGCCAACATCCTCAACGAGCCGCAGGACGACCCCGACGCATACCGCCGCAGCTCGCCCATCTACTTCGCCGCGGGACTGAAGGGCGCGCTCCTCATCTGCCACGGCATGGTGGACACCAACGTGCATTTTCAAGACACCGTCCGCCTCGCCGAGCGCCTCATCGAGCTGCACAAAGAGAACTGGGAGCTGGCCCCCTACCCCGTCGAAGACCACGCCTTCGACCGCGCCGACAGTTGGGCCGACGAGTACAAGCGCATCCTCCGACTCTTCAACGAACGCCTCCACCCCGACGACGCCTCACAGGCGCCCGCCAGCCAGCGCGGCACGAGGGGCAGGCGTTAGGCTTCTGCCCCTTATCTCGCAGCCATGCGCTTTTTCAAAGTGTCGAGCGGATGACGCGCTGCGTTGAGTTGATTTGCTTAAGAGGCTCTCAAAGTTTTGGTTGCATTATCTTCGGTTTTGGCATAACCTCCGCCGCCTATCAAGTCGCTGCCGGGATAGAACCAGTCCTGCCAGTCAGAGTTTTTGCCGCAACCCACCTCGCCTTTCAACATCTGCATGTCCGCCCCGGGACAGAAAGGAACGTCCGATGAAAAATGCCCCCAAAGTCCTCCCCATCGCTGTTACCACTGCACTTCTTTTGATGGCAGTTTTTCTCAGTACACTGGCCTTCGCGCAAAGCGGCACGTGGAGCACTAAAGCTTCCATGCCCACCGCGCGGGTGAGCCTTGGTGCCGGGGTCGTCAACGGCACGCTCTACGCCGTCGGGGGACACAACGGCGCAGCTCTGGCGACGGTCGAGGCTTATGATCCGGGAACCGATACGTGGACGACCAGAGCCTCGATGTCAACGCCCCGGAACGGTGTCGCCGTGGGGGTAGTCAACGGTCTGCTCTATGCGGTGGGCGGAGACACTGACAGCGGGGCCGCGGGGTTTCTGTCCAGCGTCGAGGCGTACGACCCGAACACCAACGCTTGGACTCCCAGAGCTTCGATGCCGACTCCGCGGGACTCTCTGGGTGTCGGAGCAGCCAACGGCATCCTGTATGCCCTGGGGGGACAACTCAACGGCGCAGCTCTCTCGACCGTGGAAGCCTATAACCCGAACACCGACACCTGGACGACCAAAGCCCCCATGCCGACGGCGCGATATTTTTTCGCGGCGGGCGTAGTAAACGACATTGTCTATGTCGTGGGGGGGCAGAACGGCCCCACAGTTTACTCGACGCTCGAAGCCTATGACCCGTCCACCAACACGTGGACGACCAAAGCCCCCATGCCGACCTCCCGAAATGCACCGACGGCCGCAGTGCTCAACGGCATTCTCTACGTCGCGGGAGGTGAAGCGGGAGATTGCGGCAACGGTTGTTCCGTGGTCGAGGCTTATGACCCGGCCACGGATATGTGGACGACGGTTGACCCGCTGCCCACCGGGCGCGGCCTGCTGGCGGCAGGTGCAATCGGCAACAGCTTCTATGTGGTGGGCGGGCGCAATTCGCTAAACACCCTCTCGACCGTCGAGATGTTCACGAGCGACTCGGCCCCAACGCCAACGCCAACGCCTGAGCCCACTCCTACGCCGACACCCGAACCGACCCCGACTCCAACACCTGAGCCAACACCAACACCAACACCGACTCCAACTCCAACACCGACTCCAACTCCTACCCCGACGCCGACGCCACAGGTAGGGCCGCCGACGAGTAAGGAGCAGTGTAAGAACGGCGGCTGGCAGACGTTCAATACGCCGCGCGCCTTCAAGAATCAGGGCGACTGCATCCAGTTCGTCAACAACGGCAAGTAGCCGGGCCGCACTCGTCTTCGAGCTTTCGGTTTGAGGATAGAAGGTTGAGGGTTGACGAGAGGCGGCGGGGCTCTCGTCAACCCTCAAATCACATTCAGCATTCGCACAAACGGGTGATATTATGTGCGCCGCCGGAAGCCGGCCGCCTCCGTGCGCCCGCCCGGAAGCGGCCGTGCCCTCCGCGTCAAACCTTACTGCGGGAGATTCCCTCGTGTTCCGAAAAATCCTTGTGGCCCTCTTGCTGTGTGACGCCCTCCTCTGCGCCGGAGTGCGCGCGCAGGACTGCGCCCCGCCGCCCATCGTCGCCAACGCGAAGTCGAGCAACATGTTCACGCCGGAGCAGGAGATGATCTTCGGCGAGCTGTCCGTCCAGAACATGGCCGGCGAGATACGCTTCGTCCGCGACGACAAGCTCACGGCCTATCTCAATCAGATCGGCGAGCGCATCATCAAGCACCTTCCGCCGACCGGCCTCAAGTTCCGCTTCTACCTCATGGACATCCCAGAGGTGAACGCCTTCAACCTCCCCGGGGGCAACATCGCCGTCTCGCGCAAGCTCATCGCCTTCGTCAACAACGAGGACGAGCTGGCCGGCGTCATCGGGCACGAGCTGGGGCACGCCGTCGTCCGCCACGGCGCCACCGATATGTCCGAAGCGCTCAGGAAAATCCTGAACGTGAACTCGCTCGGCGACCGCAAGGACGTGACCGAGAAGTACAACCTTCTCATCGAGCGCGCGCGCACGCGCCGCTACACGCGCACACGCAACCACGAGGACGGGCAGCAGTTGGAGGCCGACCAGATCGGCGTCTATGCCTTGGTCGCCGCCGGTTACGACCCGAAGGCGCTGACCAGCTTCTTCGAGCGGCTCACCGAGACGAAGGCCAAGGGCGGCTGGTTCTCAGACCTCTTCGGCAAGACGACGCCCGAGCAGAAGCGCCTGCGCGAGATGACCCGGCTCGCCGAGCAGATGCCCGCCCCCTGCCGCGAGCATCCGTCAGCGCGCCCGACCGAGGAGTTTCTGAAGTGGCAGGCCGAAGTCGTCTCGTACCACGAGGCGGGGCGCAGGGAAGAGTTGCCCGGCCTCGTCTGGAAGAAGGAGCTACAGCCGAAGCTGCGCAGCGACGTGTCGCACTTCGCCTTCAGTCGCGACGGCAAACACCTGCTCGCGCAGGACGACTACTCCGTCACCGTCATCGAGCGCGAGCCCGCCCCGCGCGTCCTCTTCCAGATTCCGGTCGAGGACGCCGAGCCGGCCATGTTCACGCCCGACGGCCGGTTCGTCGTCTTCACGAACGAGAACCTGCGCTACGAGAAGTGGAGCGTGGCCGACGCCGCGCCCGTCGAGGTGCGCGAGATAGTCATCCGCCGCGACTGTTGGGAGCATCAGCTCTCGCCCGACGGGAACTATCTCGCGTGCGTTGACACGTCTGCGAACGCGACGGTGCTCGACGTGAAGACGGGCCAGAAGGTTTGGGAGAAGAAGGAGTTCTACTTGCTCAACTGGCTTGAGTATATCGGGTGGCTCGACTCGACGGCGCGGCGCAGCGCGAACAACGACGACGACGGTGATGATGACGTGAACTTCTTTCGCATCGGCTTCTCGCCCGACGGGCGCTATGCGATGTTCAGTCGCTCGCAGCGCTTCCGCTTCCGCTACAAGTGGGACGCGTTGACCGTGGCGGAGACGGAGGACACGGCCGCCGCCGTCGATTTGACGACGTTCAAGCAGGTGGACGTGGGCGGCGACTTGAAGAAGCTCGCCTCGCGGCCCTACACCTTCATCGACGCGGGCACGGTGCTCGGCATGCCTTCGCGCAAGGCCAACGACTCGGGCCTCTTCGCCTTCCCCTCGGGCAAGCGGCTCAAGAAGTTCGAGTTTGCCGGCAAGGTCATCGAGCGGACGGAGAGCCCTGACTACGTCATCGTCAAGCCGATCTCGAACTCGAAGCTCGGCATCTACGACCTCAAGCGCGGAGCCATCGTCGGCGGGCTCGACAAGGACGACGCGACCTTCTTCGGCAGCCTCATCGCCTACGAGGCCGTCAACGGCAACATCCTCCTGCGCGAGACGAGCTACGACGAACAGGGGAAGAAGCTCGGCCTCACAGACGTGGGCGCGGTCGAAATCCCTGTCAGTCCCGTCCGCGGGCTTGTGGCCTCGGACGTGTCGGACGACTTCGGCTGGCTGCTGCTCTCCTCGAAGACGCGCGGCGGGCTCTGGTCTTTGAAGACGGGCGAGCGCAAGGCGTACGTCCGCGGCTTCAAGGGCGCCGTCACCGCCAACGACGGCGGCGCGGTCGGCGACTTCCCGCAGCTCGGCGAGGTGCCGCACAGTCTCGTGCTGATGAGCGGGGTGAGCGGCGACGTGGCCGCCTTCCGCCAACTGCCCGAGAAGGGCGCGCGCCAGTACGGCCGCTTCGTGCTCGTGCGCAGCAGCCTCAAGGCCGACGCCAAACCCGAGAAGGAGAACCCGGCCGCTGCTGCACAGGGCGAGGAGGACTTGGGCCTCCGCCGCGAGGTGCGCTTCGAGCTGAAAGAGATCGTCCACGACAAGGTCATCTGGACGCGCGACTTCACGAAGGAGGCGCCCGAGTTCTCCTTCGACGAATACAGCGGCCGCCTCATCTTCTACTGGCGTCTGGGCAGCGACGTGGGCAAGGCGAAGCTGAAGGAGTCGGCCGAGCTGAAGGCGAAGGCCGATGCGCTCGGCAACAAGGCCGACGACTATCTCGTCGAGGTCGTGGACGCCTTCTCGCAGCAGACCGTGGGGACGATGCTGCTTGAGACGGGACAGGGCTCGTTCGACGTGGGGCGCGGGCTCTCCGAGGGCGACCGGCTCGTTCTCCACGACTCGGAAGGGCGCGTCCTCATCTACTCGCTCAAGACGGGCGAGCTGCGCCACCGCTTCTTCGGCGACACGGCGGCCGTCAACCCGAAGCGCAATCAGGTCGTGGTCGAGAACTTCCCCGGCGACGTTTCGCTCTACGACCTCGATACGGGCGACCTCAAGGCCAATCTCCGCATCTCCGGCGCGGCGGCCTTCGTCCGCTTCAACCTCGCGGGCGACCGCCTCTTCGTCCTGAGCGACGCGCAGACGGCCTATGCCTTCGACCTCGACAAACTCGCCGCGACCTCGGCGGCACCGGCGCAGGCCGCGAAGTGAGGCATGGGAGGGGAGAGATCTCTTTGAAGCAACTCGGAGTGGCCGCCGCACTGCTCTCTTTGTTACTCGCCTGCGCGGCCGGGGCGCAGACGGGCGCCGCGCCGC
Organism: Pyrinomonadaceae bacterium; assembly: GCA_045807845.1. Classification (GTDB taxonomy): domain Bacteria; phylum Acidobacteriota; class Blastocatellia; order Pyrinomonadales; family Pyrinomonadaceae; genus QHXN01. Next base: position 8,182 of record JBJMGQ010000308.1, on the reverse strand, counting down.
AGGGACGCGTTAAAGTGCGCGCGAAGGGGGAGAGCGTGGTCGTCACGGAGCACGGCCGCGCGCACACGCTCGATCTGTCGAAGCACATAGACGCGGAGCGCATCGAGGAGGTGTCCGTGCTCTTCCTGTCGCGCGCGGGCAGCCTTACATACCTCGTGCTCGACGTGTGCGGATTATCCAAGGTGCCGCCGGACGACCGGCAGTGCGGTGCGGGGACAGAGTGCAACGTCGTGTGGCTCAAGCTCGACGGCGCGTGGCGCGTCCGCGGCGCGCAGAACGAGCGCTACGAGTCCTGCTGGGCGCCCATCACCTCCGAAGAAGGGCTGAAGGTACAGGGGCAGCGCCTGACAGTAACGGTTGAAAACTTTCGTGAAGAGGTGCGCCGTGAAATCACCTACGACGCCGACAACCCCGAGGGCGGTTTGACGGTCAAACAGACGCCCATCCCGAAGACGACTCCTTGAGACTCTTTGCCTGAAGGTGAAAGCATGAGAATGTTTTTGAAGGGGGCGCTCGCCGTCTCCCTGCTGCTGTCGTGTGCGGCGCCGCCGCTCGTTGCTCAGTCAACTCAAAAGCCGCGCGGCATCACGGCCGAGGACTACTACTCGTTCGAGTTCCTCTCCGACCCGCACCTCTCGCCCGACGGCCGCTGGGCGGCCTACGTCGTGACGACCATCGACCAGAAGCAGAACCGCCGGCTCTCTCAAATCTGGCTCGCACCCACGGACGGCAGCCGCCCGCCGCGCCAGTTCACGACGAGCCCGCAGTCTTCAAGCTCGCCGCGCTGGTCGCCCGACGGGCGCTCGCTCGCCTTTCTCTCCTCAAGACCCGCGCCCGACGGCGCCGCGTCTTCGCCACAGGCAAGCCCGACGCCCACACCTTCACCTTCGCCCACGCCGATCAGCACGTTGATGCCGCAAGGGTTGCCCTCCGCGCTCCAGACCGCGGCCCCCGACGCGACGCCGCGCGCGCAGGTCTGGTTGCTCTCGCTCGACGGCGGCGAGGCGCGCCGCTTAACGAACCTGAAGAACGGCGTCAACAGCTTCGACTGGTCGCCCGACGGCACGCGTCTGGTGTTGACGAGCCGCACCGGCCCGAGCGACGTGAAGGCACCTTCGAGCGACGTGCGCCACTACAAGCACCCGTCCTACAAGTTCAACGACACGGGCTGGTTCGACGACAAGCGCAGCCACGTCTGGGTCGCGGACGCACGGAGCGGCTCGGCCGCGCAGATAACCTTCGGCGAGGACTGGAACGACACAGACCCGCAGTGGTCGCCCGACGGCAGCCGCATCGCCTTCGTCTCCGACCGCACGGGCAAAGCCTTCGACGAGAGCCGCAACACGGATGTCTTCGTCATCGACTCGGCCGGCAGCCCCATCCGAAAAATCTCCGACCACGAAGAGGCGGACAACAGCCCCCGCTGGTCGCCCGACGGCCAGACCATCGCCTTCCTCGGCCGCATACATGAAAACGACCACCCGAAAATCTACGTCGCGCCTTCAGGCGGAGGCCAGCCCTCGCGCAACGTCGCGCCCGAACTCGACCTCATCCCCTCGAACCTGACTTGGGCCGAACAGGGACGCGCCCTCTACTTCGAGACGGGCGTGCGCGGCGAAGCGCACCTCTTCCGCGTCGATGCGAAGGACGGAAAGATAAAGCAGGTGACGCGAGGGGCGCGCGCCATCCACTTCGTAGACATCGCGAGCGACTCGCAGCGTATCGTCTACGGCGCGAACGACTTCAAACATCTCGATGACCTCTACGCCGCAGACCTCGACGGCTCGAACGAGCGGAAGCTGACCGACCTCAACGCGCGGCTCTGGTCTGGACTTCAACTCGCGGGCGTCGAGCGCATGACCTACAAGGGCGCGGGCGGTTGGGACGTGGACGGCTTCCTCGTCAAGCCGCTCGGCTGGCAGGCGGGGAAGAAGTATCCGCTGATTCTCAGCATCCACGGCGGCCCCGCGGGACAGTACGGCGTGGACTGGTTCCAAGAGTTTCAGGTCTACGCCGCGCGCGGCTGGGCCGTCTTCTACACGAACCCGCGCGGCTCAACCGGCTACGGCCAGAAGTTCGAGCGCGGCATCGAGGGCGAGTGGGGGCGCAACGACTACACAGACGTGATGAACGGCGTCGAGGAAGTTCTGCGCCGCAACCCTTGGATCGACCGCGAGCGTTTGGGCGTAACGGGCGGCAGCTACGGCGGCTACCTTACCAACTGGATCGTCGGTCACACTAACATCTTCAAGGCGGCGGTCACGCTCCGCAGCGTCGTCAACTTCGTCAGCGACGAGGGCACGCGCGACGGCGCCTACGGACACAAGGACGACTTCGGCGGCGACCTCTTCGAGAAGTTCGACCTCTACTGGGAACGCTCGCCGCTCAAGTACGCGTCGAACGTGAAGACGCCGATTCTCATCCTCCATTCCGATAACGACTTTCGCGTCCCACTCGAACAGGGCGAGCAATGGTTCCGCGCTCTCAAGCACTTCGGCGCCACGGCCGAGCTCGTCATCTTCCCGCGCGAGAATCACAACCTCACGCGCACGGGCGAACCCAAACACCTTGTCGAGAGCCTCAACTGGCAGCTCTACTGGTTCGACCGCTACCTCGACGGCAAACAGACGGCCGTCCCGCCCGACGCGAGATGAAGTAAAGAGGAGCGATGAGTTTCGAGTTGCCAAAGCTCTACCCGATTACCGACCGCCGCCTGTCGGGGCTCACGCACGCGGAGCAGGTGGCGCGTCTGTGCGAGGGCGGAGCGCGTTTGGTGCAGTTGAGGGAGAAGCATCTGCCCGCGTGTGAGTTTCATGCGGAGGCGGCGGAGGCTTTACGTGTGGCGCGCCTCTTCGGCGCGAAGTTGATTATTAATGACCGCGCCGACGTGGCGTTGGTGGTCGGCGCGGACGGCGTGCATCTGGGGCAGGGAGACATGCCGCCGGAGGCTGCGCGCTTGGTGTTGGGCAAGGAGAAGATTGTCGGCTTCTCGACGCACAGCGTTGAGCAGGCGTCGGCTGCCGCGCGGCTGCCGGTCGATTACATAGCCATCGGGCCGGTCTTCGACACCGCGTCGAAAGAGAACCCAGACCCCGTCGTCGGGCTCGAAGGCGTGCGGCGCGTGCGCGCGGCCATCGGAACCTTGCCGCTCGTCGCCATCGGCGGCATCAAGAGCGCGAGCGCGCCCTCTGTCCTCGAAGCCGGAGCCGACTCGGTCGCCGTCATCGGCGCGCTGCTCGACACCTCAAACCCCGCCGAAATCACACGCCGCACACGCGACCTTTTCGCCCGCCTGTAAGGTACGGCGGAAGCCTAAGTGTTAAAATATTACGCGTTAAAAGTTTTAACTTGCTTTTCCTTTGTCATTCAGACATTATAAAAAAGGTCGTCGGGGGCAGTGCCCCGTTCCCGACCTCCAAGCGTAGAGTCCTGCCCCGCGTTCTTTACCGCCCGCCACACGGAGTCGCCAATTCCCGCATGAAATATTTCGACCTGCCGCCCGTCATCGAGCAGATGCTGAAGGCCGCCGAAGGCATCAGCGACCTTAACTTCTCAGTCGGCCAAGCGCCGCAGGTGGAGGTCAACGGCCAGTTGCGCCACGTCCAGACGATGGGCTTGCAGAAGCTGACGCCCTACCAGACCGAGGTCATCGCGATGACCCTGATGCACGGCAACCCGGACGCGGCGCAACGCCTCGCGCACACGGGCTCGGCCGACCTCAGCTACAGTCTGCCTTCGCGCACGCGCTTCCGCGTCAACGTCTTTCAGCAGCGCGGCACCTACTCCATCGTCATGCGCGTCATCCCGACCGAGATACCGACGCTCGAATCGCTCACGCTGCCGAAGCAGCTCGCGGACATCAGTGAGCTGCGCAACGGCATCGTGCTGGTGACGGGGCCGACGGGCTCGGGCAAGTCGACGACGCTCGCGGCCGTCATCAACCTCGTCAACGAGCAGCAGCACTATCACATCGTCACCATCGAAGACCCGATAGAGTTCCTGCACGCGCACAAGAACTCGACCATCAACCAGCGCGAGGTCGGCTCGGATGCCAAAGACTTTCCGTCGGCGCTGCGCGCGGCGCTGCGTCAGGCGCCGAAGGTCATCCTCATCGGCGAGATGCGCGACTATGAGACGACCGAGATTGCTTTAGAGGCAGCAGAGACGGGTCACCTCGTTCTCTCGACCCTGCACACCATCGACGCGTCGAAGACCGTGGATCGCATCATCGGCCTCTACCCGAAGAACGAGGAGCAGGTCATCCGCACGCGGCTCGCGCAGACGTTCCGCTACATCGTCTCGCAGCGTTTGATACCGCGCGCCGACGGGCGCGGGCGCATCGCCGCGGTCGAGGTCTTGAAGTCCACGCCGCGCACGCGCGAGTACGTCGCCGCGGGCGAGTCGGACGGGAAGTCCCTGCTCGACGCGATGCGCGACGGCGGCATCGACGGCATGCAGGACTTCGACAACGTCATCAAGGGGATGATCGAGGAAGGCACGGTCACGCTCGAAGACGGTCTCTCGTTCGCCACGAACCCCAACAACCTCCAGCTCGCGCTCAAAGGCATGTCGGCCACCGACGACTTCCACCCGGCCGAAGCCTCCGGCTTCACCGCAAAGCGCCCCGCCGGCACACGCACCTTCCCCGCCGCCCCCGCGCGCCCCACGGGCGGTTCCATGCTCGACTTGATTGAATAAGAGTCTAGAGTCCGGACTATGATTGTCACCTGTCCCAACTGCACGACGCGGCTCCAACTCGACGGGGCCAAGGTTCCGGCGCGCCCGTTCAGCGTGCGCTGCCCGAAGTGCCAGCAGATAGTCAACGCGCAGCCGCCCGCACCGGCCGCGCCGCAGCGCGATGCGCTGGCGGCCGTCGGCGACATGCCCTCCTCCGCGAAGCCGCAGCAGGAGACGGCCACCGCGAGCGCCGCGCCGCTGCTCGGCGACGTGCAGGCTTCGCCGGAGGGGCACGAGGACGTTCTGCGCCTGTTCGCATCGTTGCTGCGGCGCGAGGCGGCGGGCGACGGCGCCGTGCGCGACGCGCCGTCGGGCGGGCGCCGCGCGTGGGAGCGCAGGAGTGCGCTCGTGTGCGCGGGCTCAGCCTTCGGCGGCGACGCGTCGCGCGCCTTGAGTCAGGCCGGCTACGACGTGTCGATCGCGGCCGACACTGTGCAGGCCATCGAGCGGATGCGTGAGGAGCAATTGGACGTGCTCGTGCTCGACCCCGAGTTCGACCCGCGCGTGCAGGGCTCGATGGCAATCGGGCGCGAGGTAACTGCGATGCGCAACGCGGAGCGCCGCCGCCTCGTCTTCGTGCTGCTCACCAACACGGCGCGCACGGGCGACGCGCACGCGGCCTTCATCGCGGGCGCCAACCTCATCGTCCAGATGAAGGAGGTCGCCGACCTCCCGCGCGTGCTTGAGAAGAACATCCGCGACCTCAACGAACTCTACCGCGACTTCAACCGCGCCCTCGGCCTCGCGGAGCTGTAAGTAGGCAGATAGCAGATGGCAGATGGCAGCAGGCAGTTGAAGGCAGGAATATTTTAAAGGTATAGGGCCTAACGAAGCGGAGGCGGCGAGTTGCAAATCTCGCCGCCTCCGCTTCGTTTGACCACGTTCTATTCCGAACTGCCTACTGCCATCTGCCTACTGCCTACTCGCCCCCGGCGTAATCTGCTAAGCTTACGGCTCCGGCGGCGGGGAGGTCGGCATTCCCTTAAAGCAGCGATGGCTTCGGAGAACGGACACCTGCACGCGCACGGCGCGCACGCGCATACGCACACTCACGACGCGCTCTCGGAGCGTGGGCGCCGCCGGCTGCTCTTCGTCCTCTGGTTGACGGCCGCCTACATGCTGGCCGAGGCGGCGGGCGGCTGGTGGACTGGGAGCTTGGCGCTGCTGGCCGACGCGGGGCACATGCTCGCGGACGTGGCGGGGTTGGGGCTGGCGCTGCTGGCCGCGAGGTTCGGGGCGCGCCCCGCCAGCCAGACGAAGACGTACGGCTACTATCGTCTGGAGATACTCGCCGCCTTCACGAACGGGGTGACGCTGGCGGCCGTCTCGCTCTTCATCCTATACGACGCTTACGGCCGCTGGCTCGCGCCGCCCGAGATTGCGCGCGGGGGCGCTTTGACGGCCATCGCGGCGGGCGGCCTGCTCGTCAACCTCGTCTGCGCATGGGTGCTGCACGGCGATCACGAGCGCGACCTGAACGTGCGCGGCGCGTGGCTGCACGTGCTCGGCGACGCGCTCGGGTCGGTGGGCGCCATCGCCGCGGGCGTGCTCATCACCTTGAAGGGCTGGCAAGCGGCCGACCCGCTCTTTAGCGCGCTCATCGCCGTGCTCATCGTGTGGAGTTCGTGGAGCCTGATTCGTGAGGCGACCAACGTGCTGCTTGAAGGGACGCCGGCTTATATCAACCTCGCCGCGGTCGAGGGTGCCATCTTAGAGACGGCCGGTGTCGAAGACGTGCACGACCTCCACGTCTGGACAATCACCTCGGGGCGCGACGCGCTCTCGGCGCACGTCCGCCACGCGCGCGCGGCCGTGCCCGCCGAGCTGCTGCGATCTTTGCGCGCCAAGCTCCACGACCAGTTCGGCGTAGACCACCTGACTATCCAGATGGAGACCGAGGACTTCGAGGACGAAGCGTTCCATTTCTGCACCTCCGGCACAGCCTGTTTTCGCTCGACGAAGGAATGAGTTGTCAGATGCCGGATGCTGGTGAAAAGACCCTTCTAACATCTAGCATCTGACATCCAACATCGGGTCTTATGGAAATCAGCCTTCTCATCGTCCTCGACCTGCGCGAGCAGGCGGCCTTGCAGGCGGCGCTGATGACGCACGGCGCGCCGGACGCGCTGGTGACGCTGGCGCTGACGGGCGCGTGTCGCATCCAGACGCTCGACGAGGCGCGGCAGCTCCGCCGCTGGCTCGCCGAGACGCGCGCCTCCGGCAAGACCGACTTCGCCTCGCTCAACGTCATCGAGCGCGAGCTGGTGCGCTTCGGAGTGTGAGGAGCAGAGGGCAGTAGGCAGATGGCCGTAGGCAGTTGAAAGCCCCGCCGACGAGAACCCGGGCTTAGTGTTTCATCTAACTTTACGCGGAGCGACTGCCTACTGCTTACTGCCTACTTTCTTATGAACATCCAACTAGGCTACGGCCGCGGCTTCCTTCCGTTCGAGTTCGAGGGCGGGCGCTTTGAGGTGCTCGAAGGGGAGGCCGAGAGCGGGCGGGCGCTGACGGATGCGGAGGTCGGGGCGTCGATTGACGACCCCCTCGATTCGCAACCGCTGGAAGATATCATCAGCCCGGGCGAGAGCGTGTTGATTGTCGTCTCGGACGCGACGCGCGCATCGGGGAGCGCGCAGGTCGTCAACCTGCTTGTGCGCCGTCTGATTGCGCTCGGCGTCGCGCCCTATGACCTGCGCATCATCTTCGCGACGGGGATTCATCGGCCGGTGACAGGCGAGGAGAAGGCGGAACTGCTCACGCCCTTCATCGTGCAGCGCGTCCGCACGCTCGCGCACGACGCCGACGCCGCGTCGCAGCACGTCACCTTCGGCGAGACCGAGCGCGGCACGCCGGTCGAGCTGAACCGCGCGCTCTTCGAGCACTCGCACGTCATCCTCACGGGCGCGGTCGGCTTCCACTACTTCGCGGGCTTCACCGGCGGGCGCAAGAGCGTCTGTCCCGGCCTCGCGTCGCGGCGCACGATTGAGGCGACTCATCTACAGGCTCTCGATTTTGAGAAGGGCGGGCGGCGCGCGGGCGTCGGCACGGGACGCCTCGACGGCAACGCCGTCCACGAGGAGTGCGAGCGCATCGCGGCCGAGGCCGGCCCCTCGTTCCTCATCAACACCGTGATGGACGCGCGCCGCAACATCGTGCGCCTCTACGCGGGCGACTGGCGCGCCGCGCACCGCTTGGCCTGCGCCGAGTATGCAGACTCGCACACCATCAAGATTGAAGAGAAGCGCGCGGTCGTCGTCGTCTCTGCCGGAGGCGCGCCGTTCGACCTCAACTTCATACAAGCGCACAAGGCTTTGGAGATGGCCTCTTACGGCTGCGCGGAGGGCGGCCACATCGTCCTCGTCGCCGAATGCGCCGACGGTCTGGGTCGCGCAGACTTCCTCAAGTGGTTCGACTCCGCGGACGCGCGCGCCTTAGAGTCGCGCCT
>JBJMGQ010000307.1:0-3814 GCA_045807845.1 Pyrinomonadaceae bacterium | reverse complement strand
TCAACTTCGAGCCGGGCGACCGCCTCGTCGCGTTCGCGCAGAAGCACAGGATGAAGGTGCGCGGCCACTGTCTCGCGTGGAGCGAGTACAACCCCGGCTGGCTTGTGAAGGGGAGCTTCACACCCGCGCAGATGTCCGAGCTGCTGCGCGAGCACATCACGCGTGTGATGCAGCACTACAGGGGCAAGGTCTTCGCTTGGGACGTAGTCAACGAGGTCTTTCTGGCCGATGGCAGTGTCGAGCCGTCGGTCTGGTACGACCAGCCCGGCATCGGCTTGCAGGGGAAGGGGACGGCCTACGTCGAGCAAGCGCTACGCTGGGCGCACGCGGCCGACCCCGACGCGCTGCTCTTCTACAACGACTACGACACCGAAGGCATCAACCCGAAGTCGGACGCCGTCTACGAGATGGTCAAAGATTTCCGTGCCCGCGGCGTGCCCATCGACGGCGTCGGCATACAGGCGCACATCGTTGACCTCGAAGCAAAAGACCTCGCCACCATCGACCGGAACATCGCGCGCCTCGCAGCGCTCGGGCTTCAGGTGCACATCACGGAGATGGACGTGGGGCTCCCCTCGGGCGCGGGCCGTCCCGACGAGGCGACGCTGAAACGTCAGGCGGAAATCTATCGTCGCATCGCGGACGCGTGCCTGCGCCAGCCGAAATGTACGGCCTTCCAGACGTGGGGCTTCACGGACAAGTACACATGGATTCCGAGCTTCACGAAGGGCGCGAAGGGCGCGCCGCTGCCCTTCGACGCGAGCTATCAGAAGAAGCCGGCCTACGACGCGCTGCTCGAATCGTTCCGCGCGCGCGGCGGTTCTCAACACTGACAGCTATTTCATCTTGAGCAGTTCACTGCCCGCGAGCAGCAGCGCGCCGGAGCCGTACTCCTGATTGTCGTCGGCGGTGACCTTGGCGGGCGCGAGCCCGATCTGCTGCACCCAGCCGAGCTTGCCGTCTTCGTGCACGGAGGAGACGAGGCCGCTCCATGCGCGGCGGATGACGGGCAGGTAGGTCTTGCGTTCGAGGATACGGTTGTTGACGCCCCACGCGAGCGCGTAGCAGAAGAAGCCGGTGCTGCTCGTCTCGGGCACGGGCGCTTCCGACGGGTCGAGGAGCGAAGGATGCCAGCGCCCGTCCTCGCCCTGCACGCGCGCGACCGAGGCGGCCATCGTCTTTAAGAGCTGAACGTAACGCGCGCGCGTCGGGTGGTTCTTCGGCAGGTGTTGAAGCACGCGCACCGTGCCGCCCATCACCCAACCGTTGCCGCGCGCCCAGAAGACTTTTTTGCCGTTGGCGTTCGGCTTGTTGATGAAATTCTTGTCACGATAGTAGAGCCCCTCCGAAGGGTCGTAGAGGAAATCGGTCGTGTCCCACCACATCGCGTCGAGGTAGTCGAGATACTTCCTGTCTCCGGTCACGGCGTACAGGCGCGCGAGCACGGGCGGCGCCATAAACAGCGCGTCGCACCACCACCAATCCTCGCGACCCGGCCGAGGGGTCGCAATCATCGCGTCGAGCACGGACTTGGTCTGCGCGATGCGGGCCGGGTCTTTCTTCAGCAGGTAGAGTTCGAGAAAGGTCTGACCCGGCGCTTGGTCGTCTGCGTGGCGCGGGCGTTCGCCGAGCTTCCAGCCGCGACTCTCGGCCCAGCGTGTCGCCTGCTCCGCGTACCGCCGGTCGCCCGTGGCCTTGCCCGCAGACATCACGCCCGCGTAGAAGGCCGCGCGCGCCCAGAGGTTGCCGTTGCGTTCGTTGATCTCGACGGGGTTGGCGACCTGCCACTCGAAGACCTTCTGCATGAGGGCGCGGACGGATTTTTTCGAGTAGATGTCGTCCGACTCGGAAGGCTTCCGCGAGCTGGTCTGCGCCGCCGCGGGCACGCACAGTAAGAAGACGAGTAGGAAGAAGAACAGGAACGTTGGACGAAGAAGTTTCATCGCGCGCATGACTCCCTTTAGCCCTGCGGGGCGGTGGTGCGTAGTTTGAGTTAGACGAAGAGCGCGGGCATTATACATGGCACATGATATGTCTGAAGAAGGGATTGAGCTTGAGGCTTTCGAGACAAGGAGGGGAAGTGTGTTGACGAAGAGGGGGAAGGCATTGTTGTTGGCGGCCGTCGTGCTGTTCGCGTCGCTCGCGTCGGCGTGCGGGAGCAGAGACTCCGAGGCCAACGCGCAGCAGAAGCGCGTGGAGGGCGGGCCGCGCGAGGGCGTGCTCGTGGGGCAGGGCGCGCTGGGCGACTGGACGACGGACGCGCCGGGTGTGCAGCGCCGCATCCGGACGGCCGACCTGCCGAAGCCTTACGCGACACGCTCGGTGGACGCGGGCTCGCGCGTCGTCGCGCGCCCCACGGGCGCTTGGCCGAAGGCGCCTGCGGGCTTCAAGGTCGAAGAGTTCGCCACAGGGCTTCAGAACCCTCGGCTCATACGCACGGCGCCGAACGGCGACCTCTTCGTCGCCGAGAGCTATCCGGGTCGCGTGCGCGTGCTGCGGGCGGCGGCTGGTGCGGGCAAGGCCGAGACGGTTGAAGTCTTCGCCGAAGGACTGCGCCGCCCCTTCGGCATCGCCTTCTATCCACCGGGCGACAACCCGACGCACGTCTACGTCGCCAACACGGATTCCGTCGTGCGCTTCCCCTATCGCAGCGGTGACCTGAAGGCGCGCGGGGCCCCCGAAGTGGTCGTGCCCGACCTGCCCGGCGGCGGCCAGCTCCGCGGCGGCGGACACTGGACGCGCGACGTGGCCTTCTCGCTCGACGGCCGGCGGATGTTCGTCTCGGTCGGCTCGCACTCGAACGTCTACGAAGACCCGAACGAGAACGAGGAGCGGCGCGCGTCTATTCTTGAGTACAAGCCGGACGGGACTGGTTACAGACTCTTCGCGTCAGGGATACGCAACGCCGTGGGCATTGCCGTCCACCCGCGCACGGACGAGCTTTGGGCTTCGGTGAACGAGCGCGACGGGCTCGGCGACGACCTCGTGCCCGACTACGTGACGCGCGTGCGTGAGGGCGGCTTCTACGGCTGGCCTTGGTTCTACATCGGGCCCAATCAAGACCCGCGACATGCGGGCGCGCACGCGGAATTGCGCGACAAGGTCATCGTGCCCGACGTGCTCTTGCAGTCGCACTCGGCGTCGCTTGAGATGGTCTTCTACACGGGGCAGCAGTTCCCGCGCGATTACGCGAATGATGCGTTCGCGGCGCAGCACGGCTCCTGGAACCGCGCGAAGCGCACCGGCTACAAAGTCGTCCGCGTGCCGCAGCGCGAGGGCGTGCCGACGGGCGATTACGTGGACTTCCTGACCGGCTTCGTCACGCCCGAGGGCGACGTGTGGGGGCGTCCCGTCGGCGTGGCCGTCGCGCGTGACGGCGCACTCTTCGTCTCCGACGACGGCTCGAACACGGTCTGGCGCGTCTCGTACGCGGGCAAGTGAAACGCCTTCACTTTAGAGTTCGAGCTGCTTGAGATATTCGAGGCTGACGCGGAGGCTGTCGAAGGGCGAGCCGGCGGGCTCGTCGTTCTCGACGAAGTAGTGGCGGACGCCCGCCTTGCGTGATTGGGCGAAGATGGTCTTGAAGTCGATACGGCCGCGCCCCACGTCGGCGAAGAAGCGGCGGGGCGTCGAGTCCATGTCCTTGACGTGGAGGAGGTGGAAGCGCCCCGGGTAGCGCTCGAAATACTCGACGGGGCTCGCGCCGCCCTTGATTGTCCAGTACAAGTCCATTTCGAGTTTGACGAGGCGCGGGTCTGTGCGTTCGAGCAGGAGGTCGTAAGGGACTCGACCTTCAAGCGGTGTGAACTCGAAG
>JBJMGQ010000306.1:0-8044 GCA_045807845.1 Pyrinomonadaceae bacterium | reverse complement strand
CAGCGCTTCGTAGCCGCCGTTGGCGCGGTACACGTCGAGCGAAGCGGAGTTCTCCAGAAGCACCCGCCGCAGTTGTAAAGGCTCGCAGCCTATGGCCCCGATAAACATAGTCTTTGCTAACGCACGCCGTTCGACAGCTCGCCGCTCCGGCACTTGTCGATGATTTCGTCAACCTTCTCGGCCGACAGATTTTCGTAGTAGTCGAAGCCGATCTGCATCATCGGCGCCGTGCCGCACGAGCCGAGACACTCGACCTCGGAGATTGAGAACTGTCCGTCCTCGGTCGTCTGACCCGGCTTAATGCCGAGACGCTTCGAGCACTGCTCCGTCACGCGCCCCGCGCCCATGATTTTGCACGAGAGCGTCTTGCAGATTTGTAGATGATACTTACCGACCGGCTCGGTATTGATCATCGAGTAGAAGGTCGCGACCTCCCAGATGTCCGTGATGCGCACGCCGAGGCGGTCGGCCAAGTAAGTCACGCCCGGTGGGTCGAGCCAGCCGCCGCGCTCGCGCTGCACGATGAACATCAGCGGCAGGATGGCCGAGCGCTTGATGGGGTACTTCGCCAGGTGGCGGTCAATCTCCGCCTCGACCTCCGGCGAGAAGACGGCCATCTCCTGCGGCACCTTCGCCTCCTGCGGCAGCGGGTTGTTCGGTGTGAACTGCTGAGACATAGTTTTCAGTTTTCAGTTTTCAGTTCTCAGTTCTTAGTCGGCAGCTTTGGCATTGCTGAGAACTAAAAACTGAAAACTGAAAACTACCTGTCTATTTCCCCGAGCACGATGTCAATCGAGCCGATGACGGCGACCACGTCGGCGACCATCTCGCCCTTGACCATGTCGGGCAGGGCCGAGAGGTTGACGAATGAAGGGCCGCGGACGTGGACACGCGAGGGCTTGGGGCCGCCGTCCGATTTGACGTAGACGCCCAGCTCGCCCTTCGATGCCTCGATGGGTTGATAGACTTCGCCGGCCGGCACGTTGAAGCCTTCGGCGACGATCAGGAAATGATGGATGAGCGCGTCCATGTGCGTCTTCATCGCTTCGCGCTCGGGCAGGACGACCTTCGGCGCGTCGGCCTTGATGGGGCCGGGGCGGAGCCGTGCGAGCGCCTGCTTGATGATCTTGTTCGACTCGATCATCTCGCGCATGCGCACCATGTAGCGCGACCAAACGTCGCAGCCCTGCTCGACGGGCACCTCGAACTCGTAGTCCTCGTAACCCGTGTAAGGGTTGGCGCGTCGTATGTCTAAGGGGACGCCGCTGCCGCGCAGGGTCGGGCCGGTCAGTCCCCAGTCGATGGCGTCCTCGGCCGACATCACGCCGACGCCCTTCGTGCGATTCTGGAAGATGCGGTTGCCCGAGAGGAGGTCGTGCCACTCCTCGACCGCTTTGGGGAAGTCTTCGGTGAACTGGCGGCAGCGCTGGTCGAAGCCCGCGGGCAAGTCCATCATCAGACCGCCGATGCGGAAGTAAGAGGGCGTCATGCGCTCACCCGAAGCGGCCTCGATGAGATTGAGAATGCGCTCGCGCTGTCGGAAGCAGTAGAAGAAGACCGTCATCGCGCCGATGTCGAGCGCATGCGTGCCGAGCCAGACCATGTGCGAGCCGATGCGCTGCAACTCACACATCAGCACGCGGATGACCTGCGCGCGCTCGGGTATCTCAAGCCCGAGGAGTTTCTCCACCGCCAAGCAGTAGGCGAGGTTGTTCCCCAAGGGGTTGAGGTAGTCCATGCGGTCGGTGATGACGATGCCCTGCTGGTACTTCTTGTACTCGAAGAGCTTCTCCATTCCCGTGTGCAGGTAGCCGATGTCGGGAACGCACTTGACGACCATCTCGCCGTCGAGGACGAGTTCGAGCCGGAGCACGCCGTGCGTGGACGGGTGCTGCGGCCCGAACGAGATGGTCATCTGTGTGTCGAGCGGCCGGTCGATGACCTCGTACGGCGGCGGCAGATTTGTCGTTGGTGCGCTCATGCTTCAGTCTTCTCTGCGCGGCACGGGCCGCCTCACGTCCTACTGTTCGAGCACGAAGTTGTAAGTCAGCACGCCGGAGACCTTCACCGGCTTCCCGCTCAAAAGCGTCGGCGAAAACTTCGCCTGACGCGCCGCCGCAACGGCTGCGTTCTGAAGCAGGGGGTGGCCGCTGAGGGCCTTCGCCGTGACCACGCTCCCCGTCTCGTCAACAAGCACTTGCACGGTCACCGTCCCCGACGCGCGTGCCGCCTTCGCCACCGGGGGGTAGGGCGGTTGCGGCTTCGAGATGGCCTTGTCGTTCAGCACGCCGCCCGAGACCGTCTGCACCCCGGAGGGAGCGTCCGTCTGCCCGCTTTCGCCGAGCGGCGGTGCCGGCGGCGGCACCTCGTCCACGTCGCCCGCAGCGCCCTCGGATGTGTCTTCAGAGGAGCCGTCGGCGTCCTGCTCCACGTCAACGGGGGCGCCGGGAGGAGGCTGCGCGACGTTGCGGTCGAGCAGCGAGATTGTCTGGCCGCCGCTGACGAGGTCGAGCTTCTCGTACATCCAAGTGCCTTCGGGGCTGACCGCCTTAACGTAGAGCGTCCCCGAACTTTTCGGGCCAGAGACCGGAATCTCGAAGTTCGCGCTGCTGGCGCTGCCGGCCAACTGGATGTTGCCCTTGACGAGCCAGCCGTCTTTAATCGGCACTCCGAGTCGCTCGACGGCGGCCGGGTGCGCCTGCGCGGCCTTGAGCGCACCCTGATAGACCTCGGAAGACTTCAAAGCCGACATCGCCACCAAGACGATGCCGCCGACCAGCGCGACCCCTGCGAGTATCAACCCGAGGCAGCCGACGGGGAGCATCCACTTCCAGTTTCGACCCAGACAGCCCTTCGGCTGCTGTTGCGACTGCTGGAACGTGCCGCCGAACTGCGCCGGATTCGTGTTCGGGTTCATCATCGGGCTCAGAAGCCTCTCGTCATCACGTCAGGCTGTACGGCTCATAGCCGCGCAGCGGGAAGTCTTTGCGCAAAGCGTGCCCCTGCCAGTCGTCGGGCAGGAGGATGCGGCGCAGGTCTGGGTGTCCGTCGAAGATGACGCCGAACATGTCGAAGGTCTCGCGCTCGTGCCAGTTGGCCGTGCGCCAGACGGTCGTCACGGTCTGGACGTGCGTGTCCTCTTGGTTGAGCAGCACTTTCAGGCGCACGCGGTGATAGCGCTTCGTCGAGAAGAGGTGATAGTTGACCTCGAAGCGCGGCTCCTCTTCGGGGCCGCGGTCGGCGCCCGTGATGTCCACGAGCATGTCGAACTCGAAGCCCGGCGCCGACTTCAGGTGCGCGCACACGGCCGCAATCGCCTCGCGCGGCACGACGAGCGTCAACTCGCCGAACGCCTCGATAACTTCGCCGACCCAGCTCTCCTGCTCGCCACGCAGCGCCGAAATCAATTCGGTCGGCGGCGCCGGGTACGAGTTGGTCGCGCTCTTTCCGGCGGCGATCTCTTTCTCTCGTTCAATGTCTTGAGACATATGCAGTGACTAAGTGATAAGTGATAAGTGATGAGTGATAAGAAAATAGAAGGCTCGTGTCTTCCTTCTTATCACCTATCACTCATCACTTATCACGGCTCTAGCTCGACCTGCGGCGCTCGTGGCGCGAGGCGATGGTGTAGGGGCGCGAGGGCGACTCCTGCGCCGCCGCTTCGTTGGTGGCCGAGACGCCGACGGCGGGGAGCGTACCCGGCGGGACGGCCTCGTACGCCTCCTCGGCCGGCACGTCGTCGCGGTCGCGCATCGACTCTCCCATCACCTTCTGCTGAAGCATCATGATGGCGTGGATGAGCATTTCCGGGCGGGGGGGGCAGCGGGGGATGTACACGTCCACGGGCACAATCTTGTCCACGCCCTGAACGATGGCGTAGTTGTCGAAGACTCCACCCGAAGTGGCGCACGCGCCCATCGAGATGACCCACTTCGGCTCGGGCATCTGGTCGTAGATGCGTCTTAAGACCGGCGCCATCTTGCGCGAGACGCGCCCCGAGACGATCATCACGTCGGCCTGACGCGGGCTCGCGCGGAAGACTTCGGAGCCGAAGCGCGCGAGGTCGTGGCGCGAGTCGGTCGTCGCCATCATCTCGATGGCGCAGCAGGCGAGCCCGAAGGTCGCCGGCCAAAGCGAAGACTTGCGCGCCCAGTTGACCAAAGAGTCGAGCCGCGTCGTGATGATGTCGGGCAGCGCCTCGGCGATGAAATTCTCTAAGCCCATAAGTACCCCTTGCTAACTGCTCAAGCGGCGCGCGCCGGTGCTTGCCTCGCCTCGGCCACACGCACGCGCTCCTCCTTCAACTCAAGCGTGCGTGCCTCGGCCTCGGCCTCGACTCGCGCGCGTGCGCCCCACTCGAACAGACCCTTCTTGCGGATGTAGACGTAGCCGACGAGGAGCAGCACCATGAACGTCATCATCTCGAAGTAGATGAGCGTGCCGAGCCCGTCCTTGAAGAAGCTGCGGAAGACGACCGCCCACGGGAGGAGAAAGATGAGCTCGATGTCGAAGAGGATGAAGATCATCGCCACGAGATAGAACTTCACCGAGAAACGTTCGTGCGCCGAGCCCACGGGGTCTTTGCCGCACTCGTAAGGCATCGTCTTCGTCCGCGTCGCCTTGTGCTGGCCGACGAGTTGCGAGAGCAGGACGTTGCCCGCGGCGAAGCCGAAGGCGACGATGAACATGAGCGCGATTGGCAGGTAGTCGGACAGACTGAACACACTATCCTCCCGTCAGCTTGCGCCGAAAAACGCGGCCCTCTAGCGGCCGTTTTTGAGTTTGAGAATCATGGTACAAGCCAATCCTAGTCCACGTCCCGCGTGGTGTCAAGGCCACCTTCGCTCGCGCTCAAAGCCATGTTTTGCAAAGGGTTTGACCGGCTTCGCGGGGCTGTGCTAACTTGATTTTACCCCCGCCGGGGCGCATGCTTCCCCGGCCAAATCCGCGCCGGACATCCGACTTCCGTAACGAGCATTGATCACTGGATTCAACACCGACATTCCGTACGACGGAGTCACTTACCACGTCCAGACAGAGGACAAGGGGCTCGATACACCGCTCATCCTTTCGCTCGTTTACGTCGGCGGCCGGATCATCGCCAGCAAGCGCACGCCCTACGCCGACCTCATCAGCAAGGGCTTCGACGAGCAGACGCTGACCGACCGTCTCCAGCGACAACACAAGCTCATCTGCGCCGCCATCAAGTCCGGCCGCGTCGAAGACCTCAAGCGCATGAGCGGCTCCAACGGCAGCGACGCGCTGCCAGTGGCGGAGTCGTCTGCGGGCGTCCGCAAAGCCGCAGGCCAGCGCAGGAGAAAGTCTGAGGCGGCGGCTGCGTCGTTGGAAGAGACGGCCGCGCCTGCCGTCGAGTCTGCCCCGCAACGAGTTGCAGAGCCCGCGCCTCCCGTCGAAGCGCAGCCCGCGCCGAAAGCCGCGAAGAGTTTGCCCGCCCCCGCGCCGCCGGCAGCAGAGGTCGCCCCGCCCGCAGTGTTGAAGACGAAGGCCGAGCCCGACATCGTCATCCTCTCCACGCTGGCCGACGAGATGGGCGCGCTCGACAACTACCGCCCCACGCCCCCGAAGAAGGATGCTCCGCCGCCGCCGCCTGCGCCTGAGTTGAAGACGGAGGTGCCCGAGGTCGTGCCCGACGAGCCGCTGCTCGTGGCAGAGGTCTTCGAGGAGCCGGAAGAGCTTTCCGACGAAATCGTCCTGAGCCTTCTGGACGACGAGGGCGAGTTCCGCGCAGGGCAGTTGGTGACCATCAAGATTTACGTCGGCCGCGGCGCATACGGCCAGAAGCCCGTCGGTCAGGCCAACCTGACGGTCAAAGTTCTCGGCACTTCGTTCCGCCCCATCATCGTGACGACGACGACCGACGGGCACGGCGTCGGGGTCGTCCGCGCACTGCTCCCGCGCTTCAACTCGGGGCGCGCGGCCATCATCATCCGCGCCGTCGCGGGCGACGCCTCGGCCGAGATGCGCCGCATCATCCACCAGTGACCGAAAGGGCCGCAGCTTGCGCGTAGAGCTTAATGGCGAGTCGAAGGAATTGACCGAAGGGACGACGCTGCTCTCCCTCATCGAACAACTCTCGCTCGCGCCCGAGCGCGTCGCCGTCGAACTCAACCGCGATGTCGTCCGCCGCGCCGACTGGCCCGCCATCCAACTCTCCGATGGCGACCGCGTCGAGATCGTCCACTTCGTCGGCGGCGGCTAATTTCTGTTTCGAATCGTTAGGGTGTAAATTGTGCGCGAGCCCGCCGACTCTTCGAGGGCGGGCTGTCATCCTTTAGAAAGAGCACTCATAAAAAATGTCCACAGCGGTTCAAGCAGACAGGGAGACTTTCGAGGTCGCGGGGCGTGTGTTCGCGTCGCGGCTGATTGTGGGGACGGGGAAGTACAGGAGCTTCGAGGAGATGAAGGCGGCGCATCGCGCGTCGGGCGCGGAGATGGTGACGGTGGCCGTGAGGCGCGTACCCTTAGACCGCAAGACCGAGTCGTTCCTCGACCACCTCGACCCGGAGATGGTCATCCTGCCGAACACGGCCGGCTGCTACACGGCCGAGGAGGCCGTGCGCACGGCGCGGCTCGCGCGCGAGGCTCTACAGACAGACCTCATCAAGCTCGAAGTCATCGGCGACCAGACGACACTCTTCCCCGACAACGAGCAGACGCTCGAAGCCGCGCGCGTGCTCGTCCGCGATGGGTTTAAGGTGCTGCCCTACTTCTCCGACGACCTCATCATGGCGAAGAAACTTCTGGACGCGGGCTGCGCGGCCGTGATGCCTCTGGCGGCGCCCATCGGCTCGGGGCTCGGCGTGCAGAACCCTGCGAACTTGGCGATCATGCGCGAGCAGTTGCCCGACGCCGTCATCATCGTGGACGCGGGCGTCGGCACGGCGAGCGACGCGGCGGTCGCGATGGAGTTGGGCGTGGATGCGGTGTTGATGAACACGGCCATCGCGGAGGCCGAGGACTCCGCGAGGATGGCTAAGGCCATGCGCCTTGCGGTCGAGGCCGGCCGCCTCGCGTACGTTGCGGGTCGAATGCCGAGGCGTCTCTACGCCAGCGCGTCGAGCCCTCTGACGGGCGTGGTGCGCTGAACTCGCCGGCGTCAAGTAGAAAGAAGAGAAGCGGGAGAGTGACCTCCGAAGTTCGAGAGGGCTCTCCCGTCTCTTTTTGTGCGGCTGGCGTGGGACACGCCTGCGCGGGCGCGGAGCTGTTGCGCGGGTTGGGTTGGGTGGACGAGAAGTCCGCGGAGTTGTCGCCGGTGTCCGTGCACCCTTCGCCCTTCCTGACG
This sequence comes from Pyrinomonadaceae bacterium, assembly GCA_045807845.1. GTDB lineage: Bacteria > Acidobacteriota > Blastocatellia > Pyrinomonadales > Pyrinomonadaceae > QHXN01. The sequence continues at coordinate 741 of JBJMGQ010000306.1, read as the reverse complement.
GCGGCCGTGTTCGTGCCCGGAGCGGGTGCCGGGGCGGACTCGGAACAGTTGGCGGAGGTGCCGTAGCCAACGAGGTCGATAAGGTTTGTGCTCGAAGGGCAGGAGCCGGAGAGCGCGGTCGTCGTCTTGACGAGCGCGACCTTGCCGGCCGTCGCGCTCAAGTTGATCGACCCGGTCGCGTCCGCCGCCGGGAGCGAGCTGACGCCGTTCGCGTTGCCCGCCTCCTGCACGAGGTAACGCTGCCCGGGCGCGAGCGTGAAGTCGCCCAACGCTGTCGTCTGCCAAGCACCCGTCCCCGTCGCGGAGGCGTACTGCACAGACCAGCCGTTGAGAGAGACCGCGGTCGCCCCGCGGTTGTACAGCTCGACGAAGTCGTTCTTGAAGGCCGAGCAATTCGCCGTCGTGCAACCCGCCCCGCCGTAGATTTGACTGATGACGACGAGCGGTGTCGTCGGAGTCGGCGTTGGAGTCGGCGTGGCCGAAGGCGTCGGGGTAGCTGAAGGCGTCGGGGTAGCTGAAGGCGTCGGGCTCGGCGTCGGTGTACTTGTCGGCGTCGGGGTTGGAGAAGGTGTCGGCGTCGGCGTGCTTGTCGGAGTGGGAGTCGGTGTAGGTGTCGGCGTGGCAGAGCAAGAGACTGTCGTTGAGTTTGAATTGCGTGGCGCGGGCGCGGCCGTTTGAAAGTCAGTCGCGTTGTCGTTCGTGTCCGCGCAGCCGTTCTCATTCCTGAAGGCTGAGAGCGTG
>JBJMGQ010000305.1:0-3465 GCA_045807845.1 Pyrinomonadaceae bacterium | reverse complement strand
GGGTGACGAGTAAGCATGTTCTCTTACTCGTCACCCGTCACTTCTCACTCGTTACGGCTTTACTGCTTTTGGAAGTTCGCGCGAGGTTGGAGGGTAGCGCGTTTGATGATGATCTTTTCGGCAGGGCTCTCGTTGTAGGGGGCGGGGCGTGTGGGGGCTCCGGCGATGGCGTCGGCGTTGCTCATGCCTTCGATGACTTTGCCGAAGACCGTGTACTGCGCGTCCCACTGCGGCACGCGGTGGAGCGTGATGTAGAACTGGCAGTTGGCCGTGTCGATGTCCGCACGCGCCGCGCCGACGATGCCTCGTTCGAAGGGGATGTCGCTGAACTCCGCAGGCAAGTTCTCATAAGGCGAGCTGCCGAGGCCGTCGTTGGCCGGGTCTTCATCCTTCGAGTTCGGGTCGCCGCCCTGCACGACGCCCGCGCGCGGATTGATGCGGTGGAAGGCCGTGCCGTCGTAGAAGCCTTCGCCGACCAGCCGCTTGAAGCGCTCGACCATCTTCGGCGCGACGTTCGGGTACAGTTCAATCACGATGCGGCCGTAAGAGAAGCCGCCCGACTCGACTTCGAGCACGACCGCCTCCGCGTCCGCCTCCGGCTTCACGCCCCGCTTCACACTCGCGCCCCCCGGCGCCTCTGCTTCGTCAAAGACCTTCGACTGCGTCCCCCCGCCGCACGCAGTAAACGATATTGCGACGAAGCAGAACAGTGAAGCCTCTAAAATTCTTCGTGTGCTCAAACTAAAAAACCTTCCTGCTGTCCAATAGAATCGTGACGGGGCCGTCGTTGATTAGCTCGACCTCCATCATCGCCTGAAAGCTGCCGGTTTCGACGCGCGCCCCCCGTGCTCGTGCCTCTGCGACAAAGAACTCGTAGAGCGGCCGCGCCAGCTCGGGCGGCGCGGCGTCGAACCAGGACGGCCTGCGCCCTTTGCGCACGTCGCCGTAGAGCGTGAACTGCGAAACGGCGAGCAGCGCGCCGCCCGTCTCCGCCAAGGAGAGGTTCATGCGCCCCTCTGCGTCTTCGAAGACGCGCAGGTTCAGAATCTTCTCGACGAGATAGAGCGCGTCCCTCTCTGCGTCGTCGCGCGCGACGCCGAGCAGCACGACGAGCCCCGTGCCGATCTCGCCGACCGTCTCGCCCTCGACCCTGACGCACGCGCGTGTCACGCGCTGGAGTACGGCCCTCATCCGCCCGCTACTGTAGGCCGAAGTTGTAGGTGATGACGCCGGAGACCTTGTTCGCCGCCGAGCGCCTTCTCACGCAGCTCAAGCACGCGCTCATCAACGTTGCCCATTCCTTCTCTTACTTCTTCGGCGGCATGCTCGGCCTGATCTCGACGCGGCTCGGCAGGCTCCGCTCGTCATGTTGGAGGAGGCTGACGACGACGCGCGCGATATCTTCCGGTTGCAGTTGCCACGCGCGCTCCTCGCTCACGGTGCCGCCGCCGAACTCTGTGTTGACCGAGCCGGGCATGACGTAGCTGACCTTGATGCGTTCGTGCCTGACCTCCTGCATGAGCGCCTCGCTGAAGCCGTTGAGGGCGAACTTTGAGGCATTGTAGGCGGCCATCCGTGGATGCGGGTTCGCGCCCGCGAGCGAAGAGATGTTGACGATGTAGCCGCCGCCCCGCTTCTTCATCTCAGGGATGACGGCGCGGCATCCATAGAAGACGCCGAAGAGGTTCGTCTCCAAGACCGCTTGAAACTCTTCAGGCGAAGTCTCCTCGACGGTCTTGAAGAGCCCGACGCCTGCGTTGTTGACGAGCACGTCCACACCGCCGAACTCTTCGACCGCGTGCGCGACCAGCGCCTCGACCTCTTCGTAGACGCGCACGTCGCACGCCGCGCCCGAAGCCTTCGCGCCCGTGCCCTCAAGCTCGCGCACCGTCTGCCGCACCTCTTCAAGGCTGCGCGCGCCGACGCACACGTTCATCCCCTCGCCCGCCAGAGCCTCCGCGATAGCGAGCCCGATGCCCTTCGTCCCGCCCGTGACGATTGCCGTCTTCCCCTTGTAGTCCATCTTGAAATTTTGACTGCGGCTACTCGGCCTTGAGCTTCTCCTTCAAAAGCTCGTTGACGACCTTCGGGTTGGCCTTGCCCTTCGACGCCTTCATCACCTGCCCGACGAAGAAGCCGTAGAGCGCCTCTTTGCCGCCGCGATAGGCTTCGACCTGCTGCGCGTTCGCGGCGAGCACGCCCGAGACGATCTTCTCAATCTCGCCCGCGTCGGACACCTGCGCGAGCCCCAGCTCTTCGATGACCTGATCCGCGCCCTTCCCCATCTTGAACATCTCAAGCAGCACGTCCTTGCCCTGCTTGCCGCTGATGCGCCCCTCTTCGACGGCGCGGACGAGCGCGCCCAACTCCTCGGGCGAGATGGGCGAGGCGTCCGCCGGGACATTCAACGCGTCCAGCTCGCGCAGCAGCTCGCCCTTGAGCCAGTTGGCCGCGCCGCGCGCATTCGACGCGACGGCCGCGCTCTCGTAGAAGTCCGCGAGCTGCGGGTCGCGCACGAAGAGCGAGGCGTCGCTGAAGGAGAGCTCGTACTGCTCCATGAAGCGTTTGCGGCGCACGTCCGGCAGCTCCGGCATCGACGCGCGAACCTCCTCGATCCACTCGGCCGTGACGGTCAGCGGCTGCAAGTCTGGCTCGGGGAAGTAGCGATAGTCGTGCGCCTCCTCCTTCGAGCGCATCACGCGCGTCTGGCCGGCGCGCTCGTCCCACAGACGCGTCTCCTGCGTCACGCGCCCGCCCGATTCGATGAGCGTAATCTGCCGCTCAATCTCGAACTCGATGGCGCGCTGCATGAAGCGCACAGAGTTGAGATTCTTCAGCTCGACCTTCGTCCCGAACTTCTCCGCGCCGACCTTACGCACCGAGACGTTCGCCTCGCAGCGCAGGTTGCCCTTCTCCATGTCCGCGTCCGACGCGCCCACCCACTGCAACGCGTGGCGCACGTGGTTGACGTAGTCGTAAGCCTCCCAAGAGGTGCGAAAGTCGGGCTCGGTGACGATCTCTGCGAGCGGTGTGCCCGCGCGGTTGAGGTCGATGTAGGAGTAGCGGTCGGTCTGTGGCAGACCTTCGTGGACGTTCTTGCCCGCGTCCTCTTCGAGGTGCAGGCGCGTAATGCGAATCTGCATCGGCCGCCACGCGCGCGCCTGCCCGCCCTCGTCGCGCTCGGCGGTCACGATTTCAAGCAGACCCTTCTCCGAGAACGGCCGGTCGTACTGCGAAATCTGATAGCCCTTCGGCAAGTCAGGGTAGAAATAGTTCTTGCGCGCGAAGATGGAGACTTCGTTGACGTGCAGCCCAATGGAGAGCGCCGCCCGCGCGCCCAGCTCGACCGCGCGCCGATTGAGCACAGGCAGCGCGCCGGGCAGTCCCAGACAGACCGGGCACGTGTTCGAGTTCGGCTCGTCGCCGAAGCGCGTCGAGCAGCCGCAAAAAATCTTCGACTCCGTG
>JBJMGQ010000304.1:0-10754 GCA_045807845.1 Pyrinomonadaceae bacterium | reverse complement strand
TCGACGGAGCGCTCACGGGCGGCGACGCGACCTCCAGTTTCCGCTTCGACGGCCCCGCGCTTACGAACAACGGCACCATCACGGTTGCCGCGCTCCGCTTCGGCGGCACGTCGCAGACGCTCGCGGGGACGGGCACGGTCGCTGCCTCTTCAAAGACCAACGTGCTCGCGGGCGCGACCGTCACGCTCGGCAGCAACCACACGCTCGGCGCGCTCGCCATCGACGGCGGCGGGACGTTCTCGCAGGGCGCCTCCTTCAACCTCTCGGCCGGCACTTTGACCGTCACCGCGGGCGGCGTCTTCCAGAGTATCGGCACGGGCGACCTCACGCTCGGGGGCGACGTGTCGAACGACGGCACCATCCATCTCGACGGCGGCGGCGCGGCCTGCGGCGACGCGGACACAATCCTGCTCCGCTCGTCGGCTGCGGGCGCACAGCGCGCTTGGACGGGCTCGGGCACCTTCTCGCTCTCGGATGTGGACGTGAGCGATCAGGGGGGCACGGCCCCAATCGCCGTGCGGAGCGGAACCAACTCCGGCAACAACGGCGCGAACTGGACGTTCACCGTCTGTCCCGCAGGCGCGACGCTCAACGTCAACACGAACGACGATACAGACGACGGCGCATGCAACGCCGCACACTGCTCTCTGCGCGAAGCTATCCTCACCGCCAACTCTACCCCCGGGCAGGTCGAGCTGATCACCTTCGGCATCGGCAGCGGCGGCGGGCAGCAGACCATCAGCCCGACCTCCGCGCTGCCTTCCATCACAGACCCCGTCACCATCGACGGCACGACGCAGCTCGGCTTCAGCGGCTCGCCGCTGATTGAGCTGAACGGCGCGGGCGCGGGCGCGGTCACGGCCGGGCTCGACATCAACGCGAGCGGGAGCACCGTGCGCGGACTCGTCATTAACAGGTTCAACGGGCACGGCATCCGTCTGGCCGGTGCGGGCGGCAACACGATTGCGGGCAACTTCATCGGCACGAACGCCGCCGGGACGACCGCACGGGCCAACGCGGGGCACGGCGTCTTCATCGACATCTCGTCCAATAACAACGTCGGCGGCACCACCGCGGCCGAGCGCAACGTCATCTCCGGCAACGCCGGGGACGGCGTGCGGGTTAACGGCGTGAACGCGACCGGCAACCGCGTGCGCGGCAACTTCATCGGCACCGATGTAAGCGGGACTGTCGCCGTCGGCAACTCGGGCTCGGGCGTCGCCATCGCCGGTGCGAACAGCAACGCCATCGGCGGCACGGCCGCGGGCGCCGGAAACCTCATCGCCTTCAACGGCGGCGACGGCGTCTCCGTCAGCCCCGGCAGCGGCACCGGCAACCGCATCCTCTCGAACTCGATTCACACGAACGGCACGACCGCGCAGCATCTCGGCATAGACCTCGGCCCCGACGGCGTGACGCCCAACGATGCGGGCGATGCGGACAACGGCCCGAACGACTTGCAGAACTTCCCCACGCTCAACTCCGCCGTCTCGAACGGTGCGACGACGAGCGTCGGCGGCGCGCTCAACTCCACCGCCTCGACCGCCTTCCGCGTCGAGTTCTTCTCAAACGCGACGTGCGATGCGTCGGGCAGCGGCGAGGGCGCACAGTTGCTCGGCTCGACCGACGTGACGACCGACGCGAGCGGCAACGCCACGTTCAACGTCACGCTCCCGACCGTCTCGCCCGGGCAGGTAGTGACGGCCACGGCCACAGACCCTTCGGGCAACACTTCGGAGTTCTCGGCCTGCCGCGCAGTTCTAGCCGCGACCTACTCTCTGAGTGGACGCGTGACGAACGAGAGCGCACAGCCGCTCGTCGGCATCAACGTGCACCTCTCCGGCTCGGCCGCCGGCGACACGACGACCGACGCCGCGGGCAACTACTCGTTCACGAATCTCCCGCAGGGCGGCAACTTCACGCTCACGCCCTCCGAGGTCAGTTTCCGCTTCACGCCACCGAGCCGCACGGTAGGCAACCTGCAAAGCGACCAGACGGGACAGGACTTCACCGGCAAGGTCATCACCTACACGCTCACGGGCACCATCGTTAACGCGAGTGCCGCCGGTATCCCCAACGTCAACGTTACGCTCGCGGGCGCGCGCTCCGCTGTGACGCTCACGGACGCAAGCGGCAACTACACGTTCGCGTCCGTGCCCGCAGGCGGCAGCTTCGTCGTCACGCTTGAGAAGACGGGCTTCAGCTTCAACCCGCCGAACCGCGTCATCAACGACATCAGCGCCGACATGAGGTTCGATTCAATCGGCACCGTTCAGACGACGCCCACGCCGACGCCCGACCCGAGCGATACCTTCGACGGCGGCCCGCAGCCCGACCCGGACAAATGGATGAAGGGCATCATCACTAACCCTTCGTCTTCGTTCGACCCGCTCGTCGGCGTCTTCCTGCAAGGCGGCCTGCTCCACATACAGCCGCGCGCGGACGCGAACGGCGCGTCCTACAGCGGCCTCGTCTCCGTGCGCGCCATCGACCTCAACGCAACGCCCATCGTCGGCGTCGAGGTCGTGCAGGCGGCGCAGGGCGACGGCGCGCAGACCTTCTTCAGCCTCGGTGCAGACGCGGAGCACTATGTCCGCTTCGTCGTGCAGGGCGCGTCGGAGCCGACCCTCACGACGAAGACGCACGCGGCGAGTCTTGCCGACAACAACTCGTCCGTCCAGACGCTTCTGTTCCAGCTCAACCTCGGCGGCGACAAGTTCTCGGCCAGCGTCACCTACGACCCTGTGCAGCAACGCTTCTGGCGCTTCCGCTACGACGCGCCCGCCCGCCTCATCATCTTTGAGACGAGCCCGGACTTCGCCGCGTGGACGGAGCGTTTCCGCGCGCAGCTCCCGGCCAACCAGACGGCGCTCATCGCCGAGCTCTCGGCGGGCACGTCGCGCGCGTCTCTGAATCCGGGCGAGGCACAGTTCGACAACTTCCTCGTCTCGCCCTCGCCGCGCGTGCAGTTCGAGGCTTCCAGCTTCGTCGTGCGCGAGTCGGGCGGCTCGGCACGCATCAACGTCGTGCGCACGGGCAGCGACGAAAGTTCTCTCTCGGTCGCCTACGCCACGACGACGGGCGGCACTGCGTCTGCGGGAAGCGACTACGCAAACGTCTCGGGCACGCTCCTCTTTCAGACGGGCGAGCGCTTGAAGAGCTTCAACGTTCCCATCTTCGACGACGACAAGACCGAAGGCGGCGAGACCATCAACCTCACGCTCTCGAACCCTTCAGGCGGGCAGCTCGGCTCAATCGCGCAGGCCGTCCTGACCATCCTCGACGACGAGTCTGAGAACCCGATTAACGACACGACCTTCTTCGTCCGCCAGCACTACCTCGACTTTCTCGGGCGCGAGCCCGACGCCGAGGGTTTGCAATTCTGGGTCGATAACATTCGTGTGTGCGGCGCAGACCAGCAGTGTCGCGAGGTGAAGCGCATCAACACGTCCGCGGCCTTCTTCCTCTCGATTGAATTTCAAGGCACGGGCTTCTTCGTCCAACGTCTCTACCGCCTATCGTTCGGGCGCGCGCCGCTCTTTGCGGAGTATCTGCCCGACCTCACGGTCGTGCGCGAGGGCGTCATCGTCGGCCAGCCGGGCGCGTTGGATCGGCTCGAACTCAACAAGCGTCTCTTCGCCGAGCAGTTCGTGAAGCGCGCGCCCTTCAAGGCGAAGTTCGACCCGCTCAACGAGGCGCAGTACGTGGACGCGCTCGCGGCCGGCGCGGGCGTGACGCTCACGGAAGAGGAGCGCACCGCGCTCGTCGTCGAGCTGCTCACGCACCGCGAGACGCGCGCGGGCGTGCTGCTCAAGATGGTGGACAAGGACGCCTTCGTCCGCGCCGAGTTCAATCGCGCCTTCGTGCAGATGCAGTACTTCGGCTATCTCCGCCGCGACCCGGACGCCCCCGGCTTCAACTTCTGGCTGAACAAGCTGAACGCCTTTGGCGGCGACTACATCCGCGCCGAGATGGTCAAAGCCTTCATCAACTCGATTGAGTACCGCGCGCGCTTCGGGCAGCCGTGAAGAGCAGTGGGCAGTAGGCAGATGGCAGTAGGCAGTTAAGAGACCGGCAGCACGTACTAATTGAAAGGCGACGGGCGGTAGAAAGTTTTTGCTTTCACTGCCTACTGCCATCTGCCTTCTGCCCACTGATGTTACAATCCGCCGCGTTAAGATTTCGTTTTCACTTTGTCGAATCGAGAATCTTGCATGCGCCTCCGACCGCTTCCCCCGTTGTGCAGGCTCGTCGCCGTCGCGCTCGCGGTCTTCATCGCGGCGGTGCCGGTCGCGCGCCCCGCGTCCGCCGCACAGGACACTCTGACCGGCGCCTTCGAGGGGACGGTCACGGACGGCGTTACGGGCCGGCCCATCGCGCGCGCGCGCGTCGAGTTCATCAATCAACAGACGGGCGTCTCCGTCTCAAAGCTCTCCGACTCGCAGGGGCGTTTCTTTCAAGGGCTCCTCACCCCGGGCACCTACACGATACGCGCCACGGCCGCGGGCTTTGAACCGGGCGAGACCGTGCAGCGGCTCATCGGCATGCGGACGGGCGAAGTCGTCCCCGTGCCCATCACCCTCGACCCTTCGCCCACGCCGACGCCCGCGCCTTCAACGACGCAGACGCCCGACCCCAACGCGACAACACAGCCGACCACTGTGGCGACGCCGCAGCCCACACCCGCTACCGTCTCAGCTAACCCAACACCCACGCCGCCACTGACCGCCGCACAGACCGACGTGCGCGGTAGCGCGAACGCGAAGGACTCGCGGCGCGGCGCGGCTTTCACGGACGTTGAGGTGCAGAGTCTTCTGCTGGGCGGCGTGACGCTGACGCGCACGTTCGACGAGCTGGCGCTCTATCTGCCCGACGTGTTTCTGCCGCCACAGACGCTTGGGGGCGGGTCGGGCCCCGGCGTCGGCGCGGGCGTGGGCACGTCGGGGCAGTTCTCCGCGAACGGCCTGCGCTCGCGCGCCAACAACTTTACGGTTGATGGTTCGGACAACAACGACGAAGACATCGGTGTCCGTCGTCAAGGCTTCTTCGCGCTCGTCCCGCAGCCGGTCGAATCCATCAAGGAGTATCAGGTCATCACGCTGCTCGCGCCCGCGCAGTTCGGGCGCAACATCGGCGCGCAGGTCAACGCCATCTCGCGCTCGGGCGGGAGCGAGACGCACGGCACGGCCTTCGGCCTCTTCAACGCGAGCCAGCTCAACGCGCGCAACTACTTCGACACGACGGGCGGCAGCGCCGCCGCGCCCGTCACGGCGGGCAGCCGCGTCGCCGTCGCCGCGCCCACATACAACTTCAACCAGCAGACGCTCAGGTTCGAGCCCGTCGGCGCGCGTGCGTTGACGACGCGCAACGAGAGCGGGGGAGAGGACTCGTTCACGCTCGGGCAGGGCGGCTTCGTCTTGGGCGGCCCCGTCGTCGCGCGCAAGGTCTTCTACTTCGTGAGCGCCGAGGGGCAGCTCTTGAACGCGTCGAAGGAGGCGAGCTTCGCCGTGCCCACGGTCGCGGAGCGCGGCGCCTTCGGCTCCGGCGCCAACGGCCTCTTCTTCAATCGCTTCCGCAACGAGCCCGAGTTCGCCTTCCCGACGACCTCGGGCGGCGACGCGGTCTTCAGCCTCTTCCCGTTCCCGAACAACCCGCAGGGCGTCTACGGCGCGAACACCTACACGCAGCAACTCCCGGCGAGCGCGCGCGGCGTGATTCTCTCCGGCAAGCTCGACTACGACTTTCGCCTCGGCGAGCGCGCGCAAAGTCTGACGGGTCGCTACAACTTCACGAACGACTGGCGCGACATCCCCGTCACGGGCGGCGCACTCTTCTCGACGTTGCGTCCGCGCGTCCGCACGCAAAACTTCTCCTTCTTCTTCAACAGCGAGTTGTCCGGCCCCACGGCGCGCACGCTTCTCTTCAATCAACTGCGCCTCTCCTACGGCCGCACGCGCCTGCGGTTCGAGGAGGTGCGCGACCGCGAGCACATGATCGACAGCGGAGACTTCTCCAACGTGCCCTTCCTTCTCAACGCGCGCGTGCTTGAGAACCTGACGCTGCCGAACTTCGACGCCGCCAACAATCGCATCACCGCGAACACGGGCCCCGTCCTCTACCGCGACGCGGGCACGGTCGAAGAACGTCTCGGCCCCTTGGGCCAAGTCGTCGTCGCGGGCTTCAGTCCCGTCGGCGTTGACGTGTTCAACTTCCCGCAGAAGCGCGTCAACAACACCTATCAGGTCGCCGACCAGATGACCCTGAAGCGCGGCAACCACACCTTCATCTTCGGCACGGACAACCGCCGCACTGAGCTGAACAGCATCCTCCCGCGAAACTTCCGGCCGCTGCTCAGCTTCCAAGGCGCACCCATCCTCGCCAACGGCACGGGTGGACTCTCAATCACGAACGACTTCATCGAGCCTGCGACGCTCGCCGCCGCATCCGCCGCCAGCGGCTTCTTCCAGACGCTCACGCGCGGCGACGACTCGGGCATCAACCTGCGCTTCTACCAGCTCGGCTTCTACTTTCAAGACGACTGGCGCGTGCGGCCGAACCTCTCGCTCTCGTTAGGTCTGCGCTACGAAACCAACACGCCGGCGCGCGAGGTGCGTGGGCGCATCGAGGGCACGTTCCCCGCGGCGCAGCATGCGGCCGTGCCGGGACTCGACACGTTCATCAACAACCGCGCGCGCATACACGACCCCGACCGCGACAACTTCTCGCCGCGCATCGGCGTCGCCTACGCGCCGCACTGGTTCGGCGAGCCGGGTGCGACGCGCATCCGCATCGGCTACGGTCGCTTCAACGATCAAGTCTTGGGCGCGGTCATCAGCCAGTCGCGCAACGTCTTCCCGACCTTCGTGACGGTGAACACGGCGGGCGGCTTCGGGAACTTACTCTTCCCCTTGTTCCCGCTCGGCCTGTTGAATCCATCGAACCCGAACCTCGGGCTCGTGGTGCCGGGTACGCTCAACCTGCTCAACCCGAACATCCCGCTCAGCGAACACCTCAACCGCATCAACCTGCTCGCGAGCGCAGGGGGCGTGCTGGCGGGCGCGAGCGGTGTGGAGACGACCCTGCCCGCGCGCAAACAGGACGCGCCCGAGGCGCACCACTACGCCGTCACCTTCGAGCAAAGATTCGGGCGCGACACGTTCCTCTCCATCGCATACGTCGGCACGCAGGCGCGCAACCTACCGCGCTTCTCGACGCCCAATCTCGGCACGAACGCCATCTCGCTGCTGCGCTCCTTCGACCTCGCCACCGAAGGCGCAGGCCGCTTCCAGCCGCAGTTCTTCGGCATCGCTCTCCAGCCGGGTACGACCATCGGGGGCGGGCGCGACGGGCAGGCGGGACAGAGCTTCGTCGGCGGGCGTCCCGTGTCGAACATCGGCGGCGTCCAGTTCTACGAGAACACGGCCACGTCCCGTTACGACGCGCTCCAACTGGAGCTGCGCGGGCGCCTGCGCTCGCGCCTTTTGTACCGCGCGGGCTACACCTTCTCGAAGACCTTGGACGACGTGTCGGACGTGTTCGACCTCGCGGGCGCGTCGGCGCTCCCGCAGAACAGTCTGACGCTGGCGGGCGAGCGCGGCCCCGCCAACTTCGACGCGCGCCATCGCTTTGCATATCACGCCGTCTACGACTTCCCGAGTTTCGAGCGCGGCGCCGCGCGCCTCATCTTTGGCGGCATGCAGGTCGCGGGGACGGCACAGTTTCAGACGGGACAGCCCTTCACCGTCAACTCCATCTACGATGTGAACCTCGACGGCAACCTCACCGACCGCCTCAACACCACGGACGGCATCGTCGTCACAGGCGACCGGAGCCGTCCGCTCCGACTCACGACGAACGACCTCGCCTCTTTGCGCGCGCCTCTCGGACAAGACGGGCAGGTCGGCCGCAACACCTTCAGGGCGGGCAGCTATCTCGACACGAACGTTGCCATCATCAAGACGTTTCGCCTCGACGAAGCGCGCAGCCTCGTCTTCCGCACGGAGGTCTTCAATATTCTTAACCGCGCGAACTTCGGCGTCCCCATCCGGCAACTCGAAGCCCCCGGTTTCGGACAAGCGACCTCGACTCTCACCCCCGGCCGCCGCCTACAGTTTCATCTCAAGTTCTCCTTCTGAACGCCAGCGCCGGTGCGATAAACCATGCAGACTTACGACCTCTTAGTTATCGGTTCAGGGCCAGCGGGGCAGCGCGCTGCTATTCAGGGTGCGAAGCTGGGGAAGCGGGTTGCGCTGGTCGAGAAGCGCGAGGTGGTGGGCGGCGCCTGCATCAACACCGGCACCATCCCCAGCAAGTCGATGCGCGAGGCCGTGATGCATCTGTCGGGTTATCAGTATCAGGGCATCTACGGGATGAGCTACCGGGTCAAAGAGAAGATTACGGTGGCCGACCTCTCCTTCCGCGTGCAGCAGGTCATCAAGACCGAGGTTGACGTGACGACGGCGCAGCTCTCGCGCAACGGCATCGAGACTTTGACCGGCGCCGCGAGCTTCATCGACCCGCATCACCTCCGCGTCGTGAACTCGCGCGGGCAGTCCGAGTACGAGGCCGCGCTCATCGTCATCGCGACCGGCACACGGCCGGCCGAGTCGCCGCTCGTCCCGGTCAACGGCCGAACCATCATCAACAGCGACCAAATCTTCTCGCTCGACAGTATTCCGAAGACGCTCATCGTCGTCGGGGGCGGCGTCATCGGCGTCGAGTACGCTTCGATGTTCGCGGCCCTCGGCGTGCGCGTCATCCTCATCGAGAAGCAGCCGCGCCTGCTCGGCTTCGTGGACACGGAGATGGTCGAAGCGCTCTGTTATCACCTGCGGGACAACCGCGTGACGCTCCGCTTGAATGAAGAGGTCGCCAGCGTCGAAGAGGGCGAGGATGGCAAGGTCGTCGCGAACCTGAAGAGTAACAAGCGAATCACCGGCGACGCGCTGCTCTATTCCGTCGGGCGGCAGGGGAACGTGGACGAGCTGAACCTTGCCGCCGCCGGGTTGGAGGCAGACCCTCGGGGGCGCATCACGGTTGATGCGGACTACCGCACGAGTCAGCCGCACATCCTCGCGGTCGGGGACGTGATCGGATTCCCGAGCCTCGCGTCCGTCTCGATGGAGCAGGGGCGCATCGCGGTCGGGCGCGCATTCGGCACCAACGTTCACACAGACCCGGCCAAGTATCCTTACGGCATCTACACGATTCCCGAAATCTCTTTCGTCGGGAAGACCGAGGAGCAGTTGACCGATGAGGACGTGCCTTATGAGGTCGGCGTCGCATACTACCGCGAGATTGCGCGCGGCCAGATTCGGGGCGACACGACCGGGCGCCTGAAGCTCATCTTCAACCGCGACACGAAAGAGGTCTTGGGCGTCCACATCATCGGCGAAGACGCGTCGGAGATTCTGCACATCGGGCAGGCGGTGATGGCCTTGAAGGGGACGGTGGACTACTTCGTCGATACCGTCTTCAACTACCCGACGCTGGCCGAGTGCTACAAGGCGGCGGCCTTCAACGGGCTGAACAAGCTCACGCGATTCGGCTGAGAGGCTCTCGTATGGGATACACAATCGGCGCGCTCGTGACCGAGCACATCGCCGTCGGCGTCATCGAGAATAACGAGTTGGTCGGCCCGGTGCGACGCTTCCCCGGCGAGGATAACCCCCGCGACGTTCTGGAAGGGATGCCCGCCGAAGAGATCGTCCGGCGCATCGGGCAGGAGATTCAGGACATCAGTCAGGGCCGGGAAGTTGACGCCATCGGGGTCGGCTTCCCCGGCATCAACCGCAACGGCTTGGTCGAAGACTCGCCGAACCTGAAGCAGACCAAAGGGCTCAACGTCGAAGAAGCCTTAACCTCTCTGCTCGTCGAGAAGGGAATCAACGCGCACGTCCACGTTCTCAACGACGCCGCCGCGCTGGCCGCGGGGGTCGCGGCTACACGCGGCCAGTTGGACAGACTCGTCCGCATCTGGTTCCTCGGCGTCGGCATCGGCTTGGGGCGCTATCCGCAGGCCAACAGCTTTTCGGAGGGCGGGCACGCCGTCGTGACGCTCGACCCGAAGGAGAACCTCTGCGGGTGCGGCGGCGTCGGCCACCTTGAAGGCATCATGGGGCAGCGCGCGATGCGTCTCCGCTTTCTCGACCTTGAGCCCGAGGAGGTGTTCGAGCAGGCGGCGGCCGGCGACGCGCGCTGCGGCGAGTTCCTCAAACTCTGGCACCGCGCCCTTGCGGCCGGCACGGCCACGAGCGTACATCTCGACGGCCCCGGCAAGTTCTACATCTCCGGCCCCAACGCCCGACACGTGCAGATTAATCTCCTCGACCAGTATCTTCACGAGATGGTCAAGATGAGCCCCTTGCAGGGCAGCGCCTTCGAGGTCATCCCGACCAGCGACGTGACCGCCCTCATCGGCGCCGCCGTCAGCGCCAACCACGCGGCCGAAGCATAGACACCTATTCCGTACAAAGGGGCATGGCGTCGCAGTCGGACATCTTCGGTGGGGCGGGCGGCTCGCGCAAAGGGGCGGCCGGCCCCCTCGCTCCGTCGGGAGTCCGACAGAGCATTCCCGCGCCTCCCGTCACGAGAAAAAAACTGTTGCCAAAGGCCCGCGCGTCTGTTTAAGTACGCTCTAGAATCCCCCCTTAAAAATTACGGGAGCGAGCCATGCGAGAGACGCGCGACAGCATCGCCGACGTGTGGGGCAAACGCACGCCCCACCTGCACAACATGTGGCCGGTGCGCAAGGA
>JBJMGQ010000303.1:0-4323 GCA_045807845.1 Pyrinomonadaceae bacterium | reverse complement strand
GACGTAGTGGCCGCGGCGCACGACGGCCGGGTGGATGAAGTGTTCGTGCAGGTGGTCAACGAACTCGACGCGGCGCTCTTCGAGCGAGCCGCTGACCGCGATGTAGTCGAAGACTGAAAGGTGCTGCACGTACTCGCACAGGCCGACGCCGCCCGCGTGCGGGCAGACGGGCACGCCGAACTTCGCCGCCATCAGCAGCACCGCCAGCACCTCGCCCACACCGCCCAGACGACAACTGTCTATCTGGCAGAAGCCGATGGCGTTCGCCTGCAAGAACTGCTTGAACATCACGCGGTTGTGACAATGCTCGCCCGTGGCGACGCGCACGGGCGCGACGGCGCGCGCGATTGCTGCGTGGCCGAGCACGTCGTCGGGGCTCGTCGGCTCCTCTATCCAGAGGGGTTTGAACTTCGACAGCTCGCGCATCCATTCAATCGCCTGCTCCACGTCCCAGACCTGATTGGCGTCCAACATGAGCGTGCGCTCCCAACCAATCTCTTCACGGATGAGCGCGGCGCGGCGCACGTCCTCTTCGAGACTCCGGCCGACCTTCATCTTGAAGTGCGTCCAACCCTCGTCCATCGCCGCGCGGAGCAGACGCCGAATCTTCTCGTCTGTATAGCCGAGCCAACCGGCGGAGGTCGTGTAGGCCGGATAACCACGCTCGCGGATGTCCGCCTCGCGCACGGCCTTCGTCGGCTCAAGGCGTCGCAGGATTTCGAGCGCCTCCTCGCGCGTGAGTGCGTCGGTGATGTAGCGGAAGGGCACGCACGCGACTAACTGCTCCGGCGTCATATCTGAGAGAAGTTTCCAGAGTGGCTTGCCCTCCACCTTCGCATACAAGTCCCACACGGCGTTGATGACGGCCGCCGCCGCGAGATGCACGACGCCCTTCTCGGGGCCGAGCCAGCGGTATTGACTGTCGCCCGTCATCAAATCCCAGAACGCCCCCATGTCCTCCGTCAGAGACTCAAGCGTCCGGCCGAAGAGCTGAAAGCCGATGGCCTGAGCGGCGGCGCAGCACAGCTCGTTGCCGCGCCCGATGGTGAAGGTCAGGCCGTGCCCTTCGAGCCCGCTGGCTGAGTCCGTGCTCAGCACGACGTAGGCCGCCGAGTAGTCGGGGTCGGGGTTCATCGCGTCCGACCCGTCGAGCGCGCGTGAGGTCGGGAAGCGAATGTCGAGCGCCTTGATGCCTGTGATCCTGACGGACATAAGAAAGTAGGTCGTAGGCAGCTAGCGGTAGGCAGTTAAGCCCACGCCATCGTGCATTTGCCCTCTTTAGTTTTCAACCATCCGATGATTTAACTAACTGCCTGCTGCCATCTGCCCGCGGCCTTCTGCTTCCCCACCCACAGCACGGGCTGACGGATGAAGAAGTTTCTGACGACCTCCTCTACGTTTGAGTCGGCCGGGAGACGCTGCCAGAGTTCGATGTAGTCGGGGCGGCCGAGGGCGAGCCCCGCGAAGAGGAGGCTCGACTGTCGCATCGGCCACTCGGCGTTGTACATCACGTCGGGCCCCAGCGGCCAAGCCTTCTTGTCGCGGATGAAGGGCGCCATGTACTCCAAAGCCTTCCGCATCCCGCGCCCGTCCGGCAGCTCGAACTTCCAGAGGTCGTCCTGTGGCGTCGAGAGTATCCGGCAGAGCGTCGCCAACGCTTCGAGGTTGAAGAGCGAGTAGCCGTAAGGCTTCGTGCGTCGAAGCTCCTGCGGGAAGCTGCCGTCGGCCGCCAACTGGTTCGGCACGAGCACTTCGCGAAAGCGCGCGCGGCAGTAGTCGAGCAGTTCCTGATGCTTCGTTAAGTGTGCGAAGGCCGCGACCTGCATCACCCAGCAGGTGCCGTGGTTGTTCTTCGCCTCGCGCTCTTCGATGCCGTTCTTGCTCGTCGTCAGCCAGCGCAGGTAGTCCGCGAACCACCTCTTCACGCCGGCAACTTCGGCGGCGGTGAGCGCGCGCGAGTCTTCCAATACTTCGACGGCGCGCGCGACTTCGACGAGGTGGATGGTGTCGATGATGCCGATGCCGCGCCCCTTCGTGCGCCCCTGAATCGCCTGCGCGTATTCGAGGTGCGGGTTCATCCGCGTCGCGGGTTCGATGAACCATGCGCGCAGATGTTGCGCGGCGTGTCGCGCGTAGCGCTCATCCTTCGTCAGCCTCCAAGCGGCGACGAGCGCGGCCACCTGCACGCTCAGGCGCATCAGTGCGCGGCGGTGCCCGACGAAGTTGCCGGGGTTGGTCATGCCGTCGCGCTGCACGTACGGCCCCGCAGGGTTCTGCGAATCGGGCCACCAGTAATCGCCCTCGGAGAAGAAGTCGTGCGGCCCGCCCGCGCTGCGCGGACTGCGCGAGGCCGTGACCGTGAGGGGCTGCTCGGACAGGTAGAGCCGCGCCGCCTTCAACACGCGCGCGCGGTCGAAGTCGGCCACGTCGAAGCCTTGAGGCTTCGAGAGCAGCAGCTCGCGGCTCGAAGGTTCGACGGCGGGAACGCGTCGCATGAGCGCCGCGAACGGCGCGTCCGAGTAGCGAGTGGCCGCGCGCCGCATGAGCGGGTAGAGCATCTCGGGCGGCCACTCGCCCAACTGTTGGTGCGGCCACTTCGCATCGCCGACGGCGAAGGGGTAGAGGTATTCGAGCGCGCGCCGGAGCCCGCGCCCGTCCTGTGTTTGATAGTGCCAGAGGTCAACGCCCACGCGCTCGCCCAACTCTGCGAGCGTCAGAAGGCCGTCGAGGTTGCCGACGCTGTAGCCCCACGCGCGCGTGCGCGCAAGCTCAAGGGGCTGACGCCCGTCGGGCTCTATCTGCGCGGCGATGCGCTTCGTGCGCGCCGCTTCGACGATGCGCTTCGCAAGCTCGCGCTTGTTCAAGAAGAGCGCGTAGGACGCGACCTGCACATCGTAGAATGTGCCGTGGTTGTTCTTCGCAGCGGCCTCGTCGCGCCCGTTCCTGCTCTCAAGCATCCAGCGCAAAAACTTCTCGTACCAGTCTTCGACGCCGCGCTGATCTTGCTTAGTCCAAGCCTTCGAGCCTTCAAGGAGCCCGACCGCATCGACGACGCGCGTTAAGCCCCGCGTCTCGATGAGCCCGATGCCGCGACCCGTGTTGACGCCCGGGATGAACTGCGCGTATTCGAGGTTCGGGTTCATCCGCGTCGCGGGTTCGATGAACCACGCGCGGAGGAGCACGGCCGCCCGCGCGGCGTACGCCTCATCACCTTTCAGGTAGTAGGCGAGCGCGAGCGCGCCCACCGCTTCGACCATCCTGTCCATCTCGCGATGGTCGGTGATGCCGTTTATCTCAGGGTTGCGCTCGCCGTCGCGGCGTATGTAAGGGAGGCCGCCCGGCCGCTTCGGGTCGGGCCAGAAGTATGGCGCCTGACTCATGTAATCGTGCTTGTCGCCGCTCGGCGGCGCGACCGCCTTCGACGTGACCGAGAAAGGCCCCGCGCTCAAAGCCTTCCGCGCGTCCTCTTCGAGCTTCCGCAGCGGCGCGTCGAGAGTCTTGTCTCCTGCAAGTAGCTTCCGCTTCGTCTCCGAGAGCCCGCGCGCATCGACGAGAAAGACGCGCGGCGGCGTCGCGCCCTGCGCGGACGTGGCCGCAAGCAGCGCGATGCAGATGACCACAGAGACACGGAGACATAGCTTGAAAGCTTTAAGCTGTGTCTCCGTGTCTCCGTGTTGAAGTTCGTTCAGCATCAC
The DNA here is from genome assembly GCA_045807845.1 of Pyrinomonadaceae bacterium. Lineage (GTDB taxonomy): Bacteria > Acidobacteriota > Blastocatellia > Pyrinomonadales > Pyrinomonadaceae > QHXN01. The sequence goes on along the minus strand of JBJMGQ010000303.1, from coordinate 628 downwards.
TCTCAAGATTCGCAACGCCTCTCACCTCCCCGCGGGGACGAGCCGCACGGAGACGAGCGTTAGGCCGAGCTTCTTGTCGGAGCGGAGCGTCTGCGGCTTCAAGCTGAGGTCGTACTTGCCGGCCTTGTCCACGCGCAGGCGCCCGAGTTTGGAAATGACGTAAGGCCAGTAGGGATTGGCCGCGTCCACCTCTTTGCCGTCGCGCTCGACCTTACCACGTACACTCTGACCCGCCGCTTCGACCAGCAGCTCGTGGCCGCCCTCCCAGTCGCGCCCGTACTTCTGCTCGGAGGTCACGACCAGCACTTCGTACTCGCCGGGGCGGACGGCGCGAAAGTCCCAACTGAGCCACTCGTCCCTGTTCGTCCAGCGCTCGGCTATGCCGCGTGTGTCGAAGCGAAGCCCTTCGCCCGTCGCCGCCGCGCCGTGCACTTCACCGAGGTGCGCGGGCAGCGTGATTGTCCCGTCCGGCTGCTGCGTCAGCATCGTGTCTACCTGTGGCTCGCCCGCGACTTCGAGCACGATAACCGAGTCGTACGTGTCGGGCGCGGCGGCGGGCAACTGAAGGTTGAGCGCGTCTTGGCCGAGCGCGGCGTCCGACTGTTGCGTGACCTTGAGACTCGCCTTG
>JBJMGQ010000302.1:0-3203 GCA_045807845.1 Pyrinomonadaceae bacterium | reverse complement strand
GACTCTGTGCGCGGATGCGCGCGCGCCTGCCGGCAGCAGACGCCACCGGCCGCATCACCTATAGCGCACGGGCTCACGCCGTCAAGGGTCGCGTCCCGAATTAATTTGAAGGGTGTACCTCTGTGCTGCGAAGTCAGGCACGCTGAACTCGTGAAGACGATATCTTTACTAAGTCTGATGCTCTCCGCACTGTTGGCGTGGAGCGGGTGCTCGCGTCAGACCAAGACCACGCCGACACAGGGTTCAGTTCAAGAGGGTCTCAAACCGGCGAGCGTTGCACCGCCACGCTTCACGACGATTCGGGTTGACGCCCGAGCAGAGCGCGTTGAGCTTTTCCTGCGAGACGATGAGGGGCGCACGTTCAAACGCTTCGAGCGGCTGAGGTCTTGGCTCGCGAGTCGAAACGAGCGGCTGCTCTTCGCCATGAACGCCGGGATGTTCCAGCCCGACCTCTCACCCGTCGGCTTGTTAGTGCAGGACGGCCGGCAGGTCTCCCCGCTCAATCTCTCTGACGGCGCCGGCAACTTCTTCCTGAAGCCGAACGGCGTCTTCCTTATCTCCGAGTCGGGGCCGCGCATCGTCGAATCGAGTGAGTATCCGGCTCTCGCACGCGGGGTGCGCCTTGCTACCCAATCGGGCCCTTTGCTTGTTCGGAATGGTGTCCTTCATCCAGCGATTAACGCAGCGTCAACCTCAAGACTGCTGCGCAATGGCGTCGGCATCTCGGGCGACACGGTCATCTTCGTGATCAGCGAGCAGCCGGTCAACTTCTACGAGCTGGCGACGTACTTCCGCGACGAGCTGCATTGCCCGGACGCTCTCTATCTGGACGGAGTTGTCTCCAGCCTGTACTCGACCGACCTCCGACGCAACGACTCCACCGTGGACTTGGGCCCAATTATCGGAGTAGTTCAGTGACGAGGTCGCCTACGTGGCGGGACTCAATGGCTATCGGGGGCGGGCGTTTCAGAAGTCCCCGAGCTGGAGTCGGTGATATCCTTCGCCACCGAGTAGACGACGCTTTTGAGCGCGCGCAGCGCTCCGCCGCGGCTGTGGGCGCGCGCTTCGAGGGAGGGGAACTCTTTGACGCGTGCGATGAAAGTCCCCTCCTCTTCAGACCACGCCACCTCATACGTGTAATGCGCGGCGCTCAATAGTTGCCGCCTTTCCTCTCGCCGCCGCCGCGCTGCTCCTTCTTGGCCTGCCGGCATTCCTTGCAACGCTTGGGAGGATTGGTGAAGCCCTTCTCGTGGAAGAACTCCTGCTCGCCCGCCGTCCAGGTGAAGTCCCGATTGCAGTCGGCGCACGTTAGTTGTTGGTCGTTATATTCGCTCATTTAGTTACCGCCTTTCGTCTGTGGGGATAATTTCTTTCGGGGACGCTTAACTCGCGCCATCCTCTCTTTCTTATCCTACCCCGTTCTGGAAGGAATCGTGAACCGAAACGCCGAGCCCTGACCGAGTTCGCTTTCGACCGTGACCCGGTCGCCGTGCAGTTCTTCGACTGAGATTGACTCCTCAAGAGAGCGTTCGGGAATTACATCGCCAGTAGCCATCAGGCTTATTTGACCCTTGAGTTAATACAGAGAGAGAGGAGTGTTCGTGCCAAACTTCTCATTGAACAGGGAGCTTTCATTATACTAGATACGACAAAGATCTACGTCTTTAATGTCAGCACGTCGGGAGGGAATCTTACGGGGTATGTGCAAACGCTCTGCTCCGGTTACGCCCGCCCTTTTTATCTGTCCCCGCGCACATACGGAGGAAGACCGTTAGGGACTGCCCTCCGGCGTAGGTTTAGTTCGTCCAGAGGAGCAACGGATAAAGCGACATGACCCCACACCTTAATCTGCAAGAGTGGTTCGGCCAGATAGACATTTACCTCTTCGACCAGCTCCTGAAGGGCCGTTTCAATCCACGGATGCGTGTGCTCGACGCCGGTTGCGGGGGAGGGCGCAACCTCATCTATTTTCTGCGGAGCGGGTACGAGGTCGGCGGCGTTGACCTGTCAACCGAGGCCATCGCACACGTCCGCGCGCTGGCCGCCGGGCTCGCCCCACGTCTGCCGGCGGAGAACTTCCGCGTGGAGGCCATCGAAGCGATGTCGTTCGCCGACGCCGCCTTTGACGTGGTGCTGAGCAGCGCCGTCCTGCACTTCGCGCGCGACGAGGAGCACTGGCAAGACATGGTGCGGGAGATGTGGAGGGTGCTGAAGCCGGGCGGAGTCTTCTTCGCCCGCTTAGCTTCCAGCGTGGCGTTGGAGGGGCAGATCATAAGAGTCGAAGGAGAGCGGTATCACCTGCCCGACGGGAGTGACCGCTTCCTCGTAGACGAACGGATGTTGCTGGCCGCCACGGATGCACTGGGCGGAGAATTAATCGAGCCGCTCAAAACCGTAGTCGTGCATAACCGGCGCTCGATGTCTACGTGGTGCCTGCGGAAATCATAGGCGTCGCGATCTCTATTGAGCCTTCTCTGACCGCGACGCCTATGACCGCACACATATCTCTTCCCGACTTCCGCCGAAGTTACATGCCCATGCCGCCGCCGGCCCCGCCGGACATCGCGCCGGGCGTTGCGTCCTCCTCTATCTCGGAGATGAGGGCTTCGGTCGTGAGCATCAGTCCCGCGATTGAGGCGGCGTTTTGCAGCGCGCTGCGCGTGACCTTCGCCGGGTCGATAACGCCCGCCGCGACGAGGTCTTCAAACTTATCGGTGGCAGCGTTGTAGCCGAAGTTGGCGTTTCGCTCGGCGCGCACCTTCTCGACGATGACCGCGCCCTCTTGGCCGGCGTTCTGCACAATCTGCCGGAGCGGCTCTTCCAACGCGCGCCGGACGATGGTGACGCCAATCTGCTCGTCCACGTCGCCGCGCACTTCGCCGTCCGCTTCCGGCTCGAAGATTTTGAATTTGTCGAGCGCCTTCGCGGCTCGAATCAGCGCGACGCCGCCGCCCGGGACGATGCCCTCTTCGACGGCCGCGCGCGTGGCGTGCATCGCATCCTCGACGCGCGCCTTCTTCTCCTTCAGCTCGGTCTCGGTCGCCGCGCCGACGCGGATGACCGCGACGCCGCCGACGAGCTTCGCCAGACGCTCCTGCAACTTCTCGCGGTCGTAGTCCGACGTGGTGTCCTCGACCTGCGCGCGGATGGTCTTGACGCGCGCCTGCACGTCCGCCTCCTTACCTGCGCCATCGACGATGGTC
>JBJMGQ010000301.1:0-22939 GCA_045807845.1 Pyrinomonadaceae bacterium | reverse complement strand
TCACCGCGGGCTCTGTCCTCGCGGCCGGCGCGTCCGCCGTCTCGTTTGAGGCTTGTGGAGTTCCGGTTTCGCCTGCTGGCGGCGGAGGAGTGTCGGCGCGTGCGTCGGGCGTCGGGCGGCGCGGAGCGGAGCGGGCGGCGGAGGCGGCCGAGGCCATCAGAGAGTTAATCCAGACTCCACAGGCGATGCCGAGCGCGACCGCAACCGCGACCGCGCAGATGAGCGTGGCCGACTCTGAACGCGGGCGCGCGTTGACGGTCGCCGCGTTTGCGGCCGGGTCGAAAGTCGTAGTGGTTGGTTCCGCTCCGTCGCTCATCAGCGTTGGCTTCGGCAGGGTGAACAAGACCGCGCGAGTGGCGCTTATATCACGCCCCGCTCCCCTCTTCAACGACGAGCCGGCCTAACTCAGTCGCGGCCGACGCCGAGCGCGTCGGCGACGCGGTTGATGTAGTTGAACCAGGAGGCGATGAGGGTGATCTGTAGAACGCTACGGTCGTCGAAGCCTGCCTCGCGCAGGCGCGCGTGGTGTTCGGGCGTGATGCGCGTGGCGTCGCGCGTGAGCTGCGCGACGTAGTCGAGCATGAGGCGGTCTGGTTCGGAGACGGGCGCCGTGGTGTAGTCCTCTTGCAGCGCCCGGACTAACTCTTCATCAAGGGTGACGCGACGCAGAAACTCTGCGTGAGACTCGATTCAATAGTGGCACCGGTTCACGGCCGAGACGACCGTGGCAATCATCTCGTGGCGCGCGCGCGTGAGCGGCAAGTCAGGCGACATCAACACGCCGAAGGTGGCAAAGGCGTGGTAGAGCGCCTCGGGGATGAGACTGTGCGAGGCGACGATGCCTGAAGACTCGCCGCCGGGGGTCGGGTGGACGGGCACGGCGTACTCCGCGGGGTAGAGCCCGCGCTGCGCCTCCATCGCACGGCGCAATTTCTCGTCTGCCTCGTCGAAAGGGACGGTCTTAATCCAAGCCATCTACTCTGCTCCTCCTTCAAACTCCCCGCGCACCTCGCGGCGGCGGAAGAGAAGATAATAGACGGGCAGCCCCAGCAACACCACTCCCAGCCCTGCGAGTGCCTGCCGCGGGCTGCCGCTCGCGAGCAGCAGCAGCAGCCCCGCGCTCAGGATGAGATAGACGATGGGCGTCAAGGGGTAGAGCGGCGTCATGTACTCGGGCGCGCGCCCCTTGCGCCGCAGTATGAACAGCCCGGCCACGGTCAACGTGATGAAGAGGACGACGACGAAGAGGAAGTACGAGATGATCTCGTCGAACGAGCCGACGAGCACGAGCAGAGAGGCCAGCGCGGCCTGCATGAGAACGGCGCGCACAGGCGCGCCCGTGCGCGGGTTGAGTCGCGCCGCCGCCGGCAGGAACAGACCATCGCGCGCCATCGCGAAGTAGACTCTCGGTGCAGACATCGTGTAGGCGGCCAGACTCCCCATCACCGCGACCACCACGACGACGGTGAAGAAGAGCGCGCCCGCCGGCCCGAAGAGCGCCTCGCCCGCTTGCGCCGCGAACGCCTCGCCCGTCGTGACGCGCTCCGGCGCGACCAGATAGATGAAGGCCGCGCTCGTCAGAATGTAGACGAGCGTCACCAACAACACTCCGAGCGCGAGCGCACGCGGCAGCGTCCGATGGGGCTCGCGCACCTCTCCGCCGAGCTTGCTCAAGTCCCACCAACCGCCGAACGAGAAGAAGGCCGCGACGAGCCCACCGGCCAGAGCCCCGCCGAGCGTGGGCGACCCCGCGCGACGCTCCGCGAACGGCGCGAAGTGTGACCAGTCGCCGAGCCCACGCCCGAAGCCCCACAGCAGTATGAAGAGCAGCAGCGCGAGCTTCACTATCGTCAACCAGCTCACGACCCACCCGCCGAGCCTCACGCCGCCCGCGTTGACCGCCGCCAGCCCGAGCACTGACGCGACGGCCAGAGCCTTCACCCACGGAGCCGCGAGCCCCGCGGCGTAGCCCACGTAAGAGGCCGCGCCGACGGCGAGCGCCGCCGTCAACCCCGGGTCGAGCACGAGGAAGACCATCCACCCGTAGAGGAAGGCGACCGGTGCCCCGTAAGCCTCGCGCAGGTAGACGTAGCCGCCGCCCGCCGCCGGGTAGCGCGCCGCCAACTCGCCGTAGCAGAGCGCGCCCGACAGCGCCATCAACCCCGCTAATAACCACACGACCAGCAACAGCAGCGGCGACCCCAGAGACTTCGCCATCGCGGCCGGCGTCAAAAAAATTCCGACGCCCACGACCTCGCCCACGACGACCGCCGCCGCCGTCGGGAGCCCTATCTGTCGCCTCAGCCCCGAGTCACTCATCATTCATCTTTTTTCAGAACGTCACACGCGCCGCGAACTGGAAGGCGCGGGGGCCGCCGGAGCCGAAGACGCCGCCCGCGGTCGTCACGGGGCGGCCGAAGGAGTTGGAGCGCAGGAAGCCCGCGCTCGTTGGGTCTTGGCTGTCGCGCGCGAGCACGTTCGAGAAGCCGGAGTAGTTGACGTTCGAGACGCCGAGCACGTTCGTCACGTTGAAGAGGTTGAAGACCTCGGCGATGGGCTCGATGGTCACGTCGCCCCGCAGCACGAAGGGGCGCGACAGTCGCAGGTCGAGAGAGTTGAACGTGTCGTTGAAGCGCGCGTCGTCGCGGACGAGCGGCAGGCGGCGCGCAGGGTCGGGCGTGGCCGCGTTGAGCTGCGTGAGGTAGGCGTTCAGCTCCGCGCCCGTGCGGAAGAGACGGCCGCCCGCGTTGCGTTGCAGAGCCGGGATGCGGGAACTCCCGTCGGGCAGAAGGATGTCCATCGGCACACCCGAGGCTATCGTCCAGAGCGGCGCGAGACGGAAGCCGTAAGGCGCGTCGAAGACTCCGGCGAAGGCGAAGCGGTGGCGCTGGTCGTTGGGCGTGGGGCCGTATTCGAGTTGCAGGTTCGACGGGTCTACGGGGCCGTTCGAGAAAGGAATCTGGTCGTCGTTCGCGTAGTTGAAAGCCTTCGACAGTGTGTAGGAGGCGCGGAACTGGTAGCGCCCCGCGCGGCGCCGCTCGAAGCTAAGGAGCAGCCCGTCGTACTTCGTCTTCACGCTCGACTCGATGTTCTTGACGAGGTCGGGGCCGCCGACGACGGGGTTAAAGACTTGGCCGATGGTGCGACCGATGATGAAGTGCGTGCCGAAGTTGTGCAGGTAGTCGGCGCGCAAGACGAAGTTGCCGCCGACCTTCTGTTGAAGCCCGAGGTTGAACTGCTGCACCGTCGGGTTCTGCAACGCGTTGTCGATGATGTTGATGCCGCCCGCGCCGGCACCCGGCAGAAGGAAGCCCGCGAAGGGGTTGGCGAGCGTCGGGGCGGGCGGCGGGAACTGCCCGCACGCGGGGTTGAAGAGACACGGCCCGGGAATGAAGAAGACGTTGCCGGCCCTCACCTCGATGGGCAGCGCGCGGCCGTCGAGTCCGCGCTCCAACGATTGAATCTCCAGCGTCACGCGGTCGTAGTAGATGCCGTAGCCGCCGTGGATGGAGGTGTCGTCGTTGTTGGGCGCCCAGTTGAAGCCGACGCGCGGCGCGAAGTTGTTGCGGTCGGCCTTGCGCCCTCCGCGCAGGAACGGGAGCACGAGCGGGTTGATCTCGCGGGGGAAGCGGCTGACGTTCTTCACGTCGGTGTCCAGCTCGTAGCGCAGGCCGAGGTTCAAGGTGAAGGTCGAGCGCACGCGCCAGTCGTCCTGCACGTAGGCGGCGAGGTGCGTGTTGTCGGCGTCGGGAATAACGAGCGGGCGCGTGGGGAAGGCGCTGCGGAGCGTGACGGCGAAGAGCAGATCGTTGTCGTCCGTGCGCCCGTCGCCGTTGCGGTCGAAGTCTGGGAAGTCTTCAATCAGCTCGATGCGCCCCTGTTGGAAGACGCCGAGGTCGAAGTCGGCAAGCACGCGCTGCGCTTCTCCGCCGAAGCCGATGGTGTGGTTGCCGCGGACGTGCGTGAAGCTGTCGGCGAGCTGGAAGCGCTTCTGCTTCGTCGCCTGCGGCACGCGGAACGAGGCGCCGTCCTGAATGGATGGGAAGGTGAGCTGCGGCCCCTGTGTGACGGGCGCGGTCGTGTTCGAGAAGGTGCTGTAGCTGAAGTAAAGCTCGTTGACGCTGGTGGGCGAGAGGGTGCGCGTGTAGCCCGCGAGGAGCGAGTGCGCGCGGTTGCGGCTCGACTGTCGCTGTGAGGCCGAGCCGATGGAGCGGATGAGTGTGCTCGCGGCCACGTCCTCTTCGCGCTGGACGGAGTAGCGCAGCTTCAGTTGGTCGTCGTTGGTCGGCGCCCAGTCGAAGTGCTCGGTCGAGAGCAGATCGTCGAGCGGCGCGGAGGCTGTCGTGCGCGTGATGGTGCGCCGCGCCGTGTCGCGCGCGCCGACGAGCACCGCGCCGTCCTGATTGCGATATTCGAGCGAGCCGAAGAACCAAGCCTTGTCCCGCTTGAGTGGGCCGCCGAGCGTGAACGAGTACTGCTCGCGGTCGAAGGGCGGCTTCTCACCCACCGTGCGGTCGAAGGTGGCGGGCAAGCCTTGAAACAGACTGCCGCGGAAGAAGGCCGAGGCCGAGCCGTGCAGTTCGTTCGAGCCGGATTTGGTGACGACGTTGATGACGGAAGAGCCCGAGCGGCCGAGGCGCGCGTCGAAACGGTTGGTGGCAATCTGAAACTCCTGCACGGCGTCCTGCGAGATGTTCTGCACGGCGCCGCCGACCACGTCGTCGTTCGTGTCGGCGCCGTCCACGGTGACGCTGCCGCCGCGCCCGAACTGACCCGCGGATGAGACGACGACGGTGTTGGTCTTCGTCGGGTCGAAGTTCGGCGCGGGCGCGTTGCCCGGTGTGAGCAGCGCGAGTTCGAGGAAGTTGCGACCGTTCAAAGGCAGGTTCTCAATCTCGCGCCGCTCGATAACGCGGTCAACCTTGGAGGTCACGGTATCGACGAGCGCCGTCCACCCCAGCAGGTCACCCGGCCCGTCGCTGGGCTCTCCGACCTCAAGCGTGAGGTCGAGCGTGCGTGTCTGTCCCACCTGAAGCACGACGGCCGTCACGATCATCAGCTTGAAGCCCATGGCCTCGACGCGCATCTCGTACTCGCCGGGCGGCAGGTTCGGCAGAGTGTAGAGCCCCTCCTCGTTCGTCTTCGTCTCGCGGGCGACGCCCGTCGCGGTCTGTGTCGCTTTAACCAACGTGCCGTTGACGACCGCGCCGTTCGGATCAACGATGACGCCGCGTAGTGTGGCCGACGCCGACTGCTGCCGCGCCACGGCCGCGTGCGTCGAGAGCAAGAGCGCCGCGCAGACCGCGAGCAACGCGGCCGACTGCCGTATCCTGTTTCTCATCGGGGTTTCGCCTGTTCTCGGAACGAAAAGCGCGTGGTAGAGCGTAACGACGTATTAGCACACAACTCTGCACCCGCTGTCATGGGCGCAAAGTTGGAGACGCAGACCCGACTTTAGTTTGAGGGAACAGTAGGCAGTAAGCAGAGGGCAGCAGGCTGTCGCTCCGCGTTGAGTTTGTTGAAAGGTTAATCCAGAGTTCCCGGCTTCGAGGCTCTTAACTGCCTACAGCCATCTGCCATCTGCCTACTGATTAATCCACCACGCGGTATTCGAGGAGAAAGCGGCCAATCTGGATGTTGGCGCGGCCGGCGCTGGGCGGGTTGATGAGGAGCGAGCGGACGCCCGTGCCCTTGCGTGTGCTGCGGCGCGCCTCCGCTTCGCCGACCGCGTCGCCGGTCGCGGCGCGGTAGAAGCTGACGCGAATCGAGTCGTCGCCCGCGCGCGTGTAGCCGAAGACGTACTGCCCGGCCGGCAGTTCGAGGTCGCCCACGCGCAGAGGCACCTGCGTCAGGAAGAAGTGTGAGTACTTGCCCTCGGCCGAGTAGCCGGCCGTGATCATCACGACGCCCGCGATGTAGCGCCCGCGGTTGTCGACGACGCCCGACGCGGTGCGAAACTCTGTCTCGATGTTCTCTTTGATGACGGGCGCGCGCGCGGGGATGACGCGGCGCAAGTCGTCCGGCGTGGCCATGCGCCAGCGCGCGGGCACCGCCGCCGACGCCAACGCCGCCGTGAAGATTAACGCCGCGACGGTGACGAAGAGTTTCGCGTTCCTCATCCTGCTCCTCCGATGAATGCTGGCGGGTTCTCTTGCGTGATGAATGCGACGGGAGTCGTCTTCCGTTATAATCCGCGCCTAAGTCCGACAGCGCGTCTCAACGTCCGAGCCCTTCGTCAACAATGCGTCCAACGTCCCGCCGCACCAAGTGTAGCGCACTCCCACTCAAGTTGCTCATCCCCGTGCTGCTCGTCTGCGCGGGGAGCGCGGGCGGGCTCGACGCGGGGCGCGCGGCCGGTGAGTTCGCGCGCCGCGCGTGGCAGACCGACAGCGGCCTGCCGCAGAACACGGTTCACTCAATCGCGCAGACGCGCGAAGGCTACGTCTGGGTCGCGACCGAGGAGGGGCTCGCGCGCTTCGACGGGCTCTCTTTCAAAATCTTCGACCGGCAGAACACGCCCGCGCTCAAGAGCAACGACGTGCGCGAGCTGCTCGCGGGCGTCAAGACGGGCGACCTCTGGGTCTGCACGGCCGCGGGCGTCGCGCGTCTCTCCAACGGCCAGTGGCAGACGTTCACGACCGCCGACGGCCTTGCGAGCGACGATGTGGCCGCGGCTTACGAAGACCGCGCGGGCGTCGTCTGGTTTGCGACCTCCGCGGGCTTGAGCCGCTACGCGGGCGGGAAGTTCACGAGCTTCACGACGCAGGAGGGCTTGACCGGCGGCGGCGTCCTCGCCGTCTCGGAAGACCTCGAAGGCAATCTCTGGGTCGGCACCGACGAGGGGCTCAGCCGCTTCCGCGAAGGCATCGGTGAAAGAGAGTTCGAGACGGCTGCCGCTTGGCCGCGCGGCGTCTCGGCCATCGCGCGCGGCGAGGACGGCTGCCTGTGGCTCGGCACGCCGACGGGGCTCGCGTGCCTGCGCGGCGAACAGCTCAAAACCTACACGACGGCCGATGGCCTGCCGAACGACCGCGTCACCTCACTGCGCAGAGGTAGCGGCGGCGACCTCTGGGTCGGCACGGCCGGCGGCTTAGCGCGCATGCGCGGCGGGCGCTTCGAGACGTTCAAGGGCGAGGAGGACGACGGGCTCTCCGGCGGCATCATCCTCTCCATCTTTGAAGACGCGGAGGGAAGCCTCTGGGTCGGCACTGAGTCCGAGGGCCTGACGCAGCTCAAGGACAGAAAGTTCACCACCTACACGACGCGTGAGGGCTTGCCGAGCGACCTCGTCAAGTCCATCTACGAAGACCACACAGGCGGCATCTGGGTCGGGACGTACGGCGGCGGCTTGAGTCTTCTGAAGGACGGGCGCGTGCGGAACTACACGACCGAGCAGGGACTCGCGAGCAACATCGTGCTCTCGCTCGCCGAAGGCGCGGATGGCGCGCTGTGGGTCGGCACGCCCGACGGATTGAGCCGTCTGCGCGACGGGAAGTTTACGACCTACACTTCAGCCGAAGGGTTGCCGAACGACTTCGTCCGCTCCATCTACGCCGACCGCGCGGGCGCGCTCTGGGTCGGCACGCGCGGCGGGCTCGCGCGTGTGAAGGATGAGAAGTTCGAGACTTATACAACCAGCGAAGGCTTACCCGACAACTTCGTCGGCACCATCTATGAAGACGCGGCGGGCGTGCTCTGGGTCGGCACGCTCGGCGGCCTGAGCCGCTTCGAGGCGGGGCGCTTCAAGACCTACACGACGCGCGACGGGCTCTCGGACAACGTCGTCATCTCCATCCACGGCGACGCAGAGGGGCGCCTGTGGATCGGCACCAACGGCGGCGGGCTGAACCTCTTCAAAGACGGCCGCTTCATCTCCTTCACCACGCGCGACGGCCTGCCGAACGACACCATCTATCGCGTGCTCGAAGACGCGCGCGGCCGTCTCTGGATGAGCTGCAACAAGGGCGTCTTCCGTCTCGACAAGTCGGAGCTTGAAGAGTTTGCCGCCGGCCACACGCGCACGCTCAACCCGGTCGTCTACGGGACGGCCGACGGCATGCGCACGCGCGAGTGCAGCGGCGGCGGCCATCCTTCGGCGTGGCGCGGCGCCGACGGGCGCCTCTGGTTCTCGACCATCAAAGGCGTTGCGACCATCGACCCCGAGCACATGCCTTTGAACACGCAGCCGCCGCCCGCCGTCGTCGAACAGGTGAAGATTGACGGCGAGGCGGTCGCCCCTGACGTGAGACTGCCGCCGGGTAAGAGCCGCTTCGACTTCTACTACGCGGGCTTGAGCTTCGTCGCACCGGAGAAGGTGCGCTATCGCTACAAGCTCGAAGGGTTCGACCGCGACTGGGTTGACGGCGGCGACCGGCGCGTGGCCTATTACACGAACCTCGGGCCGGGTGATTACCGCTTCATGGTCATCGCCTGCAACAACGACGGCGTCTGGTCGAGCGCGCCCGCCACCTTCAGCTTCCAGCTCAGGCCGCACTTCTATCGCACCTACTGGTTCTACGCGCTCGTCGTCGTGGCTTCGGGACTCTTGGGTTGGCAGCTCTATGCGCTGCGCCTGCGGCAGGTGCGCGCGCGCTACGGCGCGGTGCTACAGGAGCGCAACCGCATCGCGCGCGAGATACACGACAACCTCGCGCAGGAGATTCTCGGCATCTCCGTGCAGTTGGAGATCGTCGCGCGCACTCTGGCCTCGGCGCCCGACGCGGCGCGCACGCACCTCGACCGCGCGCGCGCACTCGTCCGCAGCAGCGTCGCGGAGGCGCGCAGGTATGTCTGGGACTTGAGGTCACAGTCCTTGGACGAGCGCGACCTGCCCGCGGCGCTCGCCGAGATGACGCGACGGCTCACGGCCGAGAGCGGCATGCAGACGCAGTTCTCGGTCGGCGGCACGTTCCGCCCGCTCGCGCCGCAGGTCGAGAACAACCTCCTGCGCATCGGGCAAGAGGCCGTCGGCAACGCTGTACGCCACGCGCAGGCGAAGACCGTTACGGTGAGCTTGGACTTCGGCGCGCGCGAGGTGCGACTTGTAGTTAAAGACGACGGCCGCGGCTTCGACGCCGCGACCTACGACGGGCGCCGCGGCGGGCACTTCGGGCTCGTCGGCATGCGCGAGCGCGCCGAGCAGATGGGCGGCAACGCCAACGTCAAGAGCGAGCCCGGCGCGGGCACAGAGGTAACGGTGCGCGTGCCGATTGAGGCTTGAGCGTATAATCTATCCGCGATGAGCAACGAGAAGATTCGCATAGTCGTGGTGGACGATCAGGCGGTGGTGCGGCAGGGCTTCGTCTCCCTCATCAACACCGTCGCCGACATGGAGGTCATCGCCGAGGGCACGGACGGACGGCAGGCGGTCGAGCTTTACCGACGCTTGCGGCCCGACGTGCTGCTGACCGACCTGCGCATGCCTTTGATGACCGGCGTCGAGGCCATCGCCGCCATCCGGCGCGAGTTTCCATCGGCGCGCGTCATCGTCTTGACGACCTTCGACGGCGACGAGGACATCTACCGCTCTTTACAGGCCGGCGCGCAAGGCTATCTGCTCAAGGATATGTTTTTTGAAGAACTCGAAGACGCCATCCGCACCGTCCACGCGGGCGGGCGCCGCATCCCCGGCGTCGTGGCCGAGCGTCTGGCGGGGCGCGTCGGCGGGTCGGATTTGACGGGGCGCGAGCTGGAAGTCTTAGAGCAGATCGTCTTCGGCCGGAGCAACAAGGAGATTGCCGCCGCGCTCGACATCAGCGAGGCGACCGTCAAGAGCCACGTCAACAACATCCTCAGCAAGCTGGGCGTGGCCGACCGCACGCAGGCTGCCACGACGGCCATCCGCCGCGGCCTCGTGCGCCTGCCGGACGCGCCGCCCGGCTCCAACTAAAGTTGGAGTAACAGCACCATCTTCATTACGATGACACGCCGGGGGGTGCGTGCTACTTTACAGTCCCCTGGATTGATATCCCAGCCTGGGGCGCGCGTGAGCCGGCGGCCAACCCGCCACGACCTGTTGCTGACCGACCAAAACCGGCAGCCGGCACACCACCCGACAAAGCGCCCCGGCTGGGCTTCCCTTTTTAGAGCACTTCCCCATCTACAACCGGGTCAGGTAAACGCGTCCCTCCGCTCGCTCATCCAAGTTACGTCTAATTCAGATTTAAGGAGACTCTCATTTTATGAGTTATCGAGACCTCTTGGATTCAAACGGGCGGGTCGGCAGGCTGCTGCTTTCGACCGCTTTGGTAGTTTTAGTCGCGGCCTTCGGCGGCGTCGCGGTGGCGGCCGACACGACGGCCACGCCCCCTGCGCCCGCGGCGGTGGGCGCGGAGCAGACCTCTTACGCCGACATGCTCTCGCGCGTCACGCCCGCGGTCGTCACCGTCCGCGCGTCACGCCGCACGCGCGAGGCGCAGCAGTTCCCGTTCATGGACGACCCGGCGCTGCGCGAGTTGTTCGGCGAGCGCTTTCGCCAGCAGGCGCCGCGCACGGAGGAGCGCGTCGAACGGGGCCTCGGCTCCGGCGTCATCGTCAGCGCCGACGGCTACATCCTGACGAATCATCACGTCGTTGACGGCGCCGAAGAGATTCGCGTTGACCTCAACGACGGCCGCACGCTCCCTGCGAAGGTCGTCGGCACCGACCAGCCCTCCGACCTCGCCGTGCTCAAGATCGAGGCGACGGGGCTGCCCGTCCTCCCCTTGGGCGATTCCGACAAGGCGCGCGTGGGCGACGTGGCGCTCGCGGTCGGCAACCCTTTGGGCATCGGTCAGACCGTGACCTCGGGCATCATCTCGGCCAAGGGTCGCACGACGGGTCTGTCCGACGGCAGCTTCGAGGACTTCATCCAGACCGACGCGGCCATCAACCGCGGCAACTCGGGCGGCGCGCTCGTCAACACTTCGGGCGAGCTGATCGGCATCAACTCGCAAATCTTTTCGCCGACGGGCGGCAACATCGGCATCGGCTTCGCCATCCCTTCGAACATGGCGAAGGACGTGATGGGGCAGTTGATTAAGACGGGCAGCGTGCGGCGCGGCATGCTCGGCGTCAACATCCAGCCCGTGACGGCCGACCTCGCCGCGAGCCTCGGAATGAATCAAGCGCGCGGCGCCATCGTCAGCGGCGTCCCGGCGGGTGGCCCGGCCGACCGCGCGGGCGTGAAGCGCGGCGACGTGATTACGGCCTTCAACGGCACGCCCGTCACCGACAACAACACGCTGCGCAACGCCGTCGCGCGCACGCAGCCCGGAGGCGTCGCGACGCTGACCGTCCTGCGCGACAACCGCGAGCAACAGCTTCGCGTCACGCTCGGCGAGCTGCCGGCCGCCTCTGCGCGCAGCGACCGTGAGGAGGGCGCGGCACCTGCGCACGAGGACGCAGGCGGGCTCGGGCTCAACGTCCAGCCCTTAAGCCCCGCGCTCGTGCAACGCTTTAATTTGAAGAGTGCGACGCAGGGACTCGTCATCACGGACGTGGCGCAGACGGGGGCCGGCGCCGAGGCAGGTCTTCAACCCGGCGACGTGATTGAAGAGGTGAATCGTCAGCCCGTCCGCACCGTGGCGGAGTTGCAGGCGGCGCTCAAGGTCTCGGGCACGCGCCCCGCGCTCCTGCTCGTCAACCGCGGCGGCGACGGCGCCTTCATCCCCGTCCGCCCGCGCGCACAGGCGCCGACGCGCTAACACAAACATTAACCAACCTAGACAGAGGGACACGGCCTTGAGGTTATTAACTTCAAGGCCGTGTCTCTGTGTCTGCGGTGGTCAGTTCCTCACAAGCTCCCCCTTTCGACGGCGGACGTGTTAATCTCGCCGCCGTATTCAGGCTCTCTCCCGAACACGCCCCTTACACGTTGCAGACGAAAGGAAGCTCCGATGCGTAAACGAACCACGCCGCTCTTGCCCCTCCTGCTTGCCGCGCTGCTCGCGAACGTCTTCGCGCGCCCGCAGCAGCCGCAACCGGCGCCCGCGCCACAGCCCGCCGCGCAAACGCAAACGCAGGCGGAGCAGGACGACGACGAGGTCGTGCGCATCACGACCAACCTCGTGCAGGTGGATGCAGTCGTCACCGACCGCGACGGCCGGCAGGTGACGAACCTCACGGCCGAGGACTTCGAGATTCTTGAGAACGGCAAGCCACGGCAGGTGACGAACTTCTCCTACGTCCGCGTCGCGCAGCCCTCGACCGCGCCCACGACGGCGCCCGCGCGCGCGCGTGAACGCAACGCCACGGCCGCCCCGTTCGTGCCCCCCGCGCGCCTCAGCCCCGGGCAGGTGCGCCGCACCTTCGCGCTCGTCGTGGACGACCTGATGATGTCGGCCGAGAGCATCCACCTCGCGCGCCGCGCGCTGCGCAGGTACGTGGAGGAGCAGATCGAACCGGGCGACCTCGTCGCCGTCATCCGCACGAGCGCAAGCATCGGCGCGCTCCAACAGTTCACCAACGACCGGCAGGCGCTCTACAACGCCATCGAGCGCGTGCACTGGTCGCCGCGGCACGGGGGCCTGCCCAGCGCGCTCGAATCTATCGTCGACACGAGCCCCATCGGCGGGATGCCCGGCAGCGTGGACGCCGTGCGCTCGCAGGACAAGGACTCCGACGAGTATCGTGCGGAGCGCTTCACCATCGGCACGATGGGCGCGCTGCAATACGTCGTGCGCGGCCTGCGCGAGATGCCGGGGCGCAAGGCCGTCATCCTCTTCTCCGACGGCTTCGGGCTGCGCGACTCGAAGGGCGACGCCACGCGCTACACGAGCGCCCTCGACCGTCTTATCGACAGCGCCAACCGCGCCTCGGTCGTCTTCTACGCCGTGGACGCGCGCGGCCTGCTGCCCCTCGGCCCCACGGCGGCCGACAACACGGCCGGCAGCCCCGCGGGCTCCGGCGGCTCCCCGGGCATCCCGACGTGGGAGATCGGGCGGCTCCTGAGCGCGCGCAGCGCGCAGGTCTTCGACACGCAGGCCGGACTCCAAAAGCTCGCCGACTCGACCGGCGGCAAGGCGCTCATCAACCAGAACGACCTCAACAAGGGCATCCGCCGCGCGCTCGACGACATGAGCGGCTACTACCTCATCGGCTACCGCCCCGACGACGCGGCCTTCGACTCCGTGACGGGTCGCGTGCGCTTCAACAGCCTGAAGGTCAACGTGAAGGGACGTTCCGACCTGAGCGTGCGCACGCGCACGGGCTACGTCGGCCTCCCCGAGACCGAGTCACCACAACCCAAGTCCCCCACACGCGCAGGGCAGTTGATGGCAGCACTCATCTCGCCCTTCGGCGCAGCGGGCGTCAACCTGCGACTCACCTCCTTCTTCATCGACGCGCCCGGTGGTGGCACGGCCGTCCGCTCGATGCTCCTCATCGACCCGCGCACGCTCACCTTCCTGCGCCAGCCCGACGGGCAGCAGCAGACGAAGCTCGACATCATCGCCGTCACCTTCGGCGAGGACGGCCGCGTCGTTGACCAGATCAACCGCATCGAGACGATCAGCGTCCCGGCCGACTCGCTTGAGCGCTTCAAGCGAGAGGGCATGGTCTACGACCTCAACGTGCCCGTGAGAAAACCGGGCGCCTACCAGCTCCGCATCGCCGTGCGCGACACGGCGACCGAGCGGACGGGCTCGGCCAGCCAGTACGTCGAGGTGCCCGACCTCACGAAGAGACGGCTCGCGCTCTCCGGCCTCATCGTCGCCTCGCCCGCGCCGCAGGCCGCCGGGGCCACGGTCACGCCGGCCGGGCTCATAGACCAGCAGGCCGCCCCCGCGACGCGCCGCTTCCGGCGCGGGACGCTGCTCGACTACGGCTTCGTCATCTACAACGCGAAGCCCGACCGCGCGACGGGGCGCCCGCGCCTCACCATTCAGGCACGCCTCTTCCGCGAAGGGCAGCAGGTCTACGCCGGCCAGCCGCAGCCGTTCGACCCCGCGCAGCAGTCAGGGTTCGAACGCATCGAGGCCGCCGGTCGCCTGCAACTCGGCGAAGCACTTGAGCCCGGCGAGTACGTCCTCCAACTCATCGTCACGGACGCCCTCGCCGGCAAGTCAAACGCCGTCGCGACGCAGTGGATCGACTTCGATTTGGTGAACTGAGTCAACATTCACGACGGCAGAGACAGAGAGACGGCCGGTTGAGGGATGAACTCAACCGGCCGTCTCTCTGTCTCTGCGGTCGTGAACTTTTTTCAGAGCAGGCGCCCGTGCCCTGACTCTCTGGCGAGCGTGTGCAGTTCCTTGAGCCGCTCGGCCTGCTCGCGGCGGGCGACGAGCAGGCAGTCGCCTGCGTCGACGATGACGAGGTCTGAGACGCCGAGTGTGAAGATGGGACGCCCCGCGGCGGCGTGGATGAGACAGCCGCTCGTGTCGAGTGCGACGACCTCGCCGTGCGTCGCGTTCGCGCCCTCGTCTTCGGCGCCAAGCTCGTAGACGGCCGCCCAAGTCCCCACGTCGCTCCAGCCCGGGTCTGTGACGACCGTGGCGAGCCCGGAAGCTTTCTCGAAGACAGCCGTGTCGATGGGCTCGCGGTCGAGCCCCGCGAAAGCCTCCTCCATCGCCTCGCGCTCGCGCTCAGTCCCGAGGTGCGGCTCCACCTTCAACAGCGCCGCGTGATGCGCGGGCTTGTGTCGCCGTATCAGCTCCAGCAGGCGCGAGGCGACCCACGCGCTCATCCCCGGGTTCCAGTAGTAAGAGCCTTCGGCCACGAACTCACGCGCGCGCGTGGCGTCCGGCTTCTCCTCGAAGCCCGCGATCCGGTACGCGCCCTCCTGCTCTTTCAAAGGCTCGCCCGCGCGGATGTAGCCGTAGCCCGTGGCCGGATGCGTGGGGCGCACGCCGACGATGACGCCTTCGGTCTCGCGCGCCACGCGCGCCGACGCCAAGAGCGCGCGGCGAAACTCTTCGCCGTCGCGGAAGTATGAATCGGCCCAGCCGACGAAGATGACGGCCTCGGGGTCGCGCCTTGCGACGTGGAGCGCGCCTAAGCCCACGGCGAGGTTCGTCCCCAGAGGGAACGGCTCGCCGATGATCTGTCGGGGCGGCACCTCGGGCAGCTCCGCGCGCGTCAACTCGACGTAGCGCGCGCCGGTGACGACCCACACGTCGCGCGCGTCGATGACGGGCAGCACGCGCTCGACCGTCTGCCTCATCAAAGACGACTCGCCCGCGAGCGCGTGGAACTGCTTCGGGCGCCCCTCGCGCGACAGAGGCCACAGGCGCGTCCCCGCGCCGCCCGCGATGAAGACCGCCTTCAATCCTTCACTCATCTTTTCCATCAGGACGGCCATTATAACTATCGCTCAATCCTTCTCAACTCGAACGCGTCGAGCCACACGCCGCCGAAGGCCGGGCACGGCGCAGACGCGCAGGGCTTTCGGCTGAGCGCGACGCGCACCGCGCCCGCCGCCGGCGCCTTGAACTCAAGCGCGAACTCTTGCCAGCCATTCGTAGAGTCAGGGAGCACGGCCGTCTCCGCCAACGCCTCGCCCGACTTCGCTGCCGAGACGATTTGAACGAAAGGCGGCCCGCCCGTCACAAGCTCCTTCGTGCGCGCCGAGAAAGTGAGACGGTAGAGCGCGCCCGGCTCGACCGCGACGAGCCGCGAGACGGCGGGCGTTGCGGGCTCGGAGTTGCCCGCGTACTCGACCTTCAAGCTGCGCGCGCCCTCGCGCGGTGCGTCTGTGTCGAGCGAGAGTTTGACGTTCTGCACGTCGCGCGCGAAGCGCCACCCGAAGCCCTCCTCGTCCGAGCGTGCGCCTTCATCGAACCCGCCGTCGGTCAGTGAACCGATTGCGCCGCGCCCCTCCGACCAGACCGCGTACGCGTCTGTGAACGCTTCGGCCGCGATCAAGTCCGCGGCCAGTTTTTTACGTGACTCCTCTGCGAGCTGCGCGCCCGACTCGCGCAGGAGCTTCAAGCCTTCGTCCGGCGCACCCTCTTTGATTAAGAGCTTGACGACGGCGAGCGTCTCGTCTGTCGTGCGCGGGCTCGCGGCGCGCACGAACGCCCGCGCGTCTTTGCCCGAGCCGTGCCAGACGGCCTGAAGCATGTTCGGGTAGAGCGCCGGGTCGCTCTCGGCCGCGCGACGCAACTCCGTGAAAGCCTCTTCACGCGAGCCAGCGCGCAGCAGCGCATTCCCCAACTGCCAACGCGGCTGCGCGTATGAAGGCGCGAGCCGCGCCGCCTCTCGAAAGGCCGCGAGCGCGCCCTCGACATCGCCCGCGCGTTCGCGCACCTTCCCCATCTCCAACCAGAGGAGATAGTCGCTCGGCCGCAACGCGAGCGCGCGCTCGTAGGCTTGAAGCGCGCCGCCCGTGTCGCCCGCGTTCGAGAGCAGCCACGCGCGCGCGAACTGCGCGTCCGGGTCTGAGGGCGCGAGCCCCGCGGCCAGCTCCGACTCCCGCGGCGCGTTCACGCGCAAGGCATGTTCGGCCACGAAGCGCGCCGCCCCCACACGCAACGAAGCCCACGCCATCCAGCACGCGACGCAGACCACGGCGGCCGTCAAGAGTCTCTTCAACATAAAAAGTTTGTGCCCCCGAGAGTCCCGGGGGCACTTGAAGAAGTTGGAGTCGTCAATCTGTCTGCACGAAAGCTTCGACGCTCAAGGGGTGCAGCCGCTGGGCGGTGTGAGCGGGCTCGTCGTGCCGGGTATCGGCGTGCAGTTGGTCGGCTTGGGGTTTTCGCTGTCGCTGATCAGCTCGTGCGCGATGATGCTGAAGGCGCCGACGAGCGCCGCGGTCAGCGCGGTCGCCGTGCCCGTGCCCAGACCGCCCGCGGTCGCGCTCGCGGGGCCGACGGGAACGACGCCGCCGCCCGTGTCGTCGCAGTTGTCGATGACGTGATGGTCTGAGCCGGTCGTGCGCGTCCGGCCCTTCGTCTGCACCGTCCCCGTCACGCCTTTGTCGGCCGACAGCCGGACGCAGCCGTTGATGACGACGACATCAATCTTGCCCTCGCCGAAGGTCAGGGTCACGTTCGAGCCCGGCATGATCTCGACGCTCCCGAGACCCGGTAGCTCCACCGTCGCGTTCGTCCCGGCGGGCGTCTGAATCTGCTGACCGGAGAAGATCGTCTCGCCGGACTTCGCGTTGTTGCCGTTGACGGAGACGGGGTTGTCGCCCGTGGTCGTCAGACGCCCCTGCGTCTGGCGCGGGGCCGCAGCACTCGTCGCAGAGACTTCCGGCGCGGCCAGCGCGAAGCCGCCCGCGGCGTAGACCTGCAAGCCCGCTGCGAGCACGAGTGCGACCGCCTTCGTCGTTCTGCTCTTGAAGATTTTCATCGGAGACCTCTTCGGCCATTCGGCCATGCGAAGTGTAGCCGCGCTCCACGACGAGCGTCAATACTCTCGACGGCTAGTTTTTTGCACACCCTCGGGTGCGCCGACTTGGACTTCCGCCCCGGCCAGTGCCAAGAGCGCGGCGCAGACGAAGGCGTTCGCCGTCACGTGCAGCCCGAAATCGACGAGGCTGTGAACGGCCACGCCGAAGAGTCCCACGAGCGCGCCGAAGCAGACCGCGCGCGCGAAGGGCGTGCCCTCGCGCAGACGCACGCGCGCGCGCCGCACGAAGAGGAACAGAAACGCCGCGAGCAGCAGCGCCCCGGCGATGCCGGCCGACGCGAACAGCTCAAGGTAGTCGTTGTGCGCCTGCCGCGGCACAAGCATGCCGGAGCCGCCGTGCGTCGCCCTGATGGCGATCCAGTAGCCGCCGAGCCCCACGCCCACAAGCGGATGCTGCTCGACCAGTCGCCAAGTGTCGGCCCAGATTGCCGCGCGTCCCGCACGCGCCGCGTCGGACGCTCCAAGCTCTTCACTCATCGCTCCGATGCGCTCGACGAGCGGGTCTCCGCCCACCCACACCGTCCCGAACACGACCGTGACGAGCAGAACCGGCGTGAGGAGCACTCGCGCCGCGCGTGAGCGCGCAAGCTCAAAGTTCCGGCCCCGGCCTTTGCGTTTGTCGTCGCGCACCGTGCCGAGGAGGAGGACGAGGAAGTACATCTGCCCGAGCAATGCGACGAGGCCGCCGCGCGAGTACGAGAGCACAAGCCCCACCCACAGCGGCACGAACGCCGCCGCGCATAACAGCAACTTCCCGCGCGACACGCCGCGCCCCGCCACCAACCCGGCCGTGAGCCCAAGCGCCATCTCCGCGAGATACGCGAAGTGATTCTTGCTGACGAACTGCGCGTAGCCCTCGCCCTTCTGTAACAGCGGAAGGACGAAGCCCAACTGCTCGTGCTGCGACGCCTGCCGGAAGATGCCGAAGAGCGCGCTCAACGCCCCCACACAGATGACCACGACCGCGAGCGCGCGCAGTCGCCGCTCCGTCGAGGCGTAGCGCAGAAGCATCGCCGCGTAGAGCGTGAACGCCAGCAGCCTCAACGCGAAGACGCGCGACTCGTAAGGGTCGAAGCTGATACGGCCGACGAAGGGCAGCGGCACCGACTGTATGAACGCGAACGCCGCGAGCGCGACGCACGGCAACAGAAACGCGTGCGCGCGCACGAGCCAACGCCCGGCCAACGCGCCCTCGACGGCCCAGAGCGCGGCGAGCACGAAGACCAACGCGTCGAAGAGTCCAGTCCACCAAGGCTCGACCGAGCCGTAGGGCGCGGCGGCGAGCGGCAGCAGCGCCAACAGCGCGTAGAAGATGATGGCCGAAAGCGCACGCGCCGCCGCGGACGACCGCCTCGCGTCCGGCCTCGCGCCGACGTGTGTGCTCGCGGAAGCCTCCATGCGGTTAGCGTTTCGGGATGGGCTGCGGGGTGTAGGTCGGGCCTTGGAGGCGCGGGCCCTCGGGCGTCCATTCGAGGCGGTCGATGCAGAGTTGTCGCACCTTCATCGCCTCGTCCCAAGCGTGATAGACGAAGTAGTCGGTCACACCGTCCGGCCCTTTGACGATGCAGTGGTGGCCGGGGCCGCGCACATGGCCGGGGATGCCTTTCAGGACGCGCGCCTCTGCGCCCTGTCCCGTGTAAGGGCCCGTCACTTTGTCTGCGACGGCGTAGTCAACACCGTAGTTGGGCGTCTGCCAGTTGGAGCCGCTGTAGAAGCAGTAGTAGCGGCCGGCGTGCTTGCGCACAAACGGGCCCTCGATGGTGTGCCAGTCGAAGGTTTGACCATAGACCTCCATCCTGCGGTGCGCCTCGTAGAGCGTCCAAGGGTAGAGCGCGCGCAAGACGACCTTGCACTCGCCCGCGAGCTTCGTCATCCCGACGAGCCTGTCCACGACGATGGCCGTGCCCGGATGCGCGCCGCCCTCGGTGTCCGGGAAGTTGCGCGCGTAGAACATGTACCAGCGGCCGTCCGTGTCTTTGAAGGGGTGCGCGTCTATCGTGAAGCGGTTGTCTTGGCAGTCGAGGAGCTTGACGCCCGTCTCTTTGTAAGGCCCTTCGGGACGACTGCTCGTGGCGACGCGCAGCTCGAACTTCTCCTCCTCCTTGCCGCCCATCGCGTAGTAGAGATAGAAGGTGCCGCCCTCGTACGCGACCTCCGGCGCCCAGAACTGATAGTCGCGGTCTGCGGTCGGCTCTGTGAGCGCGCCGCCGAGTTCCTGCCAGTTGACGAGGTCTGCGGAGCGGAGCAGCGTGAAGATGCGCCCGTCCGGCTTGCGCTCGTTGCCCGTCGTGCCGAAGGCGTAGTAGACGCCTCGGTGCCGGAGCACGAAGGGGTCGGGCAACGAGCCGGTGTAGACGGGGTTCGTGTAGGTCTTCGGCGCGTAAGGCAGGACGGCCGCCTCGGCTTCGTCGAAGCCCGCGTGGATGAGCGTGCCCGCCACGCACGCGCCCGCCGTCAATCGTCTCAGGAACGCTCTGCGCGAAACGCGTGTCGCATCCGGCACCGGCATATTCAAGATTGTCTCCTCACAAGGGTTCGACTTGCCGCGGCGCATTTTACAACACGCCGCCGCGAAAGGGTGGAGCAAACGGAGGGCGCGGCGATACAATGCGAGCCGGAAGGAGGATGGTCAATGCAGGTTGAAGGTCTGACGATACGACGCGCGGAGCCCGACGACTACGCGGCTCTCTACGAGATGTTCACCAGCCCGAAGCTCTACGCGAACACCTTACAGTTGCCTTACCCTTCGCGTGAGCAGTGGCGGCGGCGGCTGGCCGAGCCCGGCGACGGAGGGCACAACCTCGTCGCCGTCGTCGGCGAACGCGTGGTGGGGATGTTCAGCCTCCACACCTTCCCCGCGAGGCCGCGCAGGCGCCACGTCGGCGCCATCGGCATGAGCGTGCACGACGACTGGCAGGGCAAGGGCGTCGGCACGGCGCTCATGCGCGCGGGTGTAGAGCTCGCCGACAACTGGCTCAACCTCACGCGGCTTGAGCTGGAAGTCTACACGGACAACGAGGCGGCCATCCGTCTCTACGAGCGCTTCGGCTTCGAGCGCGAAGGGCTGCTGCGCCAACACGCCTACCGCGACGGCCGCTACGTGGACTCCCACTCGATGGCGCGCCTGCGCCCGCCCGCCGCGGCGACGTGATTCCGACGCCGCGCGTGACGGAGGGCTCAGGGCAGGGGCTTGCCGCCGGTGACGCCGATGACCTCGCCGCAGACGTAAGAGGACTCCTGCGAGGCGAGGAAGACGAAGACGGGGGCCAGCTCGGCCGGCTGACCCGGGCGCTCCTCGGGCGTGTCCGCCCCGAACTCCTCATACTTCTCGTGCGGCATCGTCGAGGTGATGAGCGGCGTCCAGATGGGGCCGGGCGCGACGACGTTGACGCGCACGCCCGACTTCATCGCCTCCGACGCCAGCGCCTTCGAGAAGGTGACGATGGCGCCCTTCGTCGCCGCGTAGGCCATCAGCTCGGCCGAAGGCTGGTAGGCTTGGATCGACGCCGTGTTGATGATGCTCCCGCCCTCACGCATCCGCGGCAGCGCGGCCTTGCACAGGTGGAACATCGCGTAGACGTTCGTGCGGAAGGTGCGGTCGAACTCCTCCGAGCTGATCTCCCCTATCCCGCCGCGCGACATCTGGAAGGCGGCGTTGTTGACGAGCACGTCCAGCCGCCCGAACTCTTCGACCGCGCGCCCGACGATCCGTCGGCAGTGCGACTCGTCCCGTATGTCACCCGCCACGCGGACGCAGCGGCGCCCCGCAGACTCCACGGCGCGCGCCGTCTCAAGCGCGTCCGGCTCCTCCTCTTCCAGATAAGAGATCAGCACGTCCGCGCCCTCGCGCGCGAAGGCCACGGCCACGGCGCGGCCGATGCCTGAGTCTCCGCCGGTGATGACGGCGGCCTTGCCTTCGAGCCGCCCGTGCCCGCGGTACGAGTCGGCGCCGTAGTCCGGGCGCGGCGTCATCTCCGCCTCGATGCCGGGCGGCTCCTGCGGCTGCTCCTCGAAGGGCGGCTTCGCCCCCTGCTCTTTCGGGTCTTCGCTCATGCGTGTCTCCTTTAATTTGAAGACATCCTGAGGGAAGGCCGCGCGCGCCTTCCGTCCAATGCCGGACACACAAGGGGGACGGAGGTATTCGTGAGGTAAAAGCAAGAGTCTCGCGAGGAAGGCGAGACCGCCGGAGACTTCCGCCCTTGAAGCTTGAGCGGGGGCCGCGTGTCGAGCCGCGCGCGTTCAGGGGTTCGGGCTCGACGGGCTGGCAGGGTCGTGCCAGCCGCCGATGTCGGCGGTCAGCTCGTCGGCTTCGCGCGGGCCCCATGTGCCGGGCTCGTACTCGTGGACGGGCGTCACGTCGCCGAGCACGGGATCGACGACGCGCCACGAAGCCTCGACCGAGTCCTCGCGCGTGAAGAGCGAGGAGTCGCCCTTCATCGCGTCGCGCAGCAGGCGCTCGTAAGGCGGCGTGTCGTCGCCCGGGTCTTCGTGCGCGACCAGCTCGATGTCCTCGCCGGCCATCTGCTCGCCCTCAACCTTCGTGCGCGCACCGAGCGAGATGACTATCTCCGGGCTCAGGCGGAAGCGGAAGTAGTTCGAGTGCGGCGAGATGACTTCGCCGAACATTGACATCGGCGGGCGCTTCATCGTCACGAGCACCTCGGTCGCCGACACGGGCATGCGCTTGCCCGCGCGAATGACGAAAGGCACGCCCGCCCAGCGCCAGTTGTCCACGTGCAGGCGCAGCGCCGCGAAGGTCTCGACCTGCGAGCGGTGCGCGACACCCGGCTCGTCGCGGTAGCCCTTGAACTGCCCGCGCACGATGCTCGTCCGGTCGAGCGGGCGCATCGCACGCAGCGCCGCGATCTTGCAGTCGCGCACCGACTCGGTCTCGTAAGACGAGGGCGGCTCCATCGCGAGCAGCACGGCGACCTGAAGCAGGTGGTTCTGCACCACGTCGCGGATGGCGCCGACCTCGTCGTAGAACTTGCCGCGCCCTTCGACGCCGAACGCCTCGGCCATCGTGATCTGCACGCTCTCGACGTAGTGACAGTTCCAGACCGGCTCAAGGAACGAGTTGGCGAAACGGAAGTAGAGGAGGTTCTGGACGGGCTCCTTGCCGAGGTAGTGGTCGATGCGGTAGATGGAGTCTTCGGGGAAGAACTGGTGGATGGAACGGTCGAGTTCCTGCGCCGATCCGAGGTCGCGCCCGAAAGGCTTCTCGACCACGATGCGCCCGCAGTCCCCGCCACCGCAGCCCGATCTGGCGAGCCCCTCGGCGACGGTCGTGAACATGCTCGGCGGGATGGCGAGGTAGTGGAGCGGCCGTTTGGCGTCGCCCAGATCTTTCCGCAACTGCTCGAAGGTCGCCGCGTCGCGATAGTCGCCGTCTACGTAATGGAGGTTCGAGACGAGTTTTGCGAACGCCTCCTCGTCCACGCCGCCGTGCTCCGCAAGCGAGGCGCGAGCGCGCTCCTTCAACTGCTCCACAGTCCACCCGGACTTCGCCACGCCGACGACCGGCATCTCCAAGCGCCCGCGCTTGGTGAGCGCCTGAAGCGCCGGGAAGATCTGCTTGTAGGCGAGGTCGCCCGTGGCCCCGAAG
>JBJMGQ010000300.1:0-5856 GCA_045807845.1 Pyrinomonadaceae bacterium | reverse complement strand
GTTCAGGTCGGTGTTCCCCGTCGAGGCGTTGCGCAGGACGACCGGCGCGATGCCCGAGGCCGCGGGCGAGTTCCCGCCGGCCACGCCGTTGTTGCCGAAGTTGGCGAAGAGCACGCTGTTGCCCGTGATCGTGCCGGTGAACCTGACACGGATGGGCCGGCCGCTTTGCAGGGTCGTGATGCCGGACATCTGCCAGCCGTTGAGCGCGCCCTTAGTGAACCAGTTCCGGAGCCCGCCGCGCGCGATGTCCGGGAAGTTGTAGTTGTAGGACAGGTTGAAGATGTGCGTCCGGTCGTAAGGCAGGACGCCGTAGTTACGCCCGCGTGTGTCAATCGGATCGACGATCTGGTCGCCGTCCGACTCGCCCACGGCGGTCGTCCCGAGCGCCTTCGAGAAGGTGTAGGTCACGAAGTACTGAAGCGACCGGCCCAACTGGCGGTTGAGCGTCGCTTGCAGCGAGTGGTAGTTCGACGTGCCGTCAAACGACTGCACCTGAACGCCGCCGCCGTTGCCGGCGTAGGCCGGGAAGGGCAGCAGCATTGCCATCGCCGCAGGGTTGTTGCCGACCGCCGCGCGGTGCACGGGGTTCGACAGGTCGGCGCAGTTGGGGCCGCTCGGGCAATCGGTGCCGAACTTCCCAGAGGTCATCGAGTTCAGGATGAAGTTGATGCCGCGCTTCTGCGGCAGGTGGCGGCCGAAGCTGCCGACCCAAGCGACCTCAAGGACGTTCTGGAACGGCAAGCGCCTTGCGAGCGACATGCTGGCGGTCATGATGCGCGGCGTGCCGTTCTCGAAGCGGTTCTGGCTGGTGAAGCCGCCGGGGCAGTTGCCCGCGACGCGGCAGTTGACGCCGGGTGCGAGCGCCACCGGGTTGAAGTTCGCCAGATTGTTGAGCGTGATGTCATTGTTGGGCGCACCCCAACTGTTCGCGCTCACGTTCAGCACGTTCGGGGGCAGCGACTGCACCACGTACTGGAAGTTGCCCTGCACGCGGTTGTAGAAGACGCCCGCGCCGCCGCGCAAGACCGTGCTGCCGTTGCCGAATATGTCCCACGCGACGTTCAGGCGCGGGGCGACCTTGATTCCCGGCCCCTTGTCGTAGACGCCCGCGGGTATCTCGCCGCGGCTCTCAAGCAGGAAGCCGTTGGGCTTGCTCAGGTCGGGCTGGCCGTTGGCGCCGAGCAGGTACGGGCCCTGATTGCGCTGGTAGACGGCCGGGTCGAAGACCGCGCCGAGACCGGTCAACTCCTTGTTGGTGCCGAAGTAGGAGACGCGCGCGCCGTACTCCAGCGTCAGGTTCGAGCGCAGCTTGTAGCTGTCCTGCCCGTAGCCCTCGACGTTCCAGAACCGGTAGCTGCCGACCGGGATGTTCGTGCTCTGGTCGAACTGGTTGATCCGCCCCGTGTAGAGGTTCGCAAAGGCGTTGCCGGTCGTGCGCGCCTCGCTGGCGTCGAACTCGACCTGCCCCTCGGGGGCGCCCTGCACGTTCTGCACCTTGCCCGCGCGCTCGACCATCCCGCCGAACTTCAGCGTGTGATTGTTGTAGACCTTCGACACGGTGTCGGAGCCGGAGTAGCTGTCGTTGTAGGCGAAGAGCGGGAGGCCGCCCGGCTGCCACATGTTGGCGCCGCCCGACTCCCAGCTAATCAACTGGAGCGGGGCATAGGGCGTCGAAGCGCGGTTGCCGAAGGGCGTCTGGAGGTTCGCCACGCCGAGCGCCGCCTTGCTGACCTTCGTCGGGTCTGCGTAGTCGTAGAAGAGCTTGAGCTTGCTGGCGCTCAGCACCACCTCGTTGGTCATCGTCGGGCTGATGACGCTCGTCATGTTGAGCGCGGCCGAGCGGCCGAGGTTGGTGCCGACGACGTGGCTCGGCAGCTCGAACGCCGACGGGCCCCACCAGATGCCGTACGGCGAGTCGTCGGTCTCGGACTCGCGCGCGAGGCGCAGGTACATGTTGGTGTTGTTGGTGACCTTGTAGTCGAACCTCATCTTGAGGTCGGTGCGGTCACTCGGGGCGATGACGTTCGAGGCGTAGTTGCGCCGCTGGTTCGCCAACCCCGTCCCCGGCGCGGGCGTAAAGTTGGGCAGCGGGAACAGGTTCAGCAGCGCCGCGCCGAGCGGATTTCGGTAGGGCTGGTAGTTTCCGTTCGGCACCGGCGCGCGCGTCCCGCCGTCGAGGCCGACGCCGCCCGAGGTGCCGTCGCAGGTCGCCCAGCCGATGGTGTCGGGCGGGCAGAGGACGCCGCCCGCGAAGATGGACGGGGAGTGGCTGAAGTCGCCGTTGCGCTCGGCCAACGTCGGGACGGTGCCGACGCGCGAGCCGCGGTCGGGGCGCTGCCTCTGCACCTCGAAGCCGGTGAAGAAGAAGAGGCGGTCGCGGTCGCGGTTGAAGTGGGTGAAGGGCAGGAGGATCGGGCCGCTCAGGTTGCCGCCGGGGTATTTGAAGTCCGTCTTCGGGCGCACGTTGCCGAGCGTGGAGTTCGAGCGGTCGTTGGCCTGCAACTTCTCGGGGCGGAAGTAGTAGTAGAGCGTGCCGTGGAAGTCCTTGCTTCCGCCCTTGGTCGTCGCCGAAATCTGCACGCCGCCCGAGCCGTACTCGGCGGCGTAGTTGCTCGTCTTGACCGTCACCTCCTGCACCATGTCCACGTTGGGCGTGATGATGGTGCCGTTGTTCGAGCCGATGTCGATAACGCGCGAGCCGTCGATGCTG
Organism: Pyrinomonadaceae bacterium; assembly: GCA_045807845.1. GTDB lineage: Bacteria > Acidobacteriota > Blastocatellia > Pyrinomonadales > Pyrinomonadaceae > QHXN01. The sequence continues at coordinate 3,146 of JBJMGQ010000300.1, read as the reverse complement.
ACGTTGTTGTTGACGCCGCGGATGCCGTTGACCGTGTAGTTCGCAGTGGCGTTGGCGCCGCCGCCGAACGAGACGCGGTCAACGCCCGAGTTCGGGTCGCTCGCATCGGGCGCCACGACGCCGGGCAGCACGCGCAGAAGCTCAAGGCTGCTGCGGCTGATGATCGAGAGGTTCTCGATCTGCGAGGCGGTGATGGTGTCGGAACGCTCGCCCGTCTCGGTCTTGATGGCCGAGCCCTGATCGGTGACCGTGACGGTCTCGGTGGCGGTGCCGATCTCAAGCTCCGCGTCGAGGCCGCGCGTCTCGCTCGGCGCCAGCGAGAACTGCTGCTCGGAGGTCTTGAAGCCCTGCCCCTCGACGCGGAGCGTGTAGGGCCCCGGGTCAACCGAGGTGAAGACGTAGGCGCCGCTGTTGCTGGTCGTCGCCTTGCGCTCGTCGCCGCGCTGGCTGACGAGCGTCACCGTCGCGTTCGGCACGACCGCGCCGTTCGGGTCTTTGACGACGCCGCGCACCGTTCCACTCGTGCCCTGCGCGAACGTGACAGGCGCAGCCGCAAACATGGAGAGCACCGCGAGCAACAGGCAGGAGAGAAGCAGTCTCGTCTTCCCTCTACCGCCTGAAGCCCGCCCGAAGCTATTTGACATGAGACGCCGCGCCTGAACTGTCGCTGACATGAGTGGCCTCCAGGGAACCTCGGTTCTTGAAGCAGCTAAAAGATGGAGTCGGCCTGCGAATTAAATCGAGCGCATGGGTGGGCCGCAACGAAAAGCTCATGAGTAAGGGAGAAGGAAACCCGGAAGTCCCGCATCTCTCCAACCTCGTGAGAATGCTCCGAGGGCCTGCGCGCTATAACGCGCGACGGCCGACGGAGACGCCTCGTCGGTTCCGGCTCAAATTATTTAATTGCTAAGCGGACTGAATTGACCTGAAAGTGTTGCTTTGTTGCACGACCAAACAAAAGCTAGTACTAATTCCTTTCTTTGTCAAGAAAATTTTTCCCGCGCCCGCCCGTGGATGGTTTAAGTTACAGGCATGAGGCTGGCCCTGACCGTCGTGCTCGTTTCGGCCGCGTGCTCGGCGCTGTGGGTGCCGGCGCGCGGAGTCCGTGCGCAGCCGGCGCCGAAGGAGACGAGCCCGATTGAGTTCGTGGACGTGACGAGCCGCGCGGGAATTAGTTGGGGCGCCAAACAACTGGCCCCGGGTCTCAAGTACCTGATCGAGACGATGGGCGGCGGCGGCGGCTTTCTCGACTACAACAACGACGGGCTCCTCGACATCTACCTCGTCAGCTACACGCAGCCCGACACGGCCGGCGCGAAGTCAGGCCCCAGAGACGCGCTCTACCGCAACAACGGCGACGGCACCTTCGCGGACGTGACGGAGGCCGCGGGCATCGACAACCGCTTGGCGGGGATGGGGCTCGCCTCCGGCGATTACAACAACGACGGCTACGCGGACATCTACGTCACGGGCTACGGCGCAAGCCGTCTCTATCGCAACAACCGCGATGGGACGTTTACCGACGTGACGGAGAAGGCAGGGGTCAACAACAAACTCTGGGGCGCGGGCGCGGCCTTCTTCGACGCCGACGGCGATGGATACTTAGACCTCTTCGTCTGCAACTATCTCGACTTCGACCCCGCGGGCAAAGTCCCCTGCGATATGTTTGAAGGCCGACCCTACTGCTACATCTCGAAGTTCAAGGGCTTGGCGCCGGTGCTCTACCGCAACAACCGTGACGGCACGTTCACCGACGTGAGCGCGAAGGCGGGACTCAACGGGCACAGGGCGAAGGGGCTCGGCGTGGTCGCCTTCGACTACGACGGCGACGGGCGCGCAGACATCTTTCAGGCCAACGACTCCGACCCCAACTTCCTCTTCCACAACAACGGCGACGGGACGTTCTCGGAGGTCGCGCTCGAAGCAGAGTGCGCGCTCGACCCGAACGGGGCGGTGCGCGGCGGGATGGGCGCGGACGCGGAGGACGTGGACGGCGACGGCAATCTCGATCTCTTCGTCACGAACTTCTCGCAGCAGACCAACGCCTTCTGGCACAATAACGGCGACGGAACTTTTACAGAGACGACTTACGAGATGGGACTCGGCAAGGTGAGCCTGCCGATGAGCGGCTTCGGCACGCGCTTCTTCGACTACAACAACGACGGGCTCATCGACCTCTTCGTCCACAACGGCCACCCGTTCGAGCCGATACAGAAGGTCTTCCCCGAGACGACCTACGCCGAGCCGCCCTTCCTCTTCGAGAACACGGGGCGCGGGATGCGCGACGTGGCGGCCGAACACGGCGCGGCTTTGAAGCGGCACTACCTCGGGCGCGGCCTCGCCGTCGGCGACATCGACAACGACGGCGACTCAGACCTGCTGCTCCTGAACGCGGGCGAGCCGCCCGTGCTCCTGCGCAACGACGGCGGCAACCGCAACAACTGGCTCGGCCTCCGCCTCGTCGGCTCCAAGAGCAACCGCGACGCCGTGGGCGCACGCGTAACCATCAAGCTCGGCACCGCGCGCCGCACCAAACAAGCTCTCGGCGGCGCCAGTTACCTTTCAGCCTCCGACACGCGCCTGCTCTACGGACTCGGCGCCGCCACCAAGGTTGACGAAATCGAAGTCCGCTGGCCTTCGGGCACCGTGACGAAATTGAAGGACGTAACGCCCAACCGCTACCTCGTCATCCGCGAGGAAGAGACGGCGCCGTCCAAACGTTAGTTATCGAGAGAGGGTCGTTATGAGAATACTCGCCTCCGTTTTAATTCTGGCCGTCGCGGTGAGTTCGGCCTTCCCGCGCGCGTGGCAAGACCCGCGCGCGGGGGGGCAGGATGAGGAGACGGTGGTTGTCGGCACGACAGAGGTGTTGATGGACGCCGTGGTCAAAGATAAGAAGGGCGCGGTGGTGAAAGATTTGAAGGCATCCGACTTCGAGGTCTTGGAGGACGGCGTCAAGCAGGAGATAAGGTCGTTCCGTCTCGTCACGCGCGACCGGCGCGCGGAGGAGACGGCCGCGGCCGTCGGCGAGACGGCTCCGGCGCAGCCGACAGTCACGCGCAGGCCCGCGCCGCCCGCGTCGGCGCATCCGTTGGGCGCCGTCGCGCTCGTCTTCGACCGTCTGTCGCCCGAGGCGCGTGTGCGCG
>JBJMGQ010000299.1:0-3871 GCA_045807845.1 Pyrinomonadaceae bacterium | reverse complement strand
CGTCGGGTCGCTCACGGGGCCGTACGAGGTGAAGAGGCCGAGCTTCGAGCCCTGCCCCGTGCAGGTGCCGGTCTTGCCCGCGATGGTGAACGGCGCCGCGGCGCGCCGTGCGGTGCCGTAGCTGACGGCGCCGATCATACCGGGCAGCATAAGGCGGAGGTTATCCGCGGGGATGTCGATGCCGCGCTTGACCTCGGGCCTGAAGCTGACGTTCTCCTGCGGCGTGCGCGGCAGGTGCGGGACGAGGAGCTTGCCGCCGTTGCCGATGGCCGAGGCGAGACGCGCGAGCTGGATGGCCGTGACCTCGATGTCGTCGCCGTGCGAAGACATGTGGTTGACGGCGTAGCCATCCTTGAAGGAGGGGAGGCGGCCGGGGCTTTCGGCGGGGTGGTTGATGCCCGTCGGCTCGCCGAGGCCGAGCTTGTGCGCGTACTCCATCATCTTGGAGAAGCCGACCTGTCCGCCGACGCGCTGGAAGTAGGCGTTGTTGGAGTAGGCGAGCGAGTCGGTCAGGTCGAGGCTGAAGCTGCTGGTGCCGATGTTGACCGTCTGGACGGGATCGATGACGTGTTCGGTGAGACCGGCGAGCCCCGTGACGAGCTTAATCGTCGAGCAGGGTTTGAAGCCGCGGCGCAGTCCCCAGTCCTGATTGACGACCGTGTAGACCTGCCCCGTCTTCGGGTTCATCACGACGACCGTCCCGGCCTTATCGCCCAACGCGTCGAGCGCGGCGCGACGGATTGCCAGATCTTCGCCGGTCGTCTCGTCCCGGGCGATGTTGGCGGCCGCCTCGTCCTTGAGCGCCTGATCGGCGGCGCGGCGGCGCGCGATGGCGAGTGCGATCTGGCGTGCGCGCTCGGCGGCCTCACGGCGTCGGCGCTCGGCCTCGGCACGCGCGGCGGCGATGCGCTCGCGCTTGCTCATCTTGCGCGAGTCTTTGCGCGACTCCTTCGCCGAGGCGCGCTCCGACTTCGAGCCGCGGCGGTCGTTCTTCCCCCTGCGCGCTTCGGCCGCGCGCTCGCGCTTCGACGGGCGCGCGTCCCTGCGCGAAGAGGCCGTCTCGCGCCCGCCACGCTTCGAACGGGCGGGCGCGGCCTTCGCGGCAGATTTCTTAGAGGGTCTGGCGGCGGCGTGGGCGGACGCGGCGGCGAAGAGAAGGATGACGGAGAGGGCGAGCGCGACGCGGGGGAATCTGGACGTTGGGGTCATTGAGCTTCCTCGCTTAAAAAGCAAAGCAGAAGAGACCGAGACGGAGCGCTTAACACGAGGGGTGCGCCCGACGCGGCCGGGTCAAACCGCTAAGATGCACTTAGACAGAGTTTTGATGGCGCAAATATTTGGCGGGTGCCGAAAGGGCGCCGCCGCCGCGGGTGCCTGACTCGAAGTGTTGAAAAAACCATGCCCAAGCCTCTGCCGTTCAAGGTCTTCAGTCACCTTCAAAACTTCAAATCGCACCGAGTAGGTTAATGGAGAGTACCGACTGCGGTCTCCCGGAGGGGTTTGCGCTGGAGACCTCGGCGACTATAACATCTGTCAAAGCCGCAGGGCAACACCTTTTGCTTGACTGTTGACCAAAGTTCCCGCGGGGCCTACGGGCGGCGTCCGGGGGCACCTCCGACCAATGGGACTGCCGAGACTCTTCTACAGCTTCCGCACGCGACTGCTGCTGGTGATGGCGCTGCTGCTCGTCGCCACGCTCGGCGTGCAGTACTACTTCGGCCGCGTCCGCTCGCGCGCCCGCGCCGTCCTCGTCGCCGGTCAGGAGCAGGCGCTGACGGCCTCAATCGCGCTCGCCAACGAGAGCATCACCTCCGGCAAGTACATGTTTGAGCTGGACAAGCCGGGGGACAAGTCTCTGCTCGAAACGCAGCGGGGTCGCGTCGTCAACGTCCTCGTCGTGCGCGACCGCGACGGGCGCATCGAGGACAGCCTCGACCCCGACTACCGGCCCGAGACGCTCGACAACGGCGAGGCGCACTACTACTTCATCTCCGACACGGAGAACGTCAAGCTGCCGAACCTCGTGGACGCGGGCGAAGCGACCGAGGGCTTCAAGCGCCTGCGCCCTTCGTTGGTCATCACGTCGCAGCCCGTCTCGGGCGATCCGCGGACGTTCGCCATCCCGCTTCAGACAAACGACGGCTTCGTCTACATCGTCATCGTGCTCGGGAGCAGCCCGATGGGCGACAGCTCTTTCTACGAGACGGTGCGGCCGCTGGCCCCGACGCTCGCCATCCTGCTCGTCTCCACGCTCGGGGCGGCCGTCCTCGTCTGGCGTTTCACGCGCCCGCTCAAAGAGCTTGCGAGCGGAGCGCAGCGCGTCGCCGGGGGCGACTTCTCGTTCCGCGTCCCCGGCGCCGACCGGCGCGACGAGGTCGGGCGTCTGGCCTCGACCTTCAACGAGATGATCGAGCAGCTCGGGCGCATGCGCGAGCTGGAGACGCAGTTCAAGCAGGCCGAACAGTCTTCGATGATCGGCCGGCTCGCCTCCGCCATCGCACACGAGATACGGAACCCTCTGAACTACATCAACCTCACGCTCGACCACCTGCGCACCTCGCTCGCGCCCTCCGACCCGCAGAAGCGCGCGACGGTCGAGAAGCTGACGCTTCAGCTCAAGGCCGAAGTCGCGCGCATCAACACGCGCATCACCGAGTTCCTGAAGTACACGCGCCCCGCTAATCTCGAACTACAGCCGCTCGACCTGCGCGAGACGCTGCGCGACGCGCTCTCGATGATCGAGGTGCAGGCCGCGGAGATAGGTGTCGAGACTCGTTTCGAAGAGGACGGGGCGGTGCCGTCGGTGCTCGGCGACCGGGAGGCTTTACGTTCGCTCTTTACGAACCTTATCATTAACGGCATGCACGCGATGGAAGGGCGCGGGGGGAGTTTGACGGTGAGCCTCTCCGCGGAGAACGGGCTGGCGCGCATCCGCGTCTCGGACACGGGCGCGGGCATCGACGCCGCCCACCTGCCGAAAATCTTCGAGCCCTACTTCTCGACGAAGGAGACCGGCACCGGCCTCGGCCTCGCCATCGCCAAGAAGGCAGTGGACGAGCACGACGGCTCTATCCGCGTCGAGAGCAAGCCCGGCGCGGGCACGACCTTTACGGTCGAGATACCAACAGTGAGAAAGGATGAAGTCTGAACGATGAGCGATGAACGAGAAACTGAAAGAGAGTCGCCTTCAGTTCATCGTTCATCGTTCAGACTTCAGCGTTCCCATCATGGCACGCAAAAGCATTCTGGTCGTTGACGACGAGAAGTCGCAGCGCGAGATTCTGGAGATGATTCTGTCGGGCGAAGGCTACGACGTAACGACCGCCGCGTCGGGCGAAGCGGCTCTGCGCATCGCGCGCGAGCGACGGTTCGACCTTGCGCTCACCGACTTGAAGATGACGGGCATGGACGGCATCGAGCTGCTCTCGAAGCTGCTCGCCTTCGACTCGTCAATCATCGTCATCCTCCTCACCGCTCACGGCTCCATCGAGTCGGCGAAGGAGGCGCTGCGGCGCGGCGCGTTCGACTACTTAGAGAAGCCTTTCGAGCGCGAGCAACTGCTTGAGACCATCCGGCGCGCGCTCTCGAAGCTCGACGCCTTGGACATGGAGATCATCTCCGCTTCGGTCGAGATGGAGGCCGTCAAGAAGATGATCCTCAAGGTCGCGCGCTCGAACTCGACGGTGCTCATCCGCGGCGAGTCGGGCACGGGCAAGGAGCTCATCGCGCGCGCCATCCACACACAGAGCCCGCGCGTCTCCGAGATGTTTCAGGCCGTCAACTGCGCCGCCATCAACGAGAACCTGCTTGAGTCCGAACTCTTCGGGCACGAGAAGGGCTCGTTTACCGGCGCGCACGCCGAGAAGAAGGG
>JBJMGQ010000298.1:0-3834 GCA_045807845.1 Pyrinomonadaceae bacterium | reverse complement strand
GTCGCGTCGAGACGGTCAACACGCGCAATCATCGAGAGGACTACGAGCGCGCACTCGCGCGCATCGGCAAGAACGTGCGCGCCGTCGTTGCGACCGACAAGGGCTCGTTCACGATGGAGCTGCTGCCGGAGGAGGCGCCGCTCACCGTTGACAACTTCGTCGGGCTGGCGCGGCGAAACTACTTCAACAACGTCCTCTTCCATCGCGTCGTACCCAACTTCGTCGTGCAGGGCGGCGACCCGCGCGGCGACGGCAACGGCGGCCCCGGCTACCAGATACGCTGCGAGATAAACGAGGTGCCTTACGCGCGCGGCGCAGTCGGCATGGCGCTCTCGGGCAAAGACACGGGCGGCTCACAGTGGTTCGTCACGCACTCGCCGCAGCCGCACCTCGACGGCGGCTACACGGTCTTCGGTCGCGTCGTCGAAGGGATGGATGTCATCGACCGCATCGTGCGCGGCGACCGCATCCGCTCCGTCACCATCACAGAGACGCGCGGACGCTGAAAGATTTTGAGGCTTTAGATGAAGCAGGGCGGGGTTGCATCGGCGTGCGTTCGCAGTCACAAGTGGGCGTCCGCCCTTCTGTTGTCACTCGCCCTGCTCTGCTCGGCGAATGCAAGACAGGACGGCGCGAGCAGACAGACGAAGAGTGAGCCGCCGCCGCGCACGCTCTATCGCATCCAGTTGGAGCTGGACTTCGACGCGCGCACGTACGCGGGGCGCGAGCGCGTGCGCTGGGTGAACCGCGACGACCGTCCCGCATCCCTCGTCTATTTTCATCTCTACCCGAACCTGCGCGCGGAGGACGAGCGCGCGGGCAACGGGGACACGCAGGCTGAGTCGGCCGCGCCCGAAGAGCCGCGGCTCGAAGTGACGGCGGTGCGCGCGGTCGAAGGCGGGCAGGCGCTCCCCTTCACGGCGGATGAGAGCGACGGCGTGACGCTGCGCGTGCTTCTGCGCGAGGCGGTCGCGCCCGGTGCCGCGACGGAACTCGAACTCTCGTTCAAAGGCACAGTCCCCGAGATCGACCCCGACGAGACGAGCCTCACGGCGCACGTCGTCCAGCAGGTCGGCGCGGCCATGCGCGACACGCGCGAGATACGGCGTGCGCGCGACACGAACTTCGTCTCGCGCGGCGTGATGCTGCTCGGCGGCTTCCATCCCGTGCTCGCCGCGCGCGAGGGCGACGACTGGCAGCGCAAGGTCGAGCCGAGCGTCGGCGAGATTTTCTTTACCGACGTGGCCGATTATGAAGTCGAGGTCGAGACGGCCGACGGCGTCAACCTCTACACCTCCTGCGAGCCGAAGCAGGAGACGACGGCCGGGCGCAAACGCCGACAGACCTTCGCGGGCGAAGACCTGCGCGGCTTCGCGCTTGTGGCGGGGCGCACGCTGCGCGCGGAGGAGCGCGAGTCGGGCGGCGTCCGCCTGCGCTCGGTCTTCACGCCCGAGCACGAGAAGGTCGGACGGCGCGTGCTCAATGTTGCGGCCGACGCGGCGCGCACCTATGCCGCGCGCTTCGGCCCGCTGCCTCTCAAGCTCGTCACGGTGACAGAGGCGCCGCTCGTCGCGGGCTTCGGCAGCGCAGAGTTCGCGGGGCTCGCCGTCATCGCCGGAGCCTTCTACGTTGACTTTGATTCGCCCGTTATGCGCGCGCTGCCCGAGCTTGTGCGCGAGCAGCGCGCGAGCGTCGAAGACAACCTTGAGTTCGCCGCCGCGCAGGGCGTCGCACGACAATGGTGGGGCGGCGCGGTGGGCAGCGACCCCGCGCGCGAGCCCGTGCTCCACGAAGCGCTCGCGCAGTTCTCCGCCCTGCTCTACGTGCAGGACGTGCGCGGCACCGAGAGCGCGCAGCAGGTGCAGGACGACCAACTGCGCGGCGTCTATCAGGTCTACCGCACCTTCGGCGGCGAGGACGTGTCGGCCGACCGCCCCGCGCGCGAGTATCGCAACTCGTTCCAGTACGCGGCCGTCGTCGCGGGCAAGGGCGCGCTCATGTTCGTCGAGCTGCGAAGGCTGTTAGGTGAGGAGCGTTTCTTCAAGGCGCTGCGCGGCTACTACGAAGCGAACCGTTTGGAAGTCGCCGAGACGGAAGACCTGCGCGCGGCCTTCGCCGCGGTGGCCGAGCTGCCGCAGCGGCGCGCGCTCACGCGCACCTTCAACCGCTGGCTCTCCGAACGCCACGGCGACGAAGACATCGCTCCGCCCAACCCGCAGCTCCTCGCCGCCCTCGGCTTCACCCCCGAACAGCAACAAGCCGCCCGCGACCGCAACGCCTTCTCACGCCTCGGCCGCTTCTTCTGGCGCCAGATGACGCGCATCCGTTGAGTCGTCTCGCGCGGGCGGATGCCGCGTGGGGTGGCGTGAAAAGAGGAGGGGCGGGGGCATGTCAACAACACGCCCCCGCCCCCTCTCTGTTAGTAAATCTGCGCGGCTACTTGTCGGCCCTTACTCCTTGCGACGGCGGCGGGCGCAGGTGGCGATGCCGGCCAGTCCCGTGCTGAGCAGGAGGATGGTTGCGGGCTCGGGGACGGCCGCGGGCTGCGCTTGCCCGAAGCTGAAGTTGTCGAGCAGCGGGATGCCGCCCGCCTGAGTCTGCGACGGAATCGTAGTGAAACGTATCGAGGCGATGGCTACGTCGGTGGTGATGCCGAAGAAGCCGCGCCCGGGCCGCAGCGGCGTGTTGACGACGAAGCTCTCACCGTTGGCGAGCACCACTTGGAAGGGTCGCCCGTCCGGGTTCGTGCTCATGAGGTCGGTGCCGATGGCCGTGATGCCCGCCGGCAGCGTGACCTCGACGAAGCTGAACCCGGAGAGCACCGCGCCCGAGTTGAACTGAAAGAGCGGGGCGAAGAATCCATCGTCCACGACGGAGACCATCCCCGTGGGCGAGCCGCTGAAGGTGGCGCCTTGGAGCGTCAACGGCGTGGGGAAGTTGGCGACACTGTTGTCCGGGGCGATGCCCTCGAAGTCGATGGTCGTCAGCCCGGTCGCCGCGGCGTTGAAGAGCGCGCGGGTGGTGAAGACCACCGTGTCGGCGCGGGCGGGCGTCGAGGCAGCGACGACGGCCGCGAAGGCCGCCAGCGCGAAGAGCAACTTGCGTAAGGCGTTCATAGTTAAAGTCTCCTTTACTCCTTGTGCGCGGGCACTCTCGCGGCCTACGGGGCGCCGCCGGTTCCTTCTGTCTGAGAAAGGGGAGCCGGGCGAGAGAGAGCGGGGCACGCGCAACCCCCTCCGGCTCTTTGGGTTTTGTTGGGAGCGCGGCCAGCTTACTTATGCGTGGCGCCGCGGGTTGTCAAGATTTTCGCGGCGTTGACTTTCAGACAGAACAACCTATGATTCCGTCATCCGGTTGTGATTCCGCGGCCAAGCCTATGCCCGTCATCTACACCATCGACAGACCCGCGCGCGTCGTCTATCTGAGCACCGTCGGCGACCCCTCTTTCGACGAATGGCGCGAAGTGCTTCTGCGCGTCTTCTCCGACCCCGCCTTTGAGACCGGCTTTCACTTTATCAGCGACCGGCGGCGCGCGACGGCGCCGAGCGCCGAGTTCGTCGAGCAGGAGGTCGTCTTCATCCGCGAGCACGAGCGGGAGATAGGCCGCTGCCGCTGGGCGGCGGTCGTCCCCGACCCCGCGACCGACGAGGCGGCGCGCTCGGTGACGAACCGCGCGGGCATGTTGGAAGTCGAGGTCGGCTTCTTCTACGACCTCGCGGCGGCGCGCCGCTGGGTCTTCGCCCCGCAATGAGTAGAGGTCTGGCCGATACGTGTAAAGGCAAGTTAACCACCACAGACAGAGAGACACGGCTTATTCATTTTAAGCCGTGTCTC
>JBJMGQ010000297.1:0-5501 GCA_045807845.1 Pyrinomonadaceae bacterium | reverse complement strand
GTGCTCCGCGCCTTCGTCACCGAGCCCGAACCGGGCCGCGTGCTGGTCGAGACGGATGCGAGCAATGAAGGCCCGATCACGACCTTTATCGTCGAGCCTGAAGGGTCTAACTCACATGTGACGTTCAGCACCGTGATGATTTCGACCGGCGGGCTGCGCGGAGGGTTGGAGCAATTCGTGTTGAGGCGTCTGCTGCGTCGCATCTACGCGCACGAGTTGGAGCAGCTCGGCCGCGTGGCCGTCGAGCGCTCGTCCGTGCAATTGGTGGCCTGCTGGGCGAGCTACGCTTGAGGTTTAGAGCGCCGCGGGCCGGATGACGCCCTCTTCGACAAGGTATTGAAGGGCGAGGATGATGCGCCGGTCGAAGGCAAAGCCGCTGCGGGCTTTGAAGTCGGAGACGACATCCTGCGCACGGCGCGGGGCTTCGCAGAGACGACAGAGCAGCTTGAGGTCTTGCGCGGGGAGGTGCATGGAGAGTCTATCAAGAGACGCTTCAACGCCTCCCTTCTCACATAAGCGAAGCACTTCGCCCGGGGCAAGTGTGATGCGCCCGTAACGTCGTTGCCAGAAGGGCGAGTCCTCCCAACGACGTTCCTGACCGTAGAAGTCGGCCCGCACGTCCAGATAATCTTCGAACTCGCGCGCCGTGAGAGCTTCGTATTTTGCGAGCCCCTCCGCCGAGCCTTTGAAGTAGTCGGCGACGGCGTAGGAGGCGAAGATGCCCGAGCGCAGACTCTTCGTGATGCCCTGCGAAGAGAGCGGGTCGAGCGTCGTCGCCGCGTCGCCGGCGGCGAGCCACCTGTTACCGGTCACGCGTTCCAAACGGTGCGTGTGCGCCGCGTGGACGGCAGGCGCGTCGAGCGGCGTCGCGTGACGCAGACGCTCTTTCGTGTGGCGTGTCTGGTCGAGCAGCCCGAGCCATGCGCCCGTCGAGTTCAGCCCGCGCCGCTTCACGATGTCTGCGTCGCTCATGCAGAGGACGACGACATACCCTCCGGGCAACAGCGACGAGTACCACCAGCCCTCCTCCCACGTTTCGACGAGCGTGTATGTGTCAACGAGTTGCTCTCTGTCGCGCGCGCCGAACGTGATGGAGACGCCAAGCAGTCTATCAAGCATCACCTTGCGGACTCCGCGCTGAACGGCGAAGGCCGCGCGCCGCCCCGTGGCGTCGATGACGAAGGAGGCTTCGATGAGAAGCTCGCTTCCCTGCTCCGACTTCGCTTCGAGCAGCCAGCGACCGCCGTCCTCGGGGCGCGAGCTGGTGAACTTGCAACCGGAGTACGTATTGACGCCTCTCTCCTCAGCCTCACTCGCGAGCATGCGGTCGAAGCGTTTGCGGTCGAGATGCCAGCCGCGACCGGCGGTGTGAAAGATAAACTCGTTGTCGTAGAGTTCGTCTGAGCCCCAAGCCGAGCGCGTGCCGTAGGCGGGGGCGTGCCCTTCATCGGCGAACGTCTCCCACACGCCCAACTGCTCCAAGAGCGTCTGCACCGTCGGCGGGAGTGTCTCGCCGACTCGCGGCCGGTCGTAGCTCGACTGCTCTACGAGCGCAACGGAGAGCGCCGGCGCGTGTCGGCGGAGTGAGAGCGCGGCGGCCGTGCCCGCCGGGCCGCCGCCGAGAATCACAACGTCGTGGCCGGAAGTTTTTCCCTGCCGACTCATGCGGGTCAAATCATTAAGAAGAGGGGCATGTCGTCTCGGTTAACGTCAGTCGGCGGGGTCGTCTTGTCTGACGGCTATCCAAGAGCAGACGACGCCGGCCGGGGCGACGCCGCCCGTGCCGCTCGCATGCGGGACGGTGCGGACGATGGAGCCGACCATCGCCATGCGCTGGTCGATGCCGTTGGGCCAAGGGCGCACGACGTAGCCGACGTAGTCGTAGACCCACTGCTCGCCGCCGACGAGCCCCGTCCCTTGAAAGCGCACGGTGAAGGGGTTGCCGTAGGTGGTCGAGCCCTTGAGGTTGAGCTGCCAGCCCGTGTCGTAGATGAGCCCCGTGAACTCGTTCATCGGCGAGGGGTCGATGCGGATGTTGCCGCGACCGAATTCGAGGTCGTTGAACTGCGCAGAGAGGTCTGGGTCGTTCAGGAAACTGCGGTACGTCCAGGTTCCGACGAGGACGCCGTTGTCGGGCTCTTTGCTCATATCTCACCTTCCGCGTCAGATGTTCGCGTCGTTGCGTTCGACTTGGACGAGGTTCGGGTTGTCGTCCGTCCCGATGTTCATGATGAAGCCAAGCTCCTTCCAAGCCGTCACCATCTTGAGGTCACCGGCGTGCGTCTGTGGGATGCCCTGTGACCAAGCGACCTGCGCGCCCTGCTTGTTGTTGACCTCCATCGGTCGATGCGCGGGCCACCAGTAGGTCGTCTGAAGCACCTGCTTCGCCGGGTCGCCCACGCTCTGCAAGTCGGTCTCGTTCCACTTCTCGTAGGTGATGTCGATTGCCTGCGTCGAGCACTCGTTGAAGTCCGACTGCCAAGGGACGCCGCTGTACTTCGTGATGTCGCCCGGCTCCAGCCCCGTGCTCAACATGCCGGCGTCGGCCGGGTCGGGGTCAGTGCCGGCCGCGGTGAGCGGCTGCGTCTGCCATGAGTTGAGCGCGACGAGCGAGAAGTATTTGCTGTGCTTGATGCGATACGGCTCGGCGTAGATGGCCGGGTTGCGCACGATCCACGTGGCCTCGCCGCCGGGGCAGAAGGAGCCGCCGAGGAGGTTGCTCAGCACGCCGCGGTCGAGGTCGCGGCCCGTCCCCGTAGCCTGCTCGGGCACGGTGGTTTTGATCTCCTCTGCATGCTCGTTGATGAACTTGCCCTGCGCCCACTGGCCGAGGATGAAGAGCTGCGTGTCGGTGAGCCGCAGGAACTTCGACACTAAGGTGTTCGAGATTGGGTTGTCGCCGCACAGGAACGGCATCAACACGTAGAAAAATTTCGACATCGCCGGGTCGTTGGCGAACTGGTAGAAGTTCTCCTGTCCCGGCTTCCTCAAGGCCCACCAGATGCGGTTGCGGTAGCGCTCGCACAACTCCTGCTGGTCGGGGTCTTGCCCTTCGTAGGGCACGACGGAGAGCAGGTTCGGGTCGAAGTTGCCGACGCCCGGGGTCGGGTCGTGCGGTGCGCCGCCCGCGAACTGGTCGATGTCGAAGACCCACTGAAAATTCTGCGGGCGCATGAGAATGGGCCAGATGTCTCGGTAGAAGTATGGATAGTAGTCCGGGTTCCAACGCGCATCTTCGCGCCAGCGCGCGAGCGCCTTGGCGTCCGCCGGGTCGGGAGGGGGCTGGCCGGAGAAGGGCGGCGTGCCGTACATGTATGTGTCGTAGCCGAACTCGCGCACCGCTACGTCGTAGATGGCCTCGTCCATCGTGACGATGTCCATGACCTGCGGCGCGTAGCGCGGGTAACCGACGATGCACCACGCAGGGAACTCCACGTCCGCATAGAAGTACTTCTTCTTCTCGGTCAACGGGTCGGGCGGGCGGCCGTCCAGCGAGAGGATTTTGTACTTGACGCGCGCCATCACGGGGCCGTCCGAAACGTCGTCGAACCAGCCGTCGTTGTTGGCGTAGTTCGTGATGACGGGCTGGCCGAAACCCTTCTTGTAGGAGCCCGAGTTGCCGTGGCCGCCGAGCACGAGAAGCCGGAGGTGCTGTCCCTGCCGGATAGCCCTCAGCTCGCCGAGCGTGTCGATGGAGTTGGGCGCAAGCGGCGGCGGGAACGACTGCGTGTAGCCGGGGTTCTGACCCTTCGCGAACTGTGCGGTGCGCTGCTTCTTGTCGGTGTGGCTGACGGTCTGGGGGCCCGGGTCGATGATGAGCTGCTGGCGCGCGTCCGCGTCTTTGACATCACTGTTGCGCAGCTTGTGGCCGGAGCTGTAGCCGTGCTCGCCGTCGAGCTGCTCGAACTCGTACCAGCTCGCTTTCTTGTTGGCGAGATAGGCCGTCCACTCGATGTCCACGACCTCGCCGGTGGCGAGCTGGCCGCTCGAAGACTGCCCTGACCTCACCCACACGGTCGTGATTACGTCGCCGACTTGAACCTCCTTGCCCTGCTTGAGGTCATCGTCGTAGGAGTAGAGGCGGAAGCGCGCGGCTTGGCGCTTGACGCGTTGTTGCGCGTCCTTGAAGGTCGTGATGGGCGCATCGCTGCCGTCGTCGCTCGGCTCGTAGGGCAGTTGCCCGGCCTGCTCGGGCGCGATGTAGAAGCCGTCGGGGCTGTCGCCGACGCGCGCAATCCCGATGGCGGGGTGAATCTTGAATCTCATCGAAGGGCTCTCCTGAAATATGTGCCGTCCTAGTCCTTGAAGTTCAACGAGACGCCGTGCATCCACAGCGCGTTCGGCCTCGGCTGGCCGTCGATGCCGAGCACGACGAGGTTGACCCGGAAGTCTGTCTCGCCCTGCGCCGTCAAACGGCTGATGGCTTCGGTCACGTCGATGCGGAAGTTGCTGGGCGTCTTGCGATGGCGCGGCCGGATGTCGAACTTGCGGCGCGACTCCGGAGGCACGTCGCAGTGGCCGGGCCCGCCGATACAATCGCCCGAGAAGGTGGCGAGCTGCGCGACGAAGTGGTCGTTGCCCTGCGTCGGCGTCGAGGCGTCGGCGTCGGGCTGGTTGAGAAAGACGCGGACGAAGGCGCCGCCCGCGGTCGAATACTGAACCTTGTGCAGGCGTATCTCGGCGCGGCTGTGTTTCGCGAGGACGGCCGGGTGGACGGTGGCGGCGGCCGACTTGAAGCGCGCGATGGGCAACTGGCTGTTCGTCTCGAAGACGTAGGACGACTTCATATACTCGTAGCCGAGGTCGCTGATGGCCTCCACGTCCGAGACGTGATTGGGCCACGGCGCGAGCACTTCGTCGGGGTCGTCGGGGCCGCCGCCGGGGTTGAGCCTTTGCCACTCCGAGTAGAGGCGGTCAACGTTGGCGTGGTGCGCCCAGAAGATCGGGTCGCGCGCGGTCGTGCCGGGTGAGACCATGAAGCCCGTCGCCAGTTCGCCCGGCACCTTCGCATAAGGGTTGATGCCGCCCGAGAAGTTATGGATGAGGTTGTGGATGTTCTCGCAGGCGCCGAAGAAGTGGTTGCTGTCGGGGCCGCTGCCGAAGAGGTAGAAGTTCTTGATTTGCAGGATGCGCTGGATGTCTTCGGGCGTGGGCCACGCCTCAAAGATCATTCCCTGTTCGCCGCCCGGCCAGCGTTCCCAGACCCAGAGGGGGTTGACGCGCTCAAGCTCGGCCTTGATGAGCGCGTCGCCCGCACGGTCTTGGCCGTAGTCGATGCCCGCGTCTTTGAAGAGACGCGCTCCGGAGTTGTAGTCCTTGCCGACCTTCGCGTTCAGCTTGGCCCAAGTCGCGTCCGGTATCTTGCCCTTGAGGTTGCTGAGCGCCTTCTCGTCCACCCAGCAGCGGTACGCGTGGGGGACGGTGCCGTTGTCGTGTGGGTCGTTCTTCTTCTGCACGTCCGCGACGGAGGCGATCACGTTCTCGCGGTACATGGGCCAGTC
>JBJMGQ010000296.1:0-10832 GCA_045807845.1 Pyrinomonadaceae bacterium | reverse complement strand
GCCGCCGCTGCGGCCCCGACGGCCGCGGCCGTGGCGCGCGCCGCGTTCGGCGCCCGCGCCCTCGGCCTGCTGCGGCGCGGCGGCCGTTCCCGTGCCGGCGTCACCGCCGCCCGGCCGCCCCTCGTTCTGATCGCTCGTGCTCATCTTCTGCCTCCGGAGTTGAGCGCCGGCCGCCGGGCCCGCGCAAGAGAAAAGCCCCTCCGACGCTTGCCGAGCGAGGCGGGCGCGTGGGGCTTCTCCGAACTAAGGGCCGTCGGGGCTCTCTCTTTACGTCGCGCGCCGGTAAAGCTTCTGGCGTCCTGGTCGCGGCGCGCGCCGGCCCTTCCGCTGTGACTACTCCGTCTCCTGCTCGGCCGCGGTCGATTCGGTTTTCTTCGAGCGGCGCCCGCCGCCGGACGTCTTCTTCGTAGACTCGGCCGAAGAGGTCTCGGCCTTACCGCCGGCCTTCGCGGACTTCTTCTTGCCGGCCGACTTCGCCTTCTTCGAGTCGGCGGCCTCGCGCTCGTGCGGGTTATCGACCAGTTCGATGATGGCCAACTCGGCATTGTCGCCGTCGCGCCGCCCCAGGCGAATGATGCGGGTGTAGCCGCCCGGCCGCTCGGCGTAACGCTGCCCCAACTCGCCGAAGAGACGCTTGAGGGCCGCGACGCCCGCGGTGCGCGGTATCTCCGCCTGCTTGCGCCCGCGGGCGGCATCCTCGGAGCGGCGCGCGTTGCCCGCGTGGAAGAAGCCGGCCGCCTGGCGGCGCAGGTGGAGCGACTGCACGGTCGCGTCGTCGCCCGTCAGAGCGCCCGCGCGCTTCGCCAGCGTGATGACGCGCTCGACGAAGGGGCGCAGCTCCTTCGCCTTCGGCACGGTCGTGATGATGCGCTCGTCGCGCGCGTTGATCAGCGAGGTCGCGAGGTTGCGCAGCATCGACATGCGGTGCTCGCTCGTCCTCCCGAGTTTCCGATGTGCATTCAAGTGTCGCATGACAAATTCCTAAATAATGAATGATGAACGATGAAGGATGAATATGACGAAAGCGGAGCGGTTAACGTTCATCACTCCGCATTCATCATTCATCATTTCATTTACTCGTTGTCCTCGTCGTCGTCCGGGTACTCGCTGGGGTCGATGTCCGAGCCGCCGGAGCCGGGGATGGGGTTGCCCTGCTCATCGAAGGCCATGCCGAAGTCGAGCCCCATGCCGTGCAGAATCTCCTTGATCTCGTTCAAAGACTTTTTGCCGAAGTTCTTCGTCGCGAGCATCTCGCGCTCGCTGCGCTGGACGAGGTCGCGGATCGAGCGGATATTGGCGTTCTTCAGGCAGTTGTACGACCTGACCGACAGCTCCAGCTCGTCCACCGAGCGGTCGAGCACGTCGTTGCGCGGCAGCGGCGGGCGCTCGATGTTCTGGTAGGCGAACTCATCGGTGTCCTCCTCGAAGTTGATGAAGATCTGCATGTGATCCTTGATCAGCTTCGCGGCGAGCCCGATGGCATCGTCCGGCTTGACCGAGCCGTCCGTCCAGACCTCGATGGTTAACTTGTCGAACTCGGTGTTCTGCCCGAGACGTGCGGCCTCGACCGTGTAGTTCACCTTCTTGACCGGCGTGTGGACGGAGTCAATCGGGATGTAGCCGAGCGACAAGTCCTCGTCGAAGTTGCGCTCGGCGGTGACGTAGCCGCGGCCGCGCTTGAGGCGCATCTCGATAGTGAGCGAGCCGCCCTCGCTGACGGTCGCGATGTAAACGTTCGGGTCGAGCACCTCGATGTCGGCGTCGTGCTCGATGTCGGCCGACGTGACCTCGCCCGCGCCGTCGCGGTGGATGGTCAGGGTCTTGGCCTCGGTGCCGTGGAGCTTGAACGGAATCTGCTTCAGGTTGAGGATGACGTCGGTCGCGTCCTCGACCACGCCGCGGATGGAGGAGAACTCGTGCTCGACGCCCTCGATCTTGACGGCGGTGATGGCCGCGCCCTCAATGGAAGAGAGCAGCGCGCGGCGCAGGGAGTTACCGATGGTCGTACCGAAGCCGCGCTCGAACGGCTGCGCGGAGAAGCGCCCGTAGCGCTCGGTCAGCGTCTCGCCCTCGACGGCGAGGCGGCGCGGCATCTGAAAACCCGTCCAGAGGTTGTGTTGATCCATTGCCATAGTCGAAAACCTTCGTATGAAAAGTGGCAACCAAATGCGTGTAGGCGACACGCGCCCGCGGCCCTGCGAGAAAGCCTCGGTGCGCGCGCCGCCGGGGACGCTTCGCGTTACTTGCTGTAAAGCTCGACGATGAGCTGCTCGTTGATGGAGCGATCCACGTCGTCGCGGACGGGCAGCGTCACGACGCGCGCGCTCATCTCGGCGCCGTCGGCCGGCACGATCCAGTTCGGGCGGCCGCGCCCGCCGGCCGTCTGCCAGGCGCCCTCGACGTGGGCGTTGTGGCGGCTCGACTCCTTAATGCTGACGGTGTCGCCGGCCTTGACCTGGAAACTGGGGATGTCGACCTTGCGCCCGTTAACCTCGACGTGCCCGTGGTTGACGAGCTGGCGCGCCTGGCGCCGCGAGGTGGCGAAGCCCGCGCGGTAGACCGCGTTGTCAAGCCGCCGTTCGAGCAGGCTCAAGAGGTTCTCGCCCGTGATGCCCTTCATGCGCGCCGCGCGCTCGAAGTAGTTGCGGAACTGCCCTTCGAGCACGAAGTAGATGCGCTTGACCTTCTGCTTCTCGCGGAGCTGGAGCCCGTACCCTTGCAGCGCCTTGCCGCGGCGCATCGAGTTGCCGTGCTGCCCCGGCGGCTGCGTGCCGCGCTTCTCAATCGGGCAGGACGGCTTGAAGCAGCGGTCGCCCTTCAGAAACAATTTCGCGCCTTCGCGGCGGCACAGACGGCACACCGCACTACGATACCTAGCCACTCTTTTTTGCCTCCGGTCTAAATGTCAGACGGAAAAGTTTACAGACCGCGCGCCGACACGGCGTCCGGCCCTTCGTCCTTTAGGTTAATGAACTGTTTTGAGTGTTTAGTTTTCGGCCGAGCGTACCCGCCTTCGCCGAAAACTAAAAACTGAGAACTAAGAACTAAACACGCCGCCGCTTCGGCGGGCGGCAGCCGTTGTGGGGGATGGGCGTCGTGTCGCGGATGGTCGTGACGCGGATGCCCGCCGAGTTGATGGCGCGGATGGCCGACTCGCGGCCGCCGCCCGGGCCTTTGACGTGCACCTCGGCCTGCTGCATCCCGACCTCCTTGGCCTTGTTCGCGGCCTCGTAGGCGGCCTGCTGCGCGGCGAAGGGCGTGCCCTTGCGCGAGCCGCGGAAGCCGCGCGCGCCCGAGCTGGACTGCGCGACGAGGTTCCCCTCCGTGTCCGTGATCGAGATCAGCGTGTTGTTGAACGACGCCGAAATATGCACGATCCCCACGGGGATGTTCTTCTTCTCCTTCTTGCGGAAGGTCTTCTTCTTGCCGGTTGTCGCTTTTGCCATAAAACAGTAGTCAGTAGACAGTAGCCAGCAGTCAGTAGTGGCGGCCGGCGGTCAGCTTTCCACTGACTACTGGCCACCGGCCACCGACTACTGTGGTTTACTTCTTGCCCGGCGCCTTCTTCTTGGCGACGGTGGCGCGGCGCGGGCCTTTGCGGGTGCGCGCGTTAGTGTGGGTGCGCTGGCCGCGGACGGGCAGCCCACGGCGGTGACGCAGGCCGCGGTAGCAGCCGATGTCCATCAGCCGCTTGATGTCCATCTGGACGCGCTTGCGGAGGTCGCCCTCGACCTCGCCCTGCGCCTCGATGGTCTGGCGGATGCGGCCCAACTGCGCCTCGTCCAGATCGCGCACGCGGGTGTCGGCGCTGACGTCGGCCTCCTGAAGGATGGAGGCAGCGCGCGAGCGGCCGATGCCGTAGATGTACGTCAGTCCGATTCCGATTCTTTTGTTAACCGGGAGGTCAACGCCGACTACACGAGCCATCTTATTTCTATCTCCGAGTCTTTAAATCAAAAGTCCGCCTACCCCTGGCGCTGCTTGTGCTTGGGGTTGGTGCAGATCACGCGCACCACGCCCTTGCGGTGGATGACCTTGCAGTTGTCGCACATCTTCTTGACCGAAGCCCTAACCTTCATCTCACTTCACCTCTTCCGGCGCTCACCGGGTCACTTGTAGCGGTACGTGATGCGCCCGCGGTTCAGGTCGTACGGCGAAAGCTCGACCAGCACCCGGTCGCCCGGCAGAATGCGTATGAAGTTCTTGCGCATCTTGCCCGAGACGTGCGCGAGCACCTGGTGCTTACTGTCCTCTAACTCGACGCGAAACATGGCGTTTGGCAGCGTCTCGACGACCTTTGCCATCACCTCTATCGCTTCTTCTTTCGCCATAGCCCTGCGAGTCTCTCTAGCTCAAAACCTGCCTAGGCTGGCAAACTGCGAATAATAACACACTTACCCGCCCGCCTCCAAGCGGCGCGGGCTCCCCTCGCCCTTTCAAGCGCTGGCCGGCGCGGCCTGCGGCGGGGGCGCCGACGCCTCGGCCACGCGAGTCAGGATTTCCGGGCCCTCCTCGGTGACGGCGACCGTGTGCTCGACGTGCGCCGAGGGGCGGCCGTCGAGGGTGACGACCGTCCAGCCGTCCTTGAGCGTCTTGGTCTTGTGCGTGCCCATGTTGACCATGGGCTCGATGGCGAAGACGTAGCCGGAACGTATTTTGATGCCGGTGCCCGGCTTTCCGTAGTTCGGAATCTGCGGGTCTTCGTGCATTTTTCTGCCGATGCCGTGGCCGACGTAGTCGCGCACGATACCGTAGCCGTGCGCCTCCGCGTGCTCCTGCACGGCCCATCCCAAATCGCCTAGATGGTTGCCGGGCCGGCACTGCTGGATGGCGCGCTCCAAACATTCTTCGGCGACGCGGATGAGCTTGAGTCGGTCTTCGTCCACCTTACCCACAGGCACCGTGGTGGCTGTGTCGCCGACGAAGCCGCCGAGCGTGACGCCGCAGTCGAGCGAGAAGATGTCGCCCTCCTGCAACTCGTAGGCAGAGGGGAAGCCGTGGACGATCTGCTCGTTGACCGACGCGCAGATCGAGAAGGGGAAGCCGTGGTAGCCTTTGAAGGTCGGCAGCGCGCCCGCGTCGCGGATCATCCTCTCGGCCTCCATGTCGAGTTCGAGCGTGGAGACGCCCGGCTGCACCATCCGCCGCAGCGCCTCGCGCACCTCGGCCACGAGCCGCCCGGCCGCCCGCATCTTCTCCAACTCCCTTTTCGACTTACCGATAATCATTCGATGGTGAATGGTGAATGATGAATGATGAATGGAAGCTGCCTTAATCCATGTACCATTTACTATTCACCGTTTACTACTTTCTCAATGTCCGCGTAGATTGCTTCAACGTCGCGGGCGCCGTCCACGCGGCGGAGGCGGCCGCTGCGCTCGTAGTATTCAAGCAGCGGCTGCGTCTGGCGCTCGTAAGTTTCAAGCCGCGTCTTGACCGTCTCCGGATAGTCGTCGGCGCGGTGGATGAGCTGCACGTCCGGATGGTTGTCGCAGACGCCCGCCATCTTCGGCGGCTTCGAGTAGACGTTGTAAATCTCGTTGCAGACCGGGCAGTTGCGCCTTCCGGTCGTGCGCTTTTCAAGGATGCGGAACGGCACGTCCACCAGCACCGCGAGGAGCGCGTGTCCCTGCTCGGCGGCGAGCCCTTCGAGCGTCTCGGCCTGCGTGGTCGTGCGCGGATATCCGTCGAGGACGTAGCCCGCGCGGCAGTCCGGCTGCGCCGTGCGCTCGCTGACGATGCGCATCGTCAACTCGTCGGGGACGAGCTTGCCCGCGCTCAGGATGGGGCGCAGCTCTTCGGCGAGCGGCGTCTCCGTCTTGAGGAGCGAGCGGAACATATCGCCCGTCGAAATCTGCGGCAGCCCCTTACGCTCTTGCAGCAGGCGCGCCTGCGTCCCCTTCCCCGCACCCGGCGCACCCATGAGGACGATGATCTTCGACATAGAGAATTTTTGATTTGCGATTTTTGATTTGCGATTTAAGGATGCGCCCCGGGTACTCAATCAAAAATCAAAAATCGCAAATCAAAAATTCCACCTAACTCCTGCGACCGCGCAGGCGGCTGCCCGGGCCGAAGAAGCCTTCGTAGTTGCGCATGACGAGCTGCGACTCGATCTGCGCGACGGTGTCCATGGCGACGCCGACCAGAATCAGGAGCGACGTGCCGCCGAAGTAGAACTGGTAGCCCATGCCGTGCGGTATCCAACCCAACCCCGGCGTGCCCGTCACGAACTCCTCGACGCGGCCTCCGAAGAACGGCAGGCGGCCGACGTTGAAGCCCGAGAGCATCAACTGCGGGATGAAGGCGACGAGCGCGAGGTAGAGCGCGCCGACCGTCGTCAGGCGCGTCAGAATCGTGTTCAGGAACTCGGCCGTATTGCGGCCGGGACGGATGCCCGGGATGAAGCCGCCATGCTTACGCAGATTGTCCGACACCTCTTCGACGTTGAAGATGATGGTGATGTAGAAGAAGGTGAACAGGACGATGAGCGACAGGTAGATCAGCTCGTAGTAAGGGTCGCCGCCGTGGAAGCCCTGAAAGAAGCTGTGAATCTGGAAGCGCCAGTCCTGCACGTTCGGGTCGAACTGGACGAACTGTAAGATCGTCTGCGGGATGGCGAGAACCGACGAAGCGAAGATGACGGGGATGACGCCGCCCATGTTGAGCTTGATGGGCATGTGCGTCTGCTGCCCGCCGACGAGCTGGCGGCCGACGTGTCGCTTGGCGTAGGAGATGGGCACCTTGCGCCGCGCCGACTCGACAAAGACGACGAAGGCAATCAACCCGACGAGCACCGCAGCCATCGCAATGACGCCGATGACGGCGAACGTGTCACCGCTGCGCAGACGCTCGACCACCTGCGGGACGCCGCGCGTGGGCAGGCCGATGACGATGCCGGCGAAGATGAGCAAGCTGACGCCGTTGCCGACGCCGCGCTCGGTGATCTGTTCGCCGAGCCACATGACGAAGATGGTGCCCGTCGTCAGCGTCAGCATCGTCGTCAGGATGAAGCCGACCCCTTCGGCGCCGACGCCGTTGGCCTGAAGCCAGCGCGAGACGATGAAGGTCTGGAACATGCAGAGGATGACCGTCAAATAACGGTTGTACTGGTTGAGCTTCTGGCGGCCGGCCTCGCCCTCCTCCTGCAAGCGCTTGAGCTGCGGGAAGACGGTCGTCATCAACTGCGTGATGATGGTCGCGGTGATGTAGGGCGTCACGCCGAGCGCGAAGACCGAGATGGTCTGGAAGTTCCCGCCGGAGAAGAGGTCGAGCACGCCGAGCAGCGTGGAGCCGACCTCCTGCCAGACGCGTTTGAGTTGGTCGCGGTCGATGCCGGGCGCGGTGATGTGCGCGCCCAAGCGGTAGATGGCCAGCAGCCCGAGCGTAAACAGCAGGCGCTTACGCAGGTCGGGCACGCTGAACATGTTGCGGACGGCGGCGAAGAACTTTTCCATGGCTTTCAGCTTTCGGCGTTCGGCATTCAGCTTTTCGGTCGTCGGCGAACGAGCCGGATTTCAACGGTCGGAGCTTGAGATGATATCAAAGCTGACGCTGAATGCTGAGTGCCGACAGAGCTTCTTTAGCAAAACAACGCTGAAGACGCTTCGGGAGGGTTCTCGGCCCTCTGCGGCGTCCTCAGCGTCTGCTTTCCGTGACCTGCGGCAAGACGGCGCAACGGCCGGCCTACTCGGAGACGGGCACGAGGGCGTCGGGCTTGTGGTGCGGCGTGATGACGTTGACGGTGCCGCCCGCGGCCTCAATCTTCTGGCGCGCGCCCTTCGTAAAGCGGTGCGCCGAGACGGTGAGCGCCTTTGTGATCTCGCCGGTGCCGAGCACGACGATGTCGCGCTTGCCCTTAGCGATGACGCCGCGCTCGTGCATCGACGCGGGCGTAATCTCGTCGCCGGCCGCGAACGAGTGTTCGAGCGTGGCGAGCGTTACTTCAATCCACTGCTTCTTGAAGATGTTGGTGAAGCCGCGCTTGGGCAGGCGGCGCTGCAAGGGCATCTGGCCGCCCTCGAAGCCGACCTTGCCCGAGTAGCCCGAACGCGACTTCTGACCCTTGTTGCCGCGCCCGGCCGTCTTGCCGAGCCCCGAACCCGGGCCGCGCCCGACGCGCTTCTTCTTATGCGTCGAGCCCGCGGCGGGCTTAAGATTGTTCAGACCGATAGCCATTGCTCACTCCGTTCGCAGTTTTCGGTTTTCGGTTTTCAGCAGGAACAACGCTCTTACTGAAAACTAAAAACTGAGAACTATTCAATTATCCGAATCAGGTGCGGGACTTTCTGCACAACGCCGCGCATCGAGGGCGTGTCGGGGCGCTCAAGAATCTGGTTGAGCTTCGTGAACCCGACGCTGCGCACGACCTCTTTCTGCGTCTTCGGGAAGCCGATGGCGCTCCGGTAGTACTGGATGCGAATCTTCCCGCCGTCCTGCTGCTTCTTCTCTTCAGCCATTTCTCAAACCTCGCTAACCGTGAACGGCTTTACAGCTCTTCGACCTGCTTGCCGCGCAGGCGCGCCACCTCGAACGGATCCTTCATGTTGAGGAGGCCGTCGAAGGTCGCGCGGACGACGTTGTGCGGGTTGCCGGAGCCGAGCACTTTCGTGCGCACGTCGTGGACGCCTGCGGCCTGCATGACCGCGCGGACGGCCCCGCCCGCGATGACGCCCGTGCCCTCAGAGGCCGGCTTCATCAGGACGCGCCCCGCGCCGAACTCGCCGATGATGGGGTGCGGCAGCGTGTTCTTGATGAGGGGCACGCGAATCAAGTTCTTCTTCGCCGCCTCGATGGCCTTCTTGATCGCGACGGGGACTTCGCGCGCCTTCCCCGTGCCGAAGCCGACGTGGCCGGCGCCGTCGCCGACGACGACGAGCGCGGCGAACGAGAGGTTCTTGCCGCCCTTGACGACCTTCGTCACGCGGTTGATCTGGATGACCTGATCGGTCAGGTCAAGCCCCTGCGATTGAATTCTCTGTCTCGGTTGTCGCATTGCTCACCTTTCGGAAACTCTTTAGGCCGCGGCCTCCGCACCGCCTTCGCCCGCCTCTGCGCCTTCTGCCTCTTCGGCGCGCTCGTTCTTGTTGAGCCCCGCCTCGCGCGCCGCATCCGTCAAAGCCTTGATGCGCCCGTGGAAGCGAAAGCCCCCGCGGTCGAAGACGACCTGCTCGACGCCCGCCGCGATGGTGCGCTCCGCAATCGCGCGACCGACGCGCTGCGCCGCTTCGATGTTGCCGCCCGTGCCCGCGCGCAAGTCCTTCTCGACCGTCGAGGCCGAGGCGATGGTCACGGCGCGCTCGTCGTCGATGACCTGCGCGTAGATGTGGTTGAGGCTGCGGAAGATCGCCAGACGCGGGCGCTCCTGCGTGCCGCGCACGCGGCGGCGGATGCGCGTGTGCACCGCTCTTCTGACCGCTGCTTTGTCTTTCTTTGCCATTTCCTTTTCGCTCCTTTAGCCGCCGCGCATGCCGACGCGTATAGCTCGCGAGGGGTGATTCTCCGGGAGAACCGCGGGACTAAACTTGAAAACTATTTACCGGTCTTGCCCGGCTTGAGCTTCAACTGCACGTCGGCGTAGCGCACGCCTTTACCCTTGTACGGGTCGGGCTTGCGCAGGCCGTGCATCTCGGCGGCGACCTGCCCCAGCTTCTGCTTGTCGATGCCTGAGAGCGTCAGCGTCAACTGATACTGCTGAATCGAAGCCTTGGTCGCGACGCGCTCGCCCTT
The DNA here is from genome assembly GCA_045807845.1 of Pyrinomonadaceae bacterium. Taxonomy (GTDB): domain Bacteria; phylum Acidobacteriota; class Blastocatellia; order Pyrinomonadales; family Pyrinomonadaceae; genus QHXN01. Next base: position 1,103 of record JBJMGQ010000296.1, on the reverse strand, counting down.
CACGTCGATCCCCTCGGGCAGAGGGAACTCGATGGGGTGCGAGTAGCCGAGGGAGAAGACGATCTTGCGCCCTTGGATGTCGGCCTTGTAGCCGACGCCGACCACGTCCATCTGCTTCGTGAAGCCCTCGGTCACGCCGACGACGGCATTGTTGGCGAGCGCGCGGGCCAGACCGTGGTTGGCGCGGAAGTCATCCGACGCGCGCTCGGCCTGCAACTGCCCGTCTTCGAGCTTGAAGGAGACGCCCTCCGGGATCGGCGTCCGCAGAGTGCCCTTCGGCCCCTTCACTTCCAACTCGCGCGCGCCCTCGTTGATCGTCACCGTGACGGCCTTCGGAACCGCGATAACTTTCTTTCCGATGCGACTCATAACAAAACCCCTAACGCTGAACTATGAACGACGAACGCGGAATGAAAGGCGGTGCATCGTTCAGCGTTCAGCATTCATCGTTTAGTAGATTGCAGCCAAGACTTCGCCGCCGATGTTTTCGCGGCGTGCGCGCTTGCCCGACATGAGGCCGCGCGAGGTCGAGACGATGTTGACGCCGTAGCCGCCCAAGACCTTCGGGATTTCGGTCGCGCCCATATAGACGCGCCTTCCCGGCGTCGAGACGCGCGAAAGATGCGTGATGGACGAGGCGCCGCGCGCGTCATAGCGCAGGAAGATGCGGATGGTGCGCTTGACGCCCTCACCCTTGACCACGAAATTGTTGATGTAGCCCTCTTCCTTGAGGATGCGGGCGATCTCCAGCTTCAGCTTCGACGCCGGGATGTCAACGCGCGAGTGCTTCGCCGCGATGGCGTTGCGCATCCTCGTCAGCATGTCGGCAATAGGATCAGTCATTACTCTTTAAACTCCACCTCAACTCGCCAGGTTTCGGCCCGCGCCCCACGCGCCGGCCGACTACTGTCGATGAAACTCGGAAACTACCAGCTCGACTTGACGACGCCCGGTATCTGACCTTGCAGCGCCAACTCGCGGAAGCAGATGCGGCACAGCTTGAACTTGCGCAGGTAGCCGCGGGGGCGGCCGCAACGCTCGCAGCGCGTGTAGGCGCGCGAAGAGAACTTCTGTGGCCGCTTCGACTTCGCTATCAGGGATTT